>DAOUUW010000114.1 GCA_030667965.1 Deltaproteobacteria bacterium
CACCATCCTCACCTCGGAAGTTGATGTGCTGCGCAACGAGAATTCCGGCATGAAACAATCCGGATTCATCAAATGGTTCCTGGCCGGCGGCGGTGTATTTTTCTTCGGCTGGATAATCGGCAAAGTGTTTTCCGGCAAAAAGACGCAGAGACTGTCGATTTGATGAATGATTGTTAACCCCGAAGAACACGTAGGGTGCGCAATGCGCACCAAAAAAAGGCCACGGAGACTTTCTCTCCGTGGCCTTTCCGGTCTCAATGAGACCGTTCCATTCTTAACCAATCAGTTCAATGCTGCTTAGAAGCCGGCGGCGAACTGCAGGGTGACAATGGTATTGTCCTGAGTCATAGATAAATCGCCATCGTCCTCACCCTGATCGATAAAGGTCGCATCCAAAGTGATCTTGTTGCCCGCACCCTTGATGAAATAATTCAGACCAACACTATAGATATCAGTATCGTCGTCACCGCTTTCATCAGAGTCAATGTTCTGGTAACCGGCATATGGTTGCAGGTTCCCCGGTCCAATTTTGCTGCCGAAATAGTAACCGGCCTTAAGGGAAACCAGAGCACCGTCGTCTCCGGCGCTCCAATCAGTCCAGGAAATAGCATTGGCACTATGTTCAACATCAATATAAGAGGCGGCAAGGGTCAAATTGTCGCCACCAGCCATGGGTTGGTCGAAATGCACGTCAACAGTCCAGGCGGAATAATCATCTTCTTCGCCACCCACGGTGATATCTTCATGAAAATCGAAACCAAAGCCCAAAGCAAGGACATGTTTGGCTCCCAGATAGGTGCCTGAGTTGAACCAGTTGGTTTCCGGATCAAAGAAATTATAGCTCAAACGTCCGGCATAACGCATATTGTCATCGGGATTTTTCGCATCATCTTCTTCACCATCTCCCACCATGAAGCGGTACTGCAACTTATCGTCCAGAACATTACCCCACAGGGTGATGGAATCGTCACGGCCAATATTACTCGGGTAAAAAATGCCGCTGCGCAACCCGCCCTGACCCCAGTCCAGATCAACGGTCAACATGGACTTGGTGGAGGTGGTGCCGTAATTGCGGGTAAAAGGCACATACATACGACCGACCTGCACCATGAGATCATCGCCTTTTATCTTATAATTGATCCAGCCATCACGCAGAGCGATGCCGCTACCAAGACCTTTGCCCGAATCGTTTGTAATCTCATCCATGCCAACCTTGTCGCTGGCAAAATGGACAAAAAAGCTCAGATCAGGGGTGACAGTACCTTTCAGATAAAAATAACTGCGGCGTATGAGAAAATCGTTCAGGCTGTCATCATATGCAAGATCACCATCGGTGTCCATATTCTCTACATACTGATACCAGGCCTGTCCCCACCAGCCTGCGCTTAACGAGACATCATCTTTCTTATAAATTTCCATTGACATTGCCATGGACGGTAACAGTAAGCCTATGGCAAGAGAGCTCAGAATCTTTTTCACCTTTGTTTCTCCTTTTTTTCAATTAATTACGCCGGATGACGTATTGTCATGCCAGCTCGACGTACCCCTTTATCTCCCTCTCTCCATGAGTGTGCACCGACTGTCCCCTTTTAAGCAAAGACGTTCTTCCAGCCGGATACGGCAGTAAAGGAGCATTTTGGCTTCTTTCTCTCCTTTTCCTCCTTTTCATGTTTTGTGGTTAATAAAACCCTTCCCTCATCAATTACAGGACACACACATAACACAACGTGGTACATATATGTCAAGGACAAAAATGAAAAAATACAATTTTAGAATTTTAGAAAATACTTAAATATTACAATATCTTTTCAATGACACAACCGTTATCCCCCCTCCCCAACCCTCCCCCCTGAGGGGGGAGGGTTGGGTGGGGGATGTTACCATTAAACTAAATATCCACTTTACTGCCCGTTATTTACCGCCGAAAACCCGTTTCAGCAAATCAGTGGTGTGCCGGGCCGGATCACTGCGAATGGCTGCTTCCTCTTTTGCCAGATAATAAAACACGCCGTCCAGAGCTTTTTCAGACACATGATTTTTCAAATCAGCTTTGACATCAGGCACAAAAGGCAGAGCCTTGTATTGCCCCATGACAGTATCATAGGATTGAATGGCGCCGACCTCGGAAAGACTCCCGTCAATAATGGGATCCATTTCTTTGATAAGGTCAGGTGACATTTTGCCGCGAAAATACTGGGTGGCCGAATCTTCGGGACCATTGTATATTTGTTTGACATCATCAAAAGTCATGTCGGATATTGCCTGGGAAAAAAGCTCCCTGGCCTTAGGAGTTGCCGCCTCGGCCGCCCGGTTGAGCTTAAGTTCCAGGTCATCCATGGACTGCGACATGCCGACCTTGCTCAACATGGATTTGACCTTGCCCAGTTCGTCAGGAAGCGGGATATGGATAGCTGAATCAGCGTTGAAACCATCAACAGCTCCCAGCCGGCTGACAACATTGCCGGAACCGATACGCAGGGCGTCCTTGAAAGCCCCTGCCATGTCACCCACGGTGAGTTCCTGGGCCACATTGCCTTGTTTAACGGATTGAAAAATATTCAGGCCCTTTTCAAGCCAACTCTGGGCTTCAACATGGGAAGGTGGGAAGGAGAAAAAAGCGGTGGAAAGGAATAATGAACCAACAACAAAACTTTTAGAAATAGGCGAACGTAAAAACATGACTCCTCCTTTTCTGACAGATAATTTTCATTTTACTTCTTCATTTTGCTCCATCATGCTCCTCGCATGAAAAAAAAGATACCATAACGTACTTTTATAATACCTACCAATGAATTGATGGAAAAGAAAAGAAAAAAATTATATGATACTATTTAAAATGAATTTTTTGGAGGAAATTACCATGAGATATGCCCTTCTTTGCTGCTTCATTATTGCCGGTCTTTCTTCCCTTCCCTGCACCGCGAAAGAAAGATCGACCATCATTGCCGGCAACTTCTCCGCCTCAAACAGCAATGCCGCTCTGCCGGAGGATTGGCAGCCCCTTGAATTCAAGGATATCGAAACCCATACCGTCTACCGACTGGTCAATGACAACGGCATCTTTGTTGTCCAGGCCGAAAGCCACGCCTCTTCTTCCGGGCTTACCCGCAAACTAACGGTAAACCCACTGGAACACCCCCTTCTCTCGTGGAGCTGGAAGATTGCCAATGTGTACGAAAAAGGGGATATCAGTAAAAAACAAGGGGATGATTACCCGGCCAGAATCTATATCACCTTTGCCTATGACAGGGACAAGGTCGGATTCTGGGAGCGGGTCAAATTCAACACCATCAAACTTTTTTACGGAGAGTACCCGCCCATTAATGCCATCAATTATATATGGGCGAGCAAGGCGCCTCCTGAGCTGATCACTCCTAACCCTTTTACCGACAGGGTGAAGATGATCGTTCTGCAAAGCGGCGATGAAAAGAAAAACCAGTGGATTTCCGAGACAAGAAATATTGCCGAGGATTACCGCAAGGCCTTTGGTGAAGAGCCTCCGATGATTTCCGGCATTGCCATCATGACCGATTCGGACAATACCGGCGAAAGCGCCACCGCCTGGTATGGTAATATTGTTTTTTCCAGGGGGACGGATGCCCCATAGCACAAGGCAACACAAAAAGAAGAAACAAAAGAGCAGCCCATTTTCCAGGAGTGAACAACATCAAGACGACTCCTTCCCCAGACTTGAGCTTGTCATCAAGGGGGATACTGACGGCTGCGAAGAGGCTGTCTGCAAGTCAATCGAAACAACAGTGCAGAGCGACGTTCGCATAAAAATCAAAATCATGGGCGCCAAGCGGGAATATTTTACGATTGTAAGGGAACAGACTGCCCCACAGGAATTGTTGTTCCAGGTTTTTCGCCTTTACCTTCAACCTTAAAACTCACATCAAAATTGACAGAAAAAAAGTCGGCACCTTGAACATATACATCTGGGGAAGGCCGCCCCGCAGGAAAATATCGTCCTCGATGCGGGTCAGGATGCGGGTCATGATGACTTCATAACCCATATTGAGATAGCCGTTTTCCGACATGCCATTGGTTAGAAAAAGAAGATCTCCCTTTTCATCACGATAGGTTTTCAGGCGCCAGTTGACCTGGCTCAGGTTGAAATAAAGGCGCTGCAGGCGTTCAAGTGAAATCTGCAGGCCGGTCCAGAAAAAACCTATTTCCTTCAGGCCATAGGCCTCCTGCAGGCTCTTGGTAAGGCCGAGGCCAAGGAGGTACACCCTGTCACCTTCTTCCTCCTGCTCAAAGGCGGCGGTCAGAAACTGGTTTGATGTCCATTTGTCGTATTCATCAAGCCGAGAGCAGACTCCTTTCTGAAAAATACAACCCACCTTGGCCCGACGCCGCTGCAGGTCCTGTTCATATTTCGGATTACGGGCATAAAGCCTGTCAATAAAATCATGCAAATCAACAAGAGAACGCTGCACATGATGCTCCATGATGGAGGCATCCGTTGACTGTATGAGTCGGGACAAACCGGACCCGCTGTCATTTCCGGCAGCGCAGCCGGTTATGAAAACAGCCGCCAGGCAGAACAGGACAAAACGCAGGACTGAAAATTTCACACAGATAAACTCTTTCCGGTGATACGTTCCACGGCCTCAAGATACCTGACACTTGTTTTTTCCAGGATCTCCGCCGGAAGTTTCGGGGCAGGAGGGGTCTTGTCCCAGTCAAGGGAAGAAAGGTAGTCCCGCAGAAACTGCTTGTCAAAACTGGCCTGTCCCCTGCCTGTCTGGTAGTCGTCTTCAGGCCAGAAGCGGGAGGAATCCGGGGTGAGCACCTCGTCGATGAGCATCAGCTCACCATCATACCAGCCCAGTTCAAATTTCGTATCGGCAATAATAATTCCCTTGCTGCGGGCATAATCGGCAGCCCGCTGGTAGAGATCAATACAGACCCGGGCAATTTTTTTCGTTGCCTCCACCCCGACTATTTCCTCCATCTTTTCCAGGGAAATATTCTCATCATGCAGTCCCAGTTCCGCCTTGGTGGACGGGGTGAAAAGAACCTGGGGGAACTGCTCGGACTCCTTCATACCGGCCGGCAGATCAAAGCCGCAGACTGTGGTATTTTTCTGATACGCCTGCCAGAAGGAGCCGGAGATATAGCCGCGCACAATGCACTCCACCGGAAGGGGATCGGCCTTTTTCACCAGCATGCTGCGGTTCTTGAGCTGATCACGGTAGGGCGCGCACACCTCGGGATAATCGGCGGGATCAGCGGATATGAGATGATTGGGCACAATGTCCTTCAGATAGTCGAACCAGAAAAGGGAAAGCCTGGTTAAAACCGCTCCTTTATTGGGGATCGGCTCCTGCATAACCACGTCATAGGCCGAAATCCGGTCGGTTGCCACCATGAGCAGCTTATCTTCCACCTCATACAGATCACGCACTTTGCCGCGGTGGACAAGTTTCAAATTTTCGAAATTGGTCTGGGTAACCGGTGTTGTCATTAGATTGTTCCTTTGTTTATCTATAAAACCACTTCTTAATATCAGCTTCACTAAACGTCTTTACAACAGGGCGGCCATGGGGGCAGTGGGAAAAGATATCCGCCTCCTCCATCCTGCGCAGTAGCGCTTCACCCTCCTCGGGGAGCAGTCTGTCATGGGCTTTCACCGCAGCCTTGCATGCCATATTGGCCAGAATATCATCAATGCGGGTAGCAGCCCCTTTGCCTTTTCCCGTACGCTGCAGATAATGATCAAAAACACCGTTTATAATTTCAAGGGGACCGAGATGCCCGAGAATAGCGGGCACAGCCTTGATGGCATAACTTTCTCCGCCGAATTCCCGGATCGTCAGGCCCAGACGGGCAATCTCATCACCATATTTCTCCAATACCTCAACCTGGGGCGGCGTGCATTCAATGATCTCGGGAAAAAGCAGGGCCTGGCCGGGAATATTCATAGCATTATACTCTTTTTTCATCCGTTCAAAAAGCAGTCTTTCATGGGCTGCATGCTGATCAATAACAGCAATGCCGTCATCTGTCTCACAGACAAGATACGACTGCATGAACTGGCCGACATAGCGAAACCGCCTCTTCTGCCGTTCCTGCGGCTTTGCAAAGGAAAAAGGGGTGCTCTCGCGCACCTGGACAGGAGGAGATACAGGATGCAGTGACGGAAGTGGAGGTAAAGCGGCAGACTCCTTTTTTTCAAGAGGAACGTCCGCAATACTCTTCGTCACCGGGGTCGGAGGAGCAATTCTATCCACCGTGGCGGGAAGACCATTTATTTCTTTATGTTCCTCGGTGTGTAAAGCAATGGGTTGTTCAGCAACAACGGGCCTGCCGAAAACGACGTGCTGGATTTCCTGCTGATACGTTTGCATGGCCTGCTTCACAGCCGCCACAATCATGTGATGAATGTCCTGGGAACGATGAAAACGAATTTCCTGTTTGGTGGGATGAACGTTTACGTCAACCCGATGAGGATCGAGCTGCAGGAAAAGGGCTCCCGAAGGACGGCGGCCCTTCATGAGAAAACCGTGCAATCCTTCAGCCACAGCATGGCTGATCATCCGGTCCCGTACGGCCCGGTTATTGACAAAAATCCGCAGTCCGGCAGATGAGGCACATTCATCAGGGGGCAAAAGATAGCCGCGCAGGACGAAATCGTCCTGACGGCTTTCAATTCCAACCAATGGACCTGACAGATTACGGGCCATTATACTTTTCACCCTTGCTTCCGGGGTATCGGTTCCGGCCGCAAAAGAACGGACATTTTTACCGTTGACCGCATAGGTCAAGCCTAATCGAGGAAAGGCCAGAGCACTGTTAATAATGATTTCCTCAACATGATAAAGCTCTGTGCGGGCTGTTTTTAAAAATTTTCGCCGGGCCGGAACATTGCCGAACAGGTCACGTACCTCCATGACGGTGCCATGGGCGCAACCCATTTCATGCACCTTGTGCAGCTGCCCGTAACGGATCTCGGCCCGATGTCCGAGTTCCTCATCCTGACGCCGTGAGGTGATGGTCAAACGTGACACCGAGGCGATACTTGAAATAGCCTCGCCGCGGAAACCCAGGGTATGAATGGCAGACAGCTCTTCGGAAGAATGCAGCTTACTGGTGGCATGACGCTCAAGGCAAAGCAGCATATCATCCTGGTCCATGCCCTCACCGTCATCAATGACCCGCAGCAGCCTGCTTCCGGCACCTTCCACCTCAACGCCGATGCGGCCGGCTCCGGCATCAACGGCGTTTTCCACAAATTCCTTCACCACCGAGGCCGGACGTTCGATAACCTCACCCGCAGCAATCTGGTTGGCCAGGTTTTCGGGAAGAATTCTGATTTTAGACATGCAATTTTTCTACAGAAAAGGGGGAAACGTATCCTTAACCACAGAGAGCACAGAGTTATTTAAAATTTTTTATTTATTCCTCTGTGCGCTCTGTGATCTCTGTGGTTAATGCTTTTTTGGGATTACTTGAGAGAACTGAGGATATTGAGATCAAGCCAGCTTGCGTCCCACCATTCCAACGGATTAACCAGTATTCCGTTTACCAGCATGCTGAAATGAAGATGGTCGCCGCCGGCCATGCCGCTGGTGCCCGTGGTGCCGATCTTTCCTCCCTTTTCAACCATGTCTCCTGCCGCTACATCAATACCGCTCAAATGTGAATACAGGCTGAAAACACCCAGTCCATGGTCGAGGATAACCATATTGCCGTATATGCCGAGATAATCGGCAAAGACAACCTTGCCGGTATTGGCTGCCTCCACTTCTGAATGACGGGTGGAGGCCAGATCAATGCCGAGATGGGTCTGCTGGTCCACCTCTTTTCCATTATAATAATAGGTGCGATGATCCGCATACCCGGCCCGGTTGCTGCTGCGCGCCATACGGGTGAAGTGGCCCTGCCAAAGCTGCTCACCTGTGGAATGACTGCACAATTCCATAATACGTTTGTCATTTTCCCGGCGAACCTTGTTATTTACATAGAGATATTTCTCCAGATTATTGCCGGTCATCTCCGGGTAATACTGGGAAAATTCAGGAATTTTCAGGTCAAGAAAGGTCTCCGGCACATTGATCCTGTCCCTTTTAAAATTTCCTTTTTTCAAGATCATGCCAAAGGGGGCTGTCCCCAGGTTTCCCGCCGCATCAACCGCCTCCACATGGGCATCCTCAATTTTTGCGGTATCATGGGGCAGACCGATGATTGCCCCGAAGAGATCATTCTTACCGGGAACCGGAAAACCGGGATGGAAATAATCATTCACCCGCACGCCATGGGTTTGCACAGGTTCACTCACCTTATACATGACAATACCTACTCCGCCCTGGACAATCTGGCGGGGCGAATCCATACGGCTAACCTTGGGAGGCTGCGTGTCAACCGTCACCGGAAAAACACGTTCAGTGATGTTGCCCCGCATCAGGTTCCAGTAAGAAAAATCACGGACCGTGAAAACGATTTCAGCTTTTCCATCTTTAAAACCAAGAGCCGTCGTGTCAATCTTGATATAGTCCGTCAAATTATGTTCGCCTGCCTTATGAAAATAACCCTGTCTCTGGAAATTTTTTTCAAAGAGTTTTTTCTCTATGCCGCCCTGTCGGATCACCGCATCAATATGGCTTATGCCGCTTTTCTTATCAGAAACAGCAAAATTGATCTCTCTATGCGTACCGATCAAATCAAGCTCGCCATCAATTTCAATACGGGGGGCTTCCCTTTCCAGGAGAAGAAAAAGAGCGACAACGATGGCCAGTAGCAGCAGGACTGGAATGATATATAAAATTGCAGGCTTGCTGCGGGAGGATCTGTTTATTCTTAATGAATTTGCCATAATAAACCTCAATTCGGATATACCGGTACTCTTTTCAATAAATTGTCACTACTCAGATGTTCAGAACGACGCAAATACTACCACAACTCCTGCCAAAATAAAACCTTTGCGTCTCTCAATCTTTACGGTACATTCTCGTCCATTATGAAGCGGAACCATTTTCATACCATCATTATCGGAGCCGGACCGGGGGGGCTTTCCTGTGCCGCAGTGCTGGCCAAAAAAGGAGTTAATGTCCTTGTCCTTGAAAAAAACAGGCGCATCGGCGCCAAAGTGTGCGCCGGAGGTATCACCTGGTCGGGACTGGCCCGTTATCTTCCCGATGATCTTATTGAAAAGGCGTTTACAAAACAACATATACGCTCAGGCTTGCAACAGACGGTTATCACTGCGCCCCAGCCTATTATCTCGACAATTAACCGGGAGAATGTCGGACAATGGATGACGAAAAAAGCCCGCCGGGCAGGGGCCGTTATCCAGACCGGCGCCCATGTGAAAACAATCACAACAAATGAAGTCATAACCCCTACATCCCATTTTACGTATGATTATCTGGTCGGCGCGGACGGCAGCAATTCGCTGGTACGACGTTTTCTTAATATACCCAGTGAACTTGTCGGCGCAGGAATCCACTATCATGTCCCCGGCAATTTCAAG
>DAOUUW010000258.1 GCA_030667965.1 Deltaproteobacteria bacterium
CCCATGATCAATGAACTTGCCGGAGAATTTGAGGGCAGAGTCAAAATTGCCAAAATGAATGTTGACGAAAACCCGGAAACGCCGGGAAAATATGGTATTCGCGCCATTCCGACACTCATTTTCTTCAAAAACGGCGAGGTTGCCAATCAGATCACCGGCGCTGTGGGTAAAACCCAGCTTGTGGCCATGTTAGAAAAATAATGACCGTCGCGAACCACCAGCTCATCATTGTCGGTGGCGGTCCGGCCGGACTCACTGCCGGCATATATGCCGCCCGGGCAATGCTCGATGTTGTCCTGCTCGAAAAAGGAGCCGCAGGAGGCCAGGTGATGAACACCGACTGGGTCGATAATTATCCCGGTTTTCCTGAAGGCATTTCCGGTTTCGATCTGGCTGAAAAATTTACCGCCCAGGCCCAGCGCTTCAATCTGGCCACTAAACTTTGTGAAGTTGCTTCCATGGATCTGAGCGGACCAATCAAGAAAATCGTCTTGGCCGACGGCGAAACCCTTACCAGCCTTGCTGTCATTCTCACACCCGGAGCCAGGCCGAACGAATTGAACATACCCGGCGAAAAAGAACTAAAGGGCAAGGGTGTTTCTTACTGCGCCACCTGTGACGCCCCGTTTTACCGGGGAATGGAGATTGCCGTGGCAGGCGGGGGCAATACAGCTATCCAGGAAGCAATCCACCTGACCAAATTCGCCTCCAAGGTTTCCGTTATCCACCGCCGGGATGAGTTGCGGGCGACAAAAATTATCCAGGAAAAAGCTTTTGCCAATGACAAGATCGAGTTCGTATGGAACTCAATCGTTACCGAAGTACTGGGTGATAAAGAGGTTGAAGGCGTCCGTTTAAAAGATACAAAGACAGGAGCAGAGACGACCCTTGCCCTCCAGGGGCTTTTCGTTCTCATCGGCATCCGCCCCAACAACGAAATGCTTCCCCTGGATCAACTCGACAATGACAACGGTTTCATTAAGACAGACAAAAAAATGCGCACATCACAGCCCGGTATTATGGCCGCCGGTGATATTTGCAGCAAAGAGGTTCGTCAGATTGTCAATGCCGCAGGAGAAGGCGCTGTTGCATGTCTTGCGGCAGAAGAATATCTCGGCAGCCTGAAATAATAAAATAATGCAGACATTTTCCCGAAATTTCATTTTTTTTCTCTCAGCCCTGTTATTATTCACCCAGCCCGGCTGCTCCGCTTATAACAGCGTCAAATCCATGTTCGGCGGCGGCGAGGAAACTGTCGTGGAGGAATCTCCCGATTCCATGGCTGCCGAGGCTCTGGACAAATTCAACCACGGAAAGTACACAACCTCCCTCAAACTCTTCGGCAACATACAGGAACGCTTTCCCTTCAGCAGATACAGTCTGATGGCGAAACTGAAATCAGCTGACTGCCATTATTATCTCAAGCAGTACACCGAAGCAATTGCTGTATATGAAGAATTTGCCGGCACCCACCCCACCAATGAAGCAATTCCGTACGTCCTCTTCCAGATCGGCATGTGCTACTACGACCAGATTGACACCATTGACAGGGATCCGGGTAGTGCATTGAATTCGGAAAGCAGTTTCAGCAAGCTCGTTCGGCTTTATCCGCAATCACCCTACACCCCGGAAGCAAGAGCGCGGATTCTGGCAGCGCGTGACTTTCTGGCCAATCACGAGATGTATGTGGCCACCTTTTACATCAAAACAAATAAAACAGAACAAAGCATCAGCCGCCTGGAATATCTGCTTGATAATTACCCTGATACAACTGTAGCGCCGGAAGCCGAAGAACTGCTCGCCCTGCTCAATGCAGGTACTCCGCCGAAAAGCACCTGGAGAGACTGGATTCCTGAAATCGGCCTGCCGGACTGGAGCATTTTTGAGGGTTTTGGCGGCATGAGCCCTTAAGACAAGCTGTCACGCACCTTTTTCCTTTTCTTTTTCCATCTGTTATCATAGCGTTCCTGCTCACTGTAGATACAGCCGCAGTAAGGTTGCCGATACAGGCCCAGGGCAATTGACGTATCAATCCCCTGCTGCCACCCTTCACGAAAGTCCTGGTAATAAAAAGGCACCCCGTATTGCTCTGCAAAACCTTCCGCCTGACTGCGGATCAACTCATGATTCTGGTATCGGCTATAGAGAAGTGTTGTCGAAAAAGCATCGGCCTGCATCTCAGCAGCCTGCCGGGCGGCGGCGGCAAGGCGCATCTCATAACAGAAACCGCAACGCTGCTCCTCATGATAAACCACCTTGCGCAGAAACTCCCTCAAGCCGTAATCCCGCTCAATCTGCACGGCAAAGTCCTCTTTGACGGCAAGTTCTTCAAGGGCGGTAATCCTGCGTCTGAATTCTTTGTAAGGATGAATATTGGGGTTATAAAAAAACCCGACAACATCTATTTCCTTGTGGCGCAGAATTTCTAAAGGATAGACGGCGCAGGGTCCGCAGCAGACATGCAGCAGCAGTTTCAATGGTAATACCTTCTGATTATTTCCATGTTGCCCCCAACCCAAAAAGGCATTGAACTAGGAGACGCGCACCTTAAAATCATTGAAATCAATCTCATATTTATGGATTTTATAATTAATGATCCTGAGACTCGTATCAAGCATCTTGGCTGCCTTGGTCTGGTTGCCCTTGGATTTTTTCAACGCCTCAACAACGAGCTCCTTTTCAAAATTCTCCACAGCCGCGG
>DAOUUW010000025.1 GCA_030667965.1 Deltaproteobacteria bacterium
AAAAAATTTTGCCGGCTGCTTAAAGGCGGGTTTTGATTTTTATTTTTGGCAAAGACCAGAAAACACGGTAAAAGACATCCCTACTGATAATCGTGAAAGTCAGTACTCAATTAGTATTTACCACGAAGTTCACGAAGAACACGAAGAAGTAACTCTTTGTAAATAGAAACAGAAAATTTTTCTCAATTCTTCGTGTGCTTCGTGCGCTTCGTGGTTTCAATATTTTTTAATCAAACCTCTCATGCCAAAACTTGACATGACCCCGGCAATTAAGGTGCAAAAAATATGAACAAAAAAAGCCTGCTCAAGGCTATTGATAGATTTTCGTCAGCAAACATTCTGGTTATCGGAGATATCATTGTCGATCATTTCATCTGGGGCAGTGTTTCCCGTATTTCGCCTGAGGCGCCTGTCCCGGTTGTCAACGTTACGAATGAAACCCTTCTTCTCGGCGGTTCCGCCAATGTCCTGCACAATCTCTATGCCCTTGGCGCAAAGGCAGCTATCTGCGGCGTCATAGGAGATGATCCCATGGGAGAGCATCTTCTGAGCCTGCTGGACGATATTGACTCGCCTACCGATGGAGTTATCAAAACCGATGACCGGCCCACCACCAAAAAAAGCAGGGTTATTGCCCAGAACCAGCAGGTTGTCCGTGTTGACCGTGAACAGTCCGGTCAACTCAAACAGAACACCATTACGGCAATTTGCTCTTTTATAGATTCCCATCTTTCTTCTTTTGATGCGGTCATCATCTCTGATTACAGCAAAGGGGTCATCTGCCTCGAGGTGATGGATCACCTGCGAAAAAATCTGGCCAAGCATCAGATCCCCATGATTGTCGATCCGAAACCCTTTCATGCCGATCTTTTCCGTGATGCGACAATTATCACCCCCAACAATAATGAAGCCCAGCTGATGTCGGGCGTCATTATTGAAAATGAGGCAACCCTGCTGCAAGCGGCAACAACTTTGCTGGAACGCCTGAACAGCACGGCGGTTCTCATCACCCGTGGAGAAGCGGGCATGGCTTTGCTTGAAAAAAACAAACCCATTTTTACCATTCCCACCGTTGCCAAAGAAATATATGATGTAACCGGTGCAGGCGATACGGTCATTGCCACCCTGGCTCTTGGACTATCCAGCGGCCTCAGCTACGCCGATGCTGCAACTCTGGCTAATTTTGCGGCTGGAATAGTGGTGGGCAAGGTTGGTACGGCCACCGCCGGTGCAGCCGAACTTATGGAGCTTATCTCATGAAATATCCCGTAAGTATGACGGCCTTTGGCCGGGGCGAACATAGTGTCAATGCAAGCAGCTGGACGGTGGAAATACGTTCGGTTAATCACCGTTTCTGCGATGTTCGCATCAAAATGCCGCGTCAATACAGCGTGCTTGAAGAAAAAATTAAAAAGGAAGTGACTGCCTTTTACACCAGGGGTCATATTGAGGTCCTGGTAACGCCGCCCACATACGGGGAGGATGCCAAAAATCTTATCCTCAATATGCCGCTTGCCAGGCAGTACCGAAACTGTCTGCGGGAACTAAAAAAAGAATTTAGCCTGCCGACCAACGAATCAGAGCTTGCCCTCATTGTAAATTACCCCAATGTCATTACGGCCGGGGAGCAGGAGGAAGACCTGGACGAGGTTTGGCTCAGTCTTTCCAGCGCGCTTCACCAGGCACTTGATCTTGCCGATGACATGCGTGAACGGGAAGGAGCGAGCTTAAAAAAAGACCTGTTGGAGCGCCTTGATTTTCTCCATACAACCAAAGGAAATATTGAAAAAGAAATCCCCCGGCTTACTACCGCAAAACAGCAGGCATTGCAGGAGCGAATCAGTACACTTGCATCAGGCGTTGATGTGGATCCGAATCGTCTGGCCCAGGAAATTGCCATCATTGCCGACAAGGCTGATGTTACCGAAGAACTGGTGCGGCTTTCAAGCCACATTGACCAGTTTCGCCATTTTCTCGAAAAACAGGAGCCCGTGGGAAGACGCCTTGATTTTCTGTCACAGGAATTTTTACGGGAGATTAACACCATGGCATCAAAAATTTCAGATGCCGGCATTGCCCATCTTTCCGTTGAGCTGAAAAACGAGGTGGAAAAAATGCGCGAACAGGTACAAAATCTGGAATAAGAAAGGAAGGTACTATGGACCAGCGCATGATAAACGTGGGATTTGGTAATTCGGTTGTGGCAGCCCGGGTGCTTGCCGTTGTTAATCCAAAATCATCTCCCATCAAAAAATTCAAAGACGAAGCAAAAGAGCAAAAGAAACTCATTGACGTTACGGAAGGCAGGAAAACACGATCCATCATCATTCTGGACAGTAACCACGTCATACTGTCCGCTGTGCAGCCGGACACCATCACCCAACGATTTGCCCCTGCGTCTGCCGTTAAAATCATTGACGGAGAAGAACTTTGAGAGGAAACCTTATCATCATTTCTGCACCGTCAGGAACCGGCAAAACCACCATTCTTAAAAAACTTTTTACCCAAATACAAGGGGTTACTTTTTCCGTTTCCCATACCACCAGAAAGCCGAGGGCCAGTGAAAAAAACTCAATAGACTATCACTTCACGGACAAAGAGACTTTTGAACTGATGTGTGCCGGCAATGAGTTTATTGAATGGGCCGAGGTGCATGGAAATTATTATGGGACCAGCAAACAAGAGGTAAACAGACATCTTGACCAGGTGCTGGACGTGGTTCTTGATATTGATGTGCAGGGAGCCCGTCAGGTACGGGAAGCTGCAGGCAAGGACTGCTTTTCTATTTTCATTGTGCCACCGTCCTGGGAAGAGCAGGAAAAACGGCTCATTGGCAGGGATACCGACTCACCGGAGACGATTCAACTCCGCCTGAAAAACGCCCGGCAGGAGATGAAAGACGCTGATCTCTATGATTTCATGATCGTCAACGATACGGTGGATGAAGCCGCCGATGTTCTGCGATCAATACTCATCGCAGAGCGCAGCCGCAAACATCGTAACAGCAAAGGGAAGCCATTAAGCCTGCCGGAGTAGCCTTTTGATTATACTTTTTTGCTACCACGAAGAACACGAAGCTCACAAAAAAACTAAAAAAATATTTCTCTTCGTGAGCTTCGTGTTCTTCGTGGTTAAAATGAATTTTTCATAATTTTAGTGACAACCACATGGACAAACAACAAAACACAGAAAACGACAACCTCGTATGGGGGACCCATCCTGTTCACGAACTGCTGCAGACCAGGCCACGCTCCATCCAGGAAATCCTCATCCAGAAGAACAAAACAGGGAAAACGCTGCAGGCCATTATTGAACTGGCAAGAAAAGAGCAGGTGAAAATCAAGTTTTCAGACGAGTTAAGAGTCGCCGGCGGTAAAAGGATGAACCATCAGGGAGTCATTGCCAGGGTAATGGCCCATGAGACGTTAAACGATAGGGCCTTTTTTAACCTGTTATCCAGTACGGAGACGCCTTTTGTACTGGCTCTTGACTCCATCCAGGATCCGCACAACCTGGGTGCCATTATCCGTTCGGCTGCGGCGGCGGGAGCCACCGGCATTATTATACCCAAGGATCGTTCCGCCTCGCTCAGCGGTACGGTGGCAAAAATTTCAGCAGGGGCACTTGCCCATATACCGGTATGCCAGACAACAAATTTTGTCAGAATGCTTCAGAAACTGAAAGAAATGGGCATCTGGATTTTCGGTACGATCAAGGAAGGAGGAAACTCGCTTTACAAAACCGATTTTTCCGGCCCGCTCTGCCTTGTCATTGGAGGGGAGGAAAAAGGGTTGCGACCCCTTGTAAAAGAACAATGTGATTTCAGAGTGACCATTCCCATGCAGGGAAAGCTGGATTCACTCAACGCTTCGGTAGCGGCAGGAATTCTTCTCTTTGAAATTATTCGGCAGAAAGCAGCGAAGGAAGAAAATTAGGCTGACCCTTTGGCCGGTTTTTCATCTCCTCAATTTCTGCCAAAGCCTTCTGGTAGCAATCCGGACAATACCCATGGCTTATGCCCTGGCCTGATCTCTCAGAGATAAACTGATCAATCTCTTTCCACTGTCCCTGATCACCATCTTTTCCTTTTTGACACACCTTTTTGCATACATCGCAGATAGGCAGAATGCTTTCGTAAAGCTTGATCGTCCCGGCTAATTCCTGCTCTTCCAGGCATTTTTCAATGCGAATTTGCAATTCATTGCTGTCGCAGGGTTTGAGCAGATAATCGGCAGCCCCCAGTCTCAGGGCCTCAATGGCGGAAGCGACCTCACCAAAACCGGTAAGGATGATAACGGCGATATCAGGATCAATTTCCTTTACTTCCTGCAACAAGCCAAGGCCGCCGATTCCTTCCATCATCAAGTCAGTTATGACCAGATTAAAATAATTTTCCCGCAAAAACGATAAACCCTGCTCGCCACTGGAGGCTATGGCAATATCATATCCAGCCTCTTCCAGTTCCAGGCGGAGACTGTGCAAAATGATATTTTCATCATCAACTATGAGAATTTTTTTCTTCATACAAAACAGAATTCGAGAAGATAGGAAACACTATTTTATCTTTGCCTTTAACAAATCACCCAGTGTCCCCATGGATTTTCCCTGGTTATCGCCGCTGTCCTTAAAACGCTTGTACTCCTGCCCCATATTGTCTTCCCTCTTTTTCTCTTTCTTCCTGCCGGGCTTTTTTTCTATCTCAATTTGCGGCATTGATAGAGAGATACGTCTGTTCTCCAGATCAATGGAGTCAATGCGCACTTCAACGCTTTGTCCATCAAGGACAACCTCGCGGGGATGATTAATTCTGCGGCCGCCGCCAAGTTTGGAAATATGAATTAAACCGTCTATCCCGTCTACAAGGGTGACAAAAGCACCAAAATCGGCCAACCGGACCACTGTCCCGGTCATGGTTGTTCCTTCCTGCAGGGTACAGTTGTCCCACGGGTCAGGCAAAGAATCACGCAGGCTGAAGGAGTAACGATCCTTGTCCCAATCGAGTTTCTTGACCGCAACTTCAACCTTCTGCCCCTCTTCCAGAACAGCATGGATATCCGTAGTCCTGCCCCAGCTTATTTCGGAGATAGGAATCAATCCTTCAACACCACCTACATCGACAAAGGCGCCAAACTCGCGTACGGATGTAATTATGCCGGCAATCATATCACCAACGGCAAGGCTCTCTTTAAGCGCTTCTTTCTGTTCGGCCCGCTGCTCTTCAAGAATTTTGCGATGGGAAACAATAATATTTCTGCCGTTTTCCTTAAATTCAACAATCTGAAAAGGCAGTTGTTGTCCAACGAACTGCTCCGTATCGGCAACCCTACGCAAACCTATCTGGGAAAATGGGCAAAAAGCGCGAACTTTTCCTATTTTCACATCAAATCCGCCCTTGATCTCTTTTGAAATGGTGCCGTCAACCGGAATGCCGCTTCGAAATGCCTCTTCAAGATGCGCCGCAGCAGCAGATCCGCTGATTTTAGTAGTAAATATTTTTTCGTTGCGTTCAACAGCAAGGAAATACACTTCAACTGTATCACCTTCCTTTACCGTCGGATTCCCCTCCTCATCAAGCAGTTCGCTCAACGCCAGGGCGCCTTCGCTTTTACCGCCAAGATCCAGAAAAACCCAATCTTTGGTGATGCGGACGATCTCAGCCTTCACCTTCTGGCCAGGTTCAAGATGACCCAAGGCGGCTTCACTCTCATCAAACATATCGGCAAAGCCCATCGCCTCTTTCTCATCTTTTTCATCTACAGTCGCATTTTCCTGCTTGACGCTCTCCTGACTCATAACAACGAACTCCTTACTCTGCTAATTTCATCTGCTCGCCAACCTCAACTTTTTCAACTTCCAGAGTTAAACTGTCAAGAATGGCAAAAGACGGTTTTGTATCTTTACCAAGCATTTCGCCCGGATTTATCACCAATGTGTTTTCAACTTTTTCCACAGCATAATAATGATTGTGACCGCAACAGACCACATCGAACGACCCCTGGCAGGCAATACCTCTTGCCACCTGGGGATAATGGTGGAAAGCTATTTTAATGCCACCTGCTTCAACAGCTCCAAGTACGCCATGGTGGGAGATGGACGAAAACCTTGTGCCGCATGCCTGGGAAATCAAGTGCTGATCGCCAACGTTATTTCCATAGATAATATGCACTGCCCCGGCAAAACGGGCCAGCTCATCAAGCATGAACGGCGAAATCAAATCACCGCAATGGATAAGCAACTGAACATTATAGACGTTGCAGTAGGTCACTGCCGCCCGCAAATTGGCAATCTGATCATGAGTATCTGAAATAATTGCAATTCTCATAAAATTTCACGCAGGGCATCAAGACATAACATATTTCCTTTGCTGCCCTTTAACGACATTCGAAAATAATGATCATTAAGCCCGTCAAAGGTGACACAGTTTCTGATCATAATTCTTTTTTCCAGGAGTTTTTCACGCACTACCGGGGCAAGCAATACGCCCTTGAGATAACAGAGAATGAAATTTGCCCGGCCTTCAATAACATGTATATCTTTCAGCTCGGCAAGGGCCTGAACAAAAGGGGGTCGTTCGCTCTCCAAAAAGCAGCGAACCTCTTCCACATAATCATCCCCATGCTGCAGGAGATATTCTCCGGCCAGCTGGGCCATTCTGTTAACCCCCCAGGGCTTTCGCTGACCGGAAAATTTTCGTAAATTTTCAGACCGTGCAACCAGAAAACCCAAGCGAAGTCCTGGAATACCATAAATTTTTGAAGATGAACAGAGGATAAAAAGGTTGGCGGGTAAATCATATTCAAGGAGAGACTTTTCCCGGGTAAAGGGAAGATAGGATTCATCAACCAAAAAAAATGTATCCGCATTGTCTGTGATCAATTTGTAGAGAAAGTTATTATCGATCAAACGTCCGGTGGGATTGTTGGGGTTGCAGATAAAAACAAGCTCCCCTCCACGAAATTCACCTGCAAGCCTGTCAAGATCGAGGAGAAAATCTTCCTCCAGGATCAGGTTGAAATCGGTCACCGAAACATTTGCCCATTTGCAGGCCAGGCGATAATCAGAATAGGTTGGATTAACAATTATAGCCCTATTCCCGGCAAATGCGGTGGGCAATGCAAAAATAAACTCCGTCGTGCCGTTGCCGACAAAAACTTCATCTTCTTTCAGATCATATTTCCGGGCAAAAATACGCCTCAGGGTCTCACTGTCCATTTCCGGAAGATAGGAAATCTCGTTAAGCCCGGCAACAAGAGACTCGTTCAAGCCGGGCACCATACCTAACGGCGTCAAATTGCTGCTCATATCTATGAGATCGGTCACAGAACAACTAAGCTCTTTTGCCGTAGCAATTATATTGCCGCCATGAATACTCATTTATTTCACCCTCTTATAAGCCATAAGCATTCAGCTATCAACTATTTTAAATACAGAGGCAGGCCCGCTGCCATAAAAACGACTTTTTCACACTGCGTCCCTATTTGCTGGTTACACCAGCCGGCAAGATCCCTGAAGCGGCGGGCCAGAGGGGATTCCGGTACAATGCCGAGACCAACTTCATTTGACACCAGTACAACAGAAACAGGGCAGGCTTCAATGGCTGCTGCAAGATCCGCCACCTTTTCAAGAATAAGCGAATCGGACAAATTTTTAAGCAGCAGATTTGTCAGCCACAGAGTGAGACAATCTATCAGAACAACCTCTGTCTGCAGGGTATTTCTCTGTAAAATTCCGTCAACATCACAGGGCTCTTCAAGGGTCTGCCAATCCGCACCACGCAAATTTTGATGATGCTTCACCCGGCGCTTCATTTCCTCATCATCACCGACAACGGTAGTGGCAACATATATCTTGCGATCAAACCTTTCATTAATCCACTGCTCGGCAAAGCGGCTTTTACCGCTGCGGCAGCCGCCCACGACAAGAAGGGTCTGTTTTCTCTTATTGTCTCCTTCCACTCTCTACACTCTTTACAATGCCTGCAACAAAAAAATTACTGCCTGATGATTTCCGTCCCTTCCGGCGGAATAAAATGAAAGAAATCTTTTGAAAAAGGCTCATTGACTACCATATTATAAAAATGCAGGTCCGTTGTGCTGCCAAGATGATCTAAAATCTGTAAATGATTAATCCGAAATGTTGATTTGTCCACCCATATATAAAGCAACTGCACCTGACCATGGGCTTTTTTCGGAATTAAACGGATCGCGTAACTTCCCTCTTTTTCGATATTGGCAGGCACGATTGACACGTCAAAATCACGCAGCACTTCCCCGCTGCCGGAAAAAAAATTATAGGTGACATCCTCCTGCAGATACTGGCGGGCCGGAGTAACAATCATCTGATTTTCTGCGGCAAAATAAAGGGAAAATTCCTCCCCGTCGCTGACGAGAACCTGTCTGTCCGGGCTGGAGTAGTCCCAGCGCAACAGGCCCGGTTTCTGGATCACCATGGTGCCGCTTCCCTTGCGATCCCGATGCCGAATGCCGGTGATGCTCGATGTCTGCCGAAAATCAGCCTTGAACGAACTGGTGCTTTCATATACCTGCTGGGTACGACGGGCGATTTCCAGAACATCTAAATCCGCTGAAAAGACCGGCACAGGGGTTATAAACAGGCTGATAATAAAAAAAGCTGCGATAGAGAGATATTTCATAGTTTTCCTTCAATTTTGATGTGCTCGTAAAAAATAAGCAAAAGAAATCACTGGGCCATAACAAGATCAATCTTCCTGCCGAAAATTCGCTGGGCCGTCATACGGGCTGCATCTGTGACATCGGAAACATAATATTTATTTTCACCATCCCGGGAGAGAGACCGCTCTATATCAGGATTATCGCGCACGAAATTTTTCACTTCATTTGCCACGGCAAAAGAAGAGTCTATAACCTGCACCCTCTTCCCTATCCGTGGTCCAATGAGATGTTTAAGTAAGGGATAATGGGTACAACCCAGAACCAGTGTATCGACCCCTTTATGCTTTAACGGGTGCAGGTACCTGCGAACAATCATTTTGGTCTCTCTTTTATTGAGCCAACCTTCCTCCACCAGCGGGACAAGGAGTGGGCATGGCTGGGAAAAGACCTTGGCCTCCTGCCTGATTTGCTGAATTTTCGTCTCATATATATTACTTTTAATAGTCGCGCGGGTACCTATGACACCTATACGGTTTCCAGAGGTTACTTCAAGAGCTTTCATGATGGCCGGCGTGATAACTTCAAAAACAGGAACCGGAAATTCTTTCTCAATAAGATCCGAGGCGACACTTGCCGCTGAATTACAGGCAATAATGACCATCTTTGCCCCATGGGACAAAAGAAACTCCATATTCTGCCTGGAATACCGGCAAATAGTTTGAGGACTCTTGGAACCATAAGGAGTACGGGCCAGGTCACCAAAATATATTAATCTCTTTTCCGGAAGAAGCTGTTCCATAGCCCGGGCAACGGTCATACCGCCGACACCGGAATCAAAAATACCTATCACGTTATTCCCAATTTAAAATTGATGGACTCGTAAAAACAAAAATGTTAACGCAAAGACAAAGACGCAAAGATAACATCTTGTTTAAAAATAATTTTCTTTGTGGCTTCGGAGTCTCACGGGCTCGCTGCATGCGTCTTCGCGTTAAAAAATGCCTTTCGAGAATTCTTCAAAATCACTATACGTTGAATTCAAAAAGGCACACAGAGTACCTGTGCGCCTTTTCATAAAAGATTTACTGCGAAATGGGAATGTTATTTTGTTTTTGCGGCAGTACTTTTTTTCGCCGTTGCCTTTTTCTTCCTTTCAGCAATCGACTTTAACAGATTTTCAGGAGCGCCTCTGTCCTTGCCCGCTTTTTTTCTCTTTTCCGACAACGATTTGGCACAGAGAGGCTGACGCATAGGAAAACCGTATTTCTTACGATATTCACGTCCGGTAAGACTATGGCCGGCAAGATGTTTTGGTGAAAGCTGCTTAAAAGACTCACCGCACTCAAGACATATAATCTTATTTTTCAAGATAGATTTTTCTGGAACAATATCTACAGCTTTACTTTCCGCATTCAGTGCTTCTCCCGTGTTCTCTTCAGCAGCACATTCATTTGATTGCAGATTCTGCAAAACATAAAATGTTTTTTGTAATGCAACCCCTACCTCGTCAACAGACATATTTGCAGAAGCGCATTGCGCCTTTATAATTTCCGCAGCCATTTCAACAAGTGATTTGTTCATCTTTCTCCCCCTATAAAATTATAAATTAAAATTTGTTTATTTATAACGGAGAAAAATAATTTAGCAAGCAAATGAACAAAAAATCATCAGATTTTATCGCAACGCCGGTCAACAACATAATTACTTCCCTCTTTCTGCTTTACATAATGCTTCAATTCTGAAGCAAGAGCTGAAATTTCTCCATAATGAGAGAATTTGTGACTACCGGTAACAACAACTGCAATGGAAAGACTGAGCAAGCCGAATACGGTTTCCCTTCCCTGCCGGTCTTTCTCCATATAGCAACCGGCCTTTAAATCCTCAGCCGGAATAAACATATTTTTAACCACATCAAAATTATCCAGTATTCTCTCACAAACGGATTCAATTTTTTCCTCTTTAACAATAAACACAAAATCATCACCGCCGATATGACCGGCAAAACTCCCCTCCCTGGCAATTTCATCAATAACGTTTACTGTAATACGCGCTACCATGAGGATGACATCATCACCCTGGGAGAAGCCGTATCTATCGTTGTAGGGCTTAAAGTTGTCAATATCAATATAGCAGACACCATAACTTTCTACCGCATCAATAGCAGCCTGTATGGCCTGCAGAATTGACGTATTGCCCGGCAGTTTACTGAGGGGATTATTATCAAAAACGCGGGCCATCCTGGCTTCGGCAAGCTGTACACGTCCCAGCATGATCTCAGGAACAAATGGCCGAATGACGATATCATCAACAGGGTATTTTTTCCAATTCAGCCCGGAAATCACCTCTTTTTCATCCAGCACCAGGAGAATTGGAATATTGGTTTTCTGCAAACAGGCCTTGGCAGCATTTATGAGTGCAAGATCTTTCTTTTCTCCGCCAAAACCCATCTCCTGAATCAGCATATCCGGCGGATCATCAAGAATAAGCGACACAGCCGAATGCAGATCCTTCATAATAAGAAGCTGATAACCTTTCGCCTCCAGGACAATCCTGTGCTGCGGGGTGGTAATAATATTTTCACCGGCAATAAGAATACGTTTCATATTTTTTTAGCGTTTCGAGCTTTGAAGCCAGCAGTGTTTTGTATTTCTAAATAGTGCTGAACCACAATTATCAATTCTCAACTATTTTTTTCAAGTTCTGACTGAATATCCAGACTGAATCCCTTAACATCCCATAATTTTTCTTCTACTTCATCGAGAATTTCATCAAGATCTTCAGCTGACAACCCAAGCAACTCCCAAGCGGATTTACTGAGCGGCGGCACCCAGACGTCATCACCATGGCCGTAACCAAGACCGCGTATGAGAATATCGCTGAAATGAATAATTGCCGTGGCAATCTTTTCATCCTTGGCGTTTTGCGGGTTATGATGGCAGGCGATGGGTTCCACCAGTTTAGGAGGTAGATTCCAGCTCTTTGCCAGCCATCCACCGACTTCAGCATGATCAAGCCCAAGCATTTCCCGTTCAGCCAGTAATCGGGAAATCTGTTTATCATGAACCATTTCACCAATGGACTCAAACTCTTTCCGCAGTTCCATCTTTATAGCCACCTTGCCGATATCATGGATTAGCCCTGCCGTACTTATCTCCTCCGGGTCGCTGACATCAAGACGCTTGGCCAGCACATTGCAGACAACCGCACACCCCAGAGAATGCTCCCACAACTCAATATCCTGCGACTCCATCAGTTCAAAAATCGATGAGCTGATGATAAGGCTTTTTACAACATTAAACCCGAGCAGAATAAGGGCGCTGTTCAATGAACTTATTTTCTGCGGAAATCCATAAAAAGCGGAATTTACCAGTTTGAGCAGTTTTGCTGCAAGAACATGATCCTTGCTGATCACCTTACCCATCTGCTCCGTTGTTATGTCCGGATCTTCCGCCATTTTTGTCAACTTGGCAATAATACCGGGCAAGGTGGGCAGATTCTTTACCTCCCTTAAAGCCTTGCGAAAATGGGAACGCTTTGTATCGTCCATCATGCATCCTTTCTGCTTGCAACCCTGCGCTGCATAATTCTTTTCTTGATATACATGAGGGGAGGCACATGTGTAACCCGGGAAAAACGTCCTTCAATGTCGCGAAGCTCCTGCTCCAGACTTTTTTCCCCCTCAACGACGACCGGATGTCCTTCAACCGTAATGTGGCTGATATCCATCTTCAAGATTCTCGCGATAATGTTTGCGCTTAAAACCGTCCCTTTTCCACAAAGAACCCGTCCCTCGGACGTTTCCACATCCTTTGCCAGCACCATTCCCTCGGCAGCCTGTAAACTTAAAATTTGTTGCACATTGATCTCCCGAAAACAAGTAAAACTGAATGAAAAATGTTGCCTTACAGTTGACAGAAAAGTCTTCCACCATTACAATCAGAAAGAGTTTCATAAAATTGGTGCCGGTTTCAAACCGAACGACTGCACGAAACACCGTTTTGCACCTTTACAAATAATGACACAAAATACATTTTTTAGAATATACTTTTTTCAGGGAGAACTCAAATGCCTATTTATGAATACGAGTGCGAGGAATGTCACAAAGTGACTGAACAATGGCGAAGTATTTCAGAAGAACCGCTGACAACCTGCCCTGTCTGTCAGGGCCAGATGAAAAAACTTATTTCATCAAGCTCTTTTCAACTCAAAGGCGGCGGCTGGTATGCCGACGGCTACAGCCATAAACAACCAGCCAAATGCGACTCCCCATCGACTTCCTCGGCAAGCTCCACCAGCTGCGAAAAAGCGGCCACCTGCCCCTGCGCGTCCTAGATTTACCGTCTTCCGGGAAGGATGCATCATCCTTCCTTTTTACCTCTCCGAAAATCAGAAATGATCATTGCATCACCGTAGCTGAAAAACCGGTAGTTGTGCGCCACGGCATGATTATAGGCGTTGAAGATATTTTCCCGTCCTACAAGGGCACTAACCATGAAAAGCAGCGAGGAACCGGGCAGGTGAAAATTGGTGATGAGGTTTTTTACAATTTTGAAGCGGTATCCGGGATAGATATATAAATTACACCACCCCTGTTTTGGTAAAACACATCCATCATCTGTTGCGGCAAATTCCAGGGCGCGTACTGTGGTTGTGCCCACGGCCCAGATTTTCCCCCCGTTTTGGCGAACTATATTGACCTTTTCAGCCGTTTCTTCAGGTACCGAGAGAAACTCCGAATGGATGTCGTGTTGACGGATATCCTGCACCCGCACCGGAGCAAAGGTTCCGTACCCGACATGCAGCGTGACACTGACACGCTCCACCCCCTTTTCCTCTAATCTATTAAGGAGTTCCGGTGTAAAATGCAGGCCGGCCGTGGGTGCGGCAACAGCTCCTTTTTCCGAGGCAAACACAGTCTGATACCGCTCTCTATCCAGTCTTTTATCCCCTTTCACTCGTTTAATATAAGGAGGAAGGGGCATATGCCCGTACTCATCAAACAGCCGGTCCATATCCCCTGTAAAAAACAGCGCCAGGCGCACCATGCCGTTGTTGAGAAAATCAAGCACCTCCGCATAAAAATTTTCAGCAAAAAAAATTTTCTGGCCGACCTTGGGTTGCTTGGAGCTTTTCAGCAACCCCACCACCTCGACCTGATCCATATGATCCGCATCTTCATTACGCTGCAAGCGCGCCTGTGGATATTCCAGGGCAAGCAGCTCAACACGGCCTCCGCTCTCTTTCCTGCCGAAAATCCTGGCTGGGAATACCTTGGTATTGTTGACCACAAGTAAATCGCCGGCAGAGAAAAAATCCATGACATCGCTAAAAACGCTATCACGCAAACCTCCGCTCACGCAATCCAGGGCAAGAAGACGAGATGCATCACGCTCATCGGCCGGCTGTTGGGCTATACGTTCCCGGGGAAGATGATAGTGATAGGAATCTACATTATATTCGGAAGGAATCACAAGTTTCAAATCAGGTTTGTGCACTGGGTAATATAACAGAGCAACAGTCCCGCGCCCATGGCCAGAAGGCCGATAACCCTCAGCACGGCCGGATTCATCTCGGAGAGCTGTTTAAGCCAGTTCTGCATGGCTTCGGGACAAGCCACATAGGGCAAGGCTTCAAGGATCAAGACAACTCCGATTACGGATAGTAAATATTTCATGGTGGCTATACTAGCAAAAAAATTAAAAATTTAAAATTACTCTTTTAAATCCCGCATTAAAGCGAGAGGTATTTTTTAATGATAAACAAGACTTACAATACAAGTGCGACAATTTGCCTCATTGACAAACCCACAACATACAGCTACTATATAAACTATATATTAAAGTTAGGATTTTTGCGTTTTTTCTACTTGTCGTCCTGAAATAAGAGCAATTTTACATATTATTTCTTGTAAGACTGGCTGAGTTTCAGTGGTAATCACATATTGTTTTCATTAAAATTGCCTGCTTGCTATGGAATTATGGTAAATACTGTATCAGGAGATTGACATGAGGTTGTAAGGTTCTCTAGCCATTTTGCTTAAAACAAGAAAACAGAGACTCAATTTGAATTTACGCATACTCAATGACATAAGCCTCAAATGGAAGCTTATAATCCCCTTCCTTTTCCTCGCCGTTATGGGAGTGACCTCCTTTTTTGTAGTTTCCTATAAATTCCAGGACAGCCTGATTGACGTTAATGAAGCAAAGCTTCTGAAAAACCAGTACCACTTTTTTTTAAACGACATCGAATTTAAAAAAAACATGGCAATGGGCCTCGCTTATCTGGCCGCGAAAAACTGTGAGGTGGCCGAGGCCTTTGCCGAGAGAGACCGCGAACGCCTTATTGAACTTCTCGAACCTGCTTACCAAACCCTGCATAAAGATTTTGACGTGCAGCAGTTCCATTTCCACACCGAACATGCCACCTCTTTTTTACGTCTCCATGCTCTGGACAACCTTGATTGCTGCGGTGAGCAGATGGAGGCATTCAGGCACACCATCACCGAAGCCTTTGACAGCTGTGTCGGTTGCGGCGGCATTGAGACGGGAACCTTCGGATTCGGTATACGCAGCGTTGTTCCTGTTTTTTATGAGGAAAAGCTGGTTGGCACTGTGGAAATCGGCCTTTCCGTCGGTGAAATCTTTCTGGAAAATTTCAAAAGCCATTATGGATCGGATGTTATTCTCCATATCCAAGATGAAACAGACCCAAACGAACTGCAGGTGCTCGCCTCCACCCTTCCCAGGGGAGTTCTTTCTCCTGATCTTCTAAATCATTCTTTTGTTTTGGGGGAGCAAGTGTTTCAGGCAGGCACACTTGATGGCAAGGATGTGGCTATTATTGCCGGTCCTATCTATGACTTTTCCAACGACATCACGGCTGTGGTGGAAATCATTGTTGACCTGACCCCGACCCAGACCCTTTTGAGAAACTATGAAATCGTAGCTGCCGGAATAGCATTAATCGAACTTCTGCTGTCTATATCCTTTATCTGGTTTGTCTCCGTGCTTTTTACCCGACGCATTGGCGAGGTAGTAAAGGGCGCCGAGGATATTGCCGCAGGAAGACGCCATGCGAGAATAGAGGTCAAAAGCAGGGATGAACTGGGCAACATGACTTTGGCTATAAACCAGATGTTCACCTCCCTGGAAGTCTCGCGCAACAAACTGCAGGAGTACGCCCAGGATCTTGAGATAATGGTCGACGAGCGAACCAGAAGCCTGCTTGAGTCGGAGAAAACTTATCGTACCCTGGTGGAAAATGTTCCCATTGCCGTCTATATGATCATGCCCGATGGTACGGCTGTCTTTCTCAACAGATCAGTTAAACAACTGCTGGGGCTCACTCCTCAACAATTAAGCGGCGACCACCAGCTATGGGATTCACTCATTCACCCCCGTGACCGGGAACGCGTTGTTAAAGAACGGAATCAATGCCTTGCACAAGGAAAGGTTTTTCATCTTGATTACCGCATGATTCATAAAAACGGCAACATTGTCCATTGCGTTGACCATGCCGCACCTGTTTTTGATGAAAGCAATGGCTTTATCAGGATGGATGGGGTTATAGCAGACGTTACCGTGCAGAAACAACTGCACGAAGAGATTCTTCAGGCTGAAGAGTTGGAAACCCTGAGCCAGATTTCATCCCGCCTGGCCCATGAACTAAGGAACCCTCTTACATCAATAGGAGGTTTGACGAGGCGTATTCTCAAGTCTCTTGATGCGACCGACCCCAGAGCAAAAAAAGCTGATTTAATTATCAACCAGGTGGAAAAGCTGGAAAAAATCCTGCAAATGATGCTGACCTATCTTGACCCACGCTCAGTAGATTTAAAACTTGCCAGCCTGAACGAAACTATCACCGACGCTGTGGAAAGTTTCCTGAAAACCGTCAAGGACAGAGACTTGCAGGTCGAAGTAAATCTTGATGAGAATCTCAAGGAAATGCAACTTGACCAGGACCAGTTTGAGAAATGCATCATTCATCTGATGCAAAACGCCTTTTATCGAATGGGAAAAAGTGGGGAAATCCATGTGCGCACCAAGAAAGTAGGTGAACATGCCACAGCGTCATTGTCTTACAAGGTGCCGTTTATTTCAGATGACGATGTGCACGACTTCTTCTATCCCTTCACCGTAGCCTATCCGTTTAAAAAAGACTCGCCAAATGGTGATATCATGGATATCCCCGTCTGCAAACGGGTCATTCATAATCACTGCGGCATGATAAATGTGAGCAGAGAAGGCGATTCCCTGCTGTACATTGATATATCTCTTCCCCTGGAAAGATAAAAAGTTATTTTTTACCAACCGGAAAATCTATCTGAAATTTTTTCATTTTACGCCAGAGGGTTGTCTTTTCAATACCGAGATGGGCGGCGGTTTTGCTCCTGTTTCCGTCAAATTTATGAAGTGCCGCCAGGATGGTGTTTGCCTCAGCGTGGGAAAGAGGTGTCTCCTGGAGTTCGCAATTTTTGGAGGGGTTTTCATACATTGACTCCATGAATCCATCAGGTAGACAGTCCAGATCAATAACAGTATCCTGACAAAGAACAAAACAATACTCAATAATATTTTCCAGTTCCCTGATATTGCCGGGAAAATCATAGCGTATCAGCATATTAAGCACCCGTGGAGAAACAGACTCAATATTCTTCTGTTTCAGGGCGTTGAATTTTTCTATAAAATGATACACCAGCAGGGGAATATCTTCACTTCTTTCACAGAGGGGCGGCAAAGGAATTTTAATGACATTGAGGCGAAAGAAAAGATCCTTGCGAAAGAGCCCTTTGTCCATCTGCTCTTGAAGGTCTTTATTGGTTGCGGCAATAACCCTGACATTCGCCTTGACTGTTGTCGTGCCGCCTAGCGGTTCAAATTCTCTTTCCTGTACAACGCGCAAAAGTTTTAATTGAAGCGCAGGAGAAATATCACCAATTTCATCGAGAAAAATCGTACCATTTTCCGCCAGGGAAAATCGGCCTAATTTATCCGCCGTCGCACCGGTAAAAGCGCCTTTCTTATAGCCGAACAGTTCCGATTCCAGCAGGGTATCAGGCAAAGCGGCGCAATTGAGGGCGACAAATTCACCTTTTCGTTCAGCTAAAGCATGAATTGCCTTGGCAACGAGTTCTTTGCCTGAACCGCTGGGACCTTCGATGAGAACAGTACTGTCACTTTTGGCAATATTTGGCAGGGTGGAAAATATTTTCTGTAATCTATGATTTTTACTGATGATATTATGGAAGCTGTACTTTTTAGAAATTTTACTGCGCAGTCTAAAAATGGAAGAAATGTCACGGAATGTTTCCACCCCACCTATCATTTCCATGTCTCTATTACGCAGTACGGATGTGCTGACGATTATCTGTACCTCATCCCCATCAATATCTTCAATGAGAACCTTCTGGTTACAGACATCTTTGCCCGTTTCCATCGATTTTTTCAAGGCACAGTTTGATTTGCAGATATCAGCACGGAAAACATGATAGCATTTCATGCCTATGGCATCTTCTCTCTTGAATCCGGTTATATTTTCAGCAGAGCGGTTGAACGAGGTAATTTCCCAGTCTAAATTGATCGTAAAGGCCCCATGGGCAATGGATTCAAGGATACTTTCACTGAAGGAAACTCCCTTGTGCACCATATTTTTTGCGCAGGGATTGATTTTTTTCCCGATCTCGTCTGTCATTTCTCCTCTCTTCTTGTCAAGTTCGGTTTCTTTAACCTTCATTGTGGAAATACCCCTGCCTGCTCTTCTATGATTTGGCTCATAAAATGAATCGGAATTCATTTTAGCTTAAAGATGAAATTTGTGCATCGATATTTTCATTTCTTTCTTGTCGTAAAAATGATTATAATTCCTGATATTTATTTTCCATTGCTTATTCATGGGAAAAATTGAGAAAGGATCGTGAACAAGATGCTCTTGCATGTTGTCATGGCTTACATGTTTCTTACGTTCCAGTGTGTCTTGCGACAAGGGACTGCATATTATATGTTATTTGCAGTAATATAAAAAATCAGACAGATACACTTATGCTGTTTTATACAGCCTGTCAACCGGCAAAAAGGAGAATATCATGGCACAAATTACTCTTCAGGGAAACCCCATTGAAACAATCGGAGAACTGCCCGCAGCCCAGAGCAAGGCGCCTTCCTTTTCCCTCACCAAAGCAGATCTTTCCCAGCTTTCACTTAGCGACTGCAGCGGCAAAACCCTGGTATTGAATATTTTCCCAAGCATTGACACCCCGGTTTGCGCTGCAGGCCTTGCCGCCATATCCTAGATTAGATAAGACAGGTTGTCTGATCGCACAGGGCAACCTGCCTAAATAATTTACGAGAAAAAATGCCAACCAGTCCACAATTTCCGATAAACACGGCTCTTTCCCTGTTACAGATTCCCAAACCGTTCCAGCGGTTTTTCAAAAAACTGACTACCAGTGGTTTTCTGCTGCTGACGACATGGGTGATATTGTCCAAAACAGCGTCACCCTTGGCGTTATTGCCGGACTTGTTATTGGTAAACCTCTTGGAATCACAGGTTTTACCTTCCTGGCCATCAAAATTTTTAAATCCCCCCTTGCTGACGATATCAACCGGCTGCACATATTCGGCGCAAGTATGCCGGCCGGCATAGGATTTACCATGAGTATCTTCTTCACCAGCCTGTCCTTTTCCTCCAATGAACTGGTTGAAATGTCAAAAATAGGTATCATCATCGCCTCTCTGTTTTCTGCAACAGCAGGTCTACTGATCCTTATCTGGGCCTCCAGCATACAAAAAAGCCCGCAGTCTGCCTGCTGATTCCTCTTGTCCCACAAAGCCGAAGCATCTTTTTTACATGAACGTAAACGTCCGCCCGGTGATTCAAAGTTAATACTTAAAAAATTCACCAAAAAAGAGTATAGTTTTGCCGCCATGATCCAGAGAAAACATACCAGACAAATCAAGGTCGGCAATGTCGTCATAGGCGGGGATGCGCCCATAGCCGTGCAGTCCATGACCAACAGCGACACCCGGGACGTTGAAGCCACTGTCAGCCAGATTCACAAACTCGAATCCGCCGGATGCGAAATCATCCGTGTGGCGGTGCTTGATGACGACGCAGCCGTTGCTATCCGGCAAATTCGCGACCAAATAAGCATTCCGCTTATTGCCGACATACACTTTGACCACCGCCTTGCCGTGGCTGCCATGGAAAACGGCGCCCAGGGCATCAGGATTAATCCGGGGAATATCGGCGGTGCGGCTAAACTTGCCAAAGTGGCTGACGCCGCTAAAACGCACCATGTTTCCATACGGGTTGGCGTCAACTCCGGGTCTGTTGAAAAAGACATTTTGGCCCTTTTCGGCCACCCCACCCCTGAGGCTTTGGTGGAAAGCGCTTTACGAAACGTAAAACTGCTTGAAAAACTTCATTTTTATGAAATGAAAATCTCCATCAAGTCCTCTGACACCCTGACCACCATTGACGCCTACCGTCTGCTGTCGGATAAATGTGATTACCCCCTGCATCTCGGTGTGACGGAGGCGGGCGGGCTTATTGCCGGTACGGTAAAATCCAGCGTTGCACTGGGCATGCTTCTTTATGAAGGAATCGGTGATACGTTCCGTATTTCCCTGACCCGTGATCCGGTTGAGGAAATACGGGTCTGCTATGAGCTTCTCCGCTCCCTGCGTATCCGGGAAAGAGGTCCGGAACTCATCTCCTGCCCCACATGCGGCCGCTGCCGCATTGATCTTTTCAGCCTGGCGGAAAAGGTGGAAAGATACATCCAGACCATTGAAACGCCCCTGAAAATCGCGGTCATGGGCTGCGTGGTAAACGGCCCGGGCGAGGCAAAAGAAGCCGACCTGGGCCTTGCCGGAGGAACCGGTGTGGGTATTATTTTCAAAAAAGGCAAATTTTATAAAAAAGTACCGGAGAACGAGTTGTATGATGTGTTTATTCACGAACTCAACTCCATGACTGAAAAATCTACAACACCTAAATAATGCTGCAGAGATATTGATTTTAAACGTACATCCTGCACCTCTGCGGCTATAGAAAACGTAACTATTCAGCGAGGGCAACAAATTACCCTTCACTTTGCACTGTAACTATTCAGTAGTGCTTTAGATTCGTTCATTCGGAGTCTCGTACCTCGCTTACCTGGGACTTCGAAGCATACTGATGTTATTCAAGAAGGCCAGGTAAGCGTAGACTCCGAAATGGGCGAAGATGAAGTGCTACTGAATAGTTACTAGAAAACTTTCTCCACAAAGGACAACAATGCGTTTTTCACAGCTTCTTATCCCCACTTTAAAGGAAACACCGGCAGAAGCCGAGATCATAAGCCATCAATTGATGCTGCGAGCTGGATTTATCCGCAAACTTGCTTCCGGCATCTACTCTTACCTTCCCCTGGGACTACGTTCAATCCGCAAGGTTGAGCAGATCGTGCGGGAAGAGATGAACAAGGCAGGAGCCCAGGAACTTTTGCTGCCCATGGTGCAGCCCAGCGATCTCTGGCAGGAATCGGGCCGCTGGCAAAAATACGGTCCGGAGCTGTTGCGTTTCACCGACCGCCACAAACGGGAAAGCTGTCTTGGACCCACCCATGAGGAGGTCATTACTGATCTGGTCAGGAAAAACGTCCATTCCTACCGCAGTCTGCCAATCAATCTCTACCAGATCCAGACAAAATTCCGTGACGAGATCCGTCCCCGCTTTGGCCTCATGCGCGGCCGCGAATTCATCATGAAAGATGCCTACAGTTTTGACGCCACGGACATTGATGCCGGGTTAACCTATGAAAAAATGAACGATGCCTACCACCGTATCTTCAAACGCTGCGGCCTTTCCTTCCGTGCGGTTGAGGCTGATTCCGGAACAATTGGCGGTAGTTATTCCCACGAATTCATGGTGCTTGCCGATACTGGAGAAGACACCATTGTCGTCTGCAGGGAATGCTCCTATGCCGCCAATACGGAAAAGGCGCGGGCCATGGAAACACCAATTCCTGAACCTGTAGAACAACTGCCCCTGAAGAAAATTGAAACTCCGGGCAAACGCAAGGTCAAAGCGGTATGCGAATTTCTTGATATTTTCCCGGAAAATCTTGTCAAGACCCTTATCTATGTGGCGGACGGCAAACCTGTTGCCGTTCTTTTGCGCGGTGATCACGAAGTACAGGAGGTGAAACTGCAGAATCTGCTCGGAGCAGACGAAATTCGCCTGACAGACGACAAGGAAACATTTGATTTCACCGGCACTCCAACCGGCTATCTTGGTCCTGTGGGACTGCATCTGAGAATTGTTGCGGACTTGGAAGTATTAAAAATGGCCAATTTTACCGTGGGAGCAAATGAAAAGAATTTTCATTTGCAGAATGTCAATCGGGGACGCGACTTTACAGTAGATGAAACAGCGGACCTACGCATGATCACTGAAAAAGATCGTTGTCCGCAATGCGGCGGCGAACTGGAACTGACCAGGGGCATTGAAGTAGGTCATATTTTCAAGCTCGGCACCACCTACAGCGAGGCGCTTAAAGCAACCTTTCTTGATGACCAGGGCCAGGAAATTCCTTTCATCATGGGCTGCTACGGCATAGGCGTCAGCCGGACAGTTGCCTCGTCAATTGAACAGAACCACGACAAGGACGGCATTATCTTTCCTCTGCCCATTGCCCCGTTCCAGGCCATCCTGTTAAATCTTTCCACCCGAGACAAAGAGATCACCGCTGCTGCGGAATCTCTTTACGAGGAATTGACAAAGCAGGGTATCGAGGTTCTCATTGACGACCGTGATGAACGGCCCGGTATCAAATTTAAAGACGCTGATCTCATTGGAATTCCCTTCAGGGTCATGGTCGGTAAAAGCCTGACCAAAGAAGGAAAAATCGAAATAAGAGACCGGAAAAGCGGTGAAACCATCTCCGTCACACAGCAGGAAGCAGGCGACAGAATTAAGCAGATGATAGAAACAGCCATGGCAGAGTGCCGGGTGTAAAAGAGAGACCCCATGCAGCAGCAGATTTCTGAAAATATTTATCAGGTTACACTGGACGATCTTCTCCGCAGGGCCCGTGGATATCTCCCCCCGCAAGACATCGAGATCCTGCAGAAAGCCTATGATTTTGCCATGGAAATCCATGGTGCCAAAAAGCAGAAGAACGGCATTCCCTGCCTCTCCCATCCCCTGGCGGTGGCTCACACCCTGGCATCAATGCAGCTTGACAAGGACACCCTGCAGTCCGCCCTCCTCCAGAGAGTCTTGGAAGAACCGGACAGTGCGGCAACGAAGAAAAAACTTCTCACCAATTTCGGCCCTGATGTTACGGCAATCGTTTCCGGTGTCAGTAAAATCAACAAGCTTGAATTTAATACAAATCTTGACTATCAGGCGGAAAATATCCGCAAAATGCTGCTGGCTATGTCGTCCGATATCCGGGTGCTGCTGGTGAAACTTGCGGACCGCCTCCACCTCATGCACCAGATGGATATTCCGGAGGAGAAACAGAAAGCCTTTGCCGCTGAAACGATGGATCTTTACGCGCCGCTGGCCAGCCGCCTTGGCATCGACTGGCTCAAGCGTGAACTGGAGGATCTTGCATTTCAATATCTTTATCCGGAGGAATACAAGGATCTTGCCGACAAAATAGACTCCTCAACTCTGGACAGGGAGCAATTCGTCGATGAAGTCAAGCAGCTCCTGTCAACCAAACTGAATGAGCAGGGAATTAACCAGTTTCATATTCTCGGCAGACCGAAACATCTCTACTCCATCTACCGGAAACTCATCGCCCAAAATATCCCCCTGGAAAAGGTCTATGACAAAGTCGCGTTCCGCATCATCCTGCAAACAGTCAGAGAATGCTATGAGGCATTAGGTCTTGTTCATTCTCTCTGGCTGCCCATTGACAGCAGGTTTAAGGATTTTATCAGTAATCCCAAGGCCAATATGTACCAGTCGCTGCACACCTCGGTTATCGGTTCGCATGGAGATTTCATGGAAATTCAGATCCGCACCGAGGAAATGGACCAAATTGCCAAAGAAGGCATCGCCGCCCACTGGGCTTATAAAGAAGGAGCTTCGATAACCAAGCAGGACGCCAGGATGTTTGAATGGCTGAAGCATCTTGTTCAGTGGCTGCAGGACCTGAAAGACCCCAAAGAGTTTATTGAAGCCTTTAAGGAAGAACTGTATCACGCAAAAACATATGTGCTGACTCCCAATGGTGAAGTCAAAGAGTTTCCGGAAGGCAGCACTCCGCTTGATTTTGCCTACTCCGTCCATACAGAAGTGGGCAACCGCTGCACCGGGGCAAAAGTAAACGGTCGTCTTGTTCCTTTGAAAACCGTATTAAAAAACGGTGATGTTCTTGAAATCCTTACCTCGCCCCATCAGGAGCCAAACAGAGGCTGGCTGTCCCTTGTCAAAACAAGCAGGGCAAAAAGCCACATCAGGCAATGGCTGCGCCAGGAGGAAATGGAAAAAACCTTCAAGCTCGGCCAGGAAATCTGCGAACGGGAATTACGCAAACATGGCGTCAGCCTGAAAAAACTCATCAAAACAGGGCATCTGAAGGAAATTCTTAAAAAGGCCCATTCCAATGCTCTTGAGGATCTGCTGAGGAAAGTCGGCTCCGGTAAAATCAGAACGGATCAAATCGTTGATCTCATGCTGCCGCCCGAGGTCAAAGAGGAAAAAGAGAAAGCCGCAGCCGAGCAGCTTACCCTTTCGGAACAGACAAAAGTTTCTCCACCCAAACCGCCTTCCGGGGATATTATTGAAATTGACGGTATAGACGGCATGCTTGTTAATATCAGCCAATGCTGCATGCCCATGCCGGGTGATGATATCATGGGTTTTATTACCAAGGGAAGGGGTATCTCCGTGCACAAGGCACATTGTCCCAACCTGCTTGCCACGGACCCAGAGCGCCGTATTGAGGTGGGTTGGTCCAGTTCAACAAAAACACAGCACCGGGCCCAGATCCAGATTATCGCCCAGGACAAAAAAGGACTGCTGGTCACCATCTGCAATGAAATATCAACCGATGACGCCAACATTCTCAACGTGGATGCCCACACATCAAAGGACAACATCGCCAAACTTACTATTGTCCTTGAAGTAAACAGTATCGATCATCTGAGAAGACTGCTCCAGCATCTCAGACAGCTCGGCAATGTCATTGAGGCAAGAAGAGTTTAAGGCTACAAAAAAATTACGGCAGCCTTTCAATCTGCATGCTGATATCACAGGCCGGTGCCGAATGGGTCAGGGCGCCGATGGAAATAAGGCCGACCCCTGTCTCCGCCACTTCACGAACGTTTTCCAGAGTAATACCACCCGAGGCCTCAAGCAGAGCCCTGCCTTTTACCAGGCGGACAGCCTCCCGCATGAGACCCGGCTCCATATTATCCAACATAATAATATCCACATCTGCGGCCAGGCAGGCTTCCACCTCTTGCAGGGTTTCTGTTTCAACTTCAATCTTAAT
>DAOUUW010000181.1 GCA_030667965.1 Deltaproteobacteria bacterium
CTCTTTATGAACATTAATTGCAGCCTCAATCACTTTAGATGAAATGCGATTAAGCTCTCTTTCCACCATAAAAACCTCTGTGTCCTCTGCGTCTCTGTGAGAGATTAGCTTATTCAACTGTCACAGACTTAGCCAGATTCCTAGGCTGATCAACATCACAACCCCGCAGGTTGGCGATCTGGTAGGCAAGAAGCTGTAGAGGGATTGTATAGAGAAGAGGAATGAGGTCTTCGTGGACATCGGGCATAGGGATGACGTATTCGCTGATTTCATGCAGGGCCGAGTCGTTTTGGCTGCCGACAAGGATCATGCGGCCATGGCGGGCTTTGACTTCTTCCACATTGGAGATAAGCTTTCTGTAGACACTGTCCTGCGGAGCCAGGGCAAGGACGGGCATGTCCCTGTCAATGAGGGCTATAGGGCCGTGTTTCAGCTCTCCGGCGGCGTAGCCCTCTGCATGAATATAGGAGATCTCTTTGAGCTTTAAGGCCCCTTCCAGGGCAATGGGAAAATTGGCGCCACGGCCAAGATAGAGGAAATCACGGCTTCGCGAAAATGCCTCGCCGATTCCGTTCATCTCTTCCTGCAGGCGAGGCAGTTCCTGTTCAATAATATTCGGCATGTCCACCAGGGCACGGCCCAGCTCCTGTGATTGCTCATCTGTAATTGTCTTACGTACCTGGCCGAGATACAACGTAAGAAGAAAAAGGGCTGTCAACTGGCTGGTGAAGGCTTTTGTTGAAGCCACGCCTATTTCCGGTCCGGCATGGGTATAGATTGTCCCGTGGGATTCCCGTGTAATGGTGCTGCCGACAACATTACAGATGGAAATAACTTTGGAGCCAAGCTGTTTTGCCAGACGGAGACCGGCAAGGGTGTCGGCCGTTTCTCCGGACTGCGAGATGGGAATCACCATCACATCAGGGCCAAGCAGAAGTCTGCGGTAGCGGAATTCCGAGGCGATATCCACTTCCACCGGAATACCGACCCATTTTTCCAGCCAATACTTAGCAACCAGGGCCGCATGCCAGGATGTGCCGCAGGCGACAAGGGATATTCGATTAAGGCCCCCGAGCTCTTCACAACTCAAACCTATTTCCGGCAGATCCACAATGCCTGTCTCCACATTAAGGCGTCCCCGGAACGTATTTAATATGGCCTGGGGTTGTTCAAAAATTTCCTTGAGCATAAAATGGCGATAACCGGACTTTTCCGCCATGCCGGCATTCCAGTTAATCGTCTGCACATCTTTCTGAACGGCGGTTCCATCATCCAGGCGAAAAACCTGGCAGGAATCGGCCTTCAGCACAGCCATCTCTTCATCATCAAGAAAAATAACATCCCGGGTATAGGGAAGCAGGGCCGGAATATCAGATGCCATGAAGGTGCCGTTCTCATGTACACCCAGAACAAGGGGACTTTGATAACGGGCAGCCACCAACAGGTCCGGCTGCTTGCTCCACATAACACCGAGAGCAAAAGAGCCTTCCACTTTTTTTACCGCTTCGCGCACGGCTGTGGCCAAATCATCCTCAAGATGCTCCTCAATAAGATGCGCCAGCACCTCCGTATCGGTCTGTGAGGTGAAAACATGGCCCTTAGCCGTCAACTCCCGCCTCAATGTCTGGTAATTTTCAATGATGCCGTTATGAACTATGACGAGATCACCACTGCAGTCACTGTGAGGATGGGCATTCGCTTCAGAAGGAGGTCCATGGGTTGCCCAGCGGGTATGCCCCAAACCAACCCGGCTGTTGGTGAGAACATCATCCATCACCTCTTCGAGATTTGCCAGTTTGCCCTCGCAGCGATATTTCTGCAGCACCCCGTCCTGCAGAAATACAATCCCGGCGGAATCATAGCCGCGATACTCAAGCCTTTTCAAACCTTCCAGAATAATGGGCACCACCCGACGCTGCCCGATATATCCAACTATGCCGCACATTAAAGACTCCTTTTCAAGTGCAATTTTTTCACCTTGAACCCTTCTGAAACAATACCGTCTTGATCGTCTGGAAAATAATCCACATATCCATGCGGATTGACATATTTTTTATATAATAGAGATCATACTCCAGTTTACGCAAAGCATCCTCTTCCGAGGCTCCGTAAGGATAACAGATCTGGGCCCAGCCGGTTATGCCGGGTTTAACCGTATGACGCAGAGCATAGTAAGGGATAGATTTTGTCAACTGCTCAACAAAAACAGGCCGCTCAGGGCGGGGCCCGACAAAACTCATCTCACCCGTGAGAACATTCCACATCTGGGGTATTTCGTCTATACGCACCTTGCGGATAAAACCGCCGAACCTGGTCACCCTTGTGTCGTTTTGACGAGCCCAGACAGGGCCGTCCTTTTCCGCATCACTGCGCATGGAGCGAAATTTTACCACCTTGAACAACCTGCCCGCATCACCAACCCGTTCCTGGGTATAAAAAACAGGACCAGGGGACTCCAGCTTGATAATAACAGCACTAAGAAGACTGGCTGGAGAAGAAATAAGAAGCCCGGTCAGTGAAGCGATAACATCGAGAATTCGTTTACCGAAACTGCATAAATTGCTTTTTCTAAAACCGCTTGAGAAAATAAGCCAGGAAGGATTGACCTTTTCCACCAGAATTTTCCCGGTTAATCCTTCATAAAAACTAATGCCGTTTTCTATGGTTATCCCGATCATTTTACATTGCAGCAGGGGCGCAATTGGAGTGCTGCCACGCCAGTCATCAAGAGCCACAACGATTTTTTCCGCCTTATACTTTTGGCATTCTCGCAGTAGTTCGTTGTTATCAGGGTTAACAGGAATATAGGCAGGAAGAGAAAAAGAAGGGTTTGTTTTGCCGACAAATGCAGAAATTGTATACCCGCTGTCACGAGACATTTCAACTTGCTGCGCTATCTCGGAGGCCAGCTTGCCGGCCCCAAGCACAACAACAGGCTTGGAGAACAGTTTTTTAACCAGCACCTGGTTGTATAAAAAACGCCAGGCAAAAATACTGACGCAGATCGCTGCATACCCTGTCCAGAAAATACGGGTGGAAATAATGATATACGGCACAAAATAATATATAATACCCAGAACGATACAACCTGTACCAAAGGCCTGGATGATACGGGCAAAAACGTCTCCAGCCTCCATCTCGCCACTTAAATCATAGAGGTCAAAGAAATAGAGTCCGAGTTGAAAAATCGAGGTGACCAGAAGTGCCCGCAGGAAATAAAGAGAAAAAGCCTCAATGTACATATGCGGCCCTCTGAAAAAGAAATAGACCGCATTGATTGACAAAAAAATGAGAAGCCCTTCCCCAAGGAAGAAAAAGATACTTCGAGCCGGATAATATTTATTCAGAATAAAGGGCATTATTTTTTGTCAGTACCCTTCAGAGTAATAATTGTAATACCCTTCACCCTGCATTTTCTTATCAAGAAGATTCATTTCAAAAGCATTAAAAACAACACCGAGAATCTTTTCCCTGCCAATCTGTTCAACTATTTTTTTAACCTGATCACGTCCGGCGCTGCCCCAACGAACAACTAACACAACCTTATCTACATGCTGGGCGAGAACTGCCGTTTCCGAGGCCGCATGAACAGGAGGGCTGTCAAGTAAAATAAGCCGGTCCTGATACCGATTGACAAGTTCATCAACCAGGTCGGTCATTCTATTGGACGCTAAAAGTTCAGATGGATTTTCAGGAGGAATCCCTGCTGGAATAAGGGAAAGTCTATTAATTTTAGTCGGGTAAATTAAACTTGAAAGTTCTACACCGTCACGCAGGTGATCAGTCAACCCTTCGCGAACCTCAAAACCCAAAAGATGCGCCAGGTTTGGACGCCGAAGATCACAGTCAACCATCAAAGCATGCTGGGCCACACCCCGGGCCATAATCGCTCCAAGATTGGCACAGACAAAAGTTTTGCCTTCTCCCAGTGTGGCACTCGTTACCAGAATACTTCTTGCCGGCTTTCCCTCGGCAGGGTGAAGTATCATTGAGCGCAGTCGCCTGAAGCTTTCCGTTACCCCGGGAAAATTTTCACTTACAGCAACAAGCCGTTCATCCCACCCCAATTTTTTTATTTCCGAAGAAAAAGAATCCGGCCTATTCTTAGCGATTTTTTTTCTTGTCCTTAAAGATTCACCTGACTCCTTGCTGCTTCCTTGCGAGTCCTCGCTGACACTCACCGGACTGACATCGGCACCAGCTTTAGATAAGGCTTTGGAAACCTTTCCCACGCATTCTTCTCCTAAAGTATGATCATTCCCTGTTTCAGAAAATAAACTATGCAGGCAACCAGCATTGCCAAAGAAACAATCAGCAACATGCTCCAGACAATCTGCATGACTCTCTTTCTCCCCTGTTCTTTCTCTGTTTCAACATTGGGCACCGCACAGACAACAGGTAAACCTAAATAACTCTCAAGTTCCGCAGGATCCTTAAATGAAGTATCCAATAATTCCAGCCCCAAGGCAAGGCCTCCGCCAATTCCGACCCCGATTCCAACAGCCATCAACATAATTTTTCTAAAATCAGGCTTAAACGGCTTTTCCGGGAAATGGGCTGAATCAATTATCTTAAACTGGCTTCCTTTCTGATGTTTTTCCAGGCTATAGGCCGAGTCAGCCTGAAGACTCTGGGCCATCAAGGCTTCATAATGTTGATTAAGCTGGTCATAATCCCTGGTTAAAGCAGCCCACTCAGCTTCCCTTACCGGGGCAGCTTCAGCCCATGCCTGGAATTTTTCAATCTGTTTTTTGATATCCTCACGCTCATTTTTTAACCGGGTGATATCGTATTCCAAATCATGTAACTGCCGCTTCAACTGCTCTATCTGTGGATCGTTCGGGATGCGTGGTTCCGGGGCAATTTGGGCATTTTCCCCAGAGGCATCATTATTTGGGACAATTTCTCCATCCTGTTTGCCCTCAAGTTCCTGAATCATCTTTTTTAACCTTCTGATCTCAGGATGCTTGTCAGTATAACGGGCCTGGAGAGATTGTAATTCCCTCCGCAGCTGACTTATTTGAGGCATCCCCCCTAGGGCCTGCTGCCCGGAAAGCAAAACGGAAGACAAATCGGACCCATTTAACTGCTGGGCGAAAAGTTCCTTCCGTAATGAAATCTGCTCCTGAACCAGAAGCGAAGTTCTCCCCAGGTCATGCATGCTATCTTGACTATTCTGATACTGCTCCTGCAGGGCATTAAGACGGGTCATATTATTTTGCCGCTGATCCGGCATTTCATTAAAGTATTGAAGTTTATAATCCCGCATTACCGCTTCTTTTTTATCCAGGCCCTCCTTGGCCATCTTTAACTCGTCCTGAATGTATTCAGATGTCTCGGAAGCCCTTTCTTCCCTGTAGCGCATATTTTCCTCAATAAATTGTGCCGCAAGAGCATTGGTTACCAGTAACACTTTTTTGGGGTTACGGCCTTCGTAAGATACCCGGAAAATATCTCCCTCATCAGGGCTGATCTCGATATGATCTTTCCGCATAGTTTCAACCACATCTTCCATGGGTAATACCGACCGCATTCCGGCATAAAGATCAAAATCCTTTATCATTTTCTCCAGACTCGTCCGGCTGGTGACCTGCTGGCTTACTGTGCTGACCACTTCTCTGGTTCGCGTGCGAACATCATCCGGAGACATGGCCGTAGGATTAATCCGCTGCCGCTGATATTGAATCAGGGACGTACATTGATAAATTTTGGGCTTTTGAAGATACATAAAAAGCCCGCCGGCAAGCCCCAACAGCAAACCGGCGATAACAATATTTTTCCTTCGCAGAAGTAGATCTATATATTTTTTAATTAATTGTCGTTGTTGCTGTTCCATTAAAAATGGTATCGGGATATTGGGTTATTGATATGATGGCTTTTCTTTTTTGAACA
>DAOUUW010000089.1 GCA_030667965.1 Deltaproteobacteria bacterium
CTTCGTGTAGACCTGTGCCGGAGTGGCCGAATTCCTTTGGACTAACTGGCCGAATAACTCTGGACTGGGTGGCCGAATAACTTTGGATTACCCGGCCGAATAACTTTGGAATGGGTGGCCGAATTCATTGGAATACGCACAATATGAAAGAACTTCATTCGAAATCATATAATTCCAAAGGCATAACGCCGAACTCAGCGGACCCGGCCAATGAATTTGCCGGTAACGCCGCTGACGTTAACCGGGTCCGCTGAAGTTTATTGTTAAGTTGTTATACTGGACAATTTGACAGCTTATTGGCAAAATACAACTTTCTACTTGAGGAAATTGCCAACCGGTTTACAAATATAGTTTCTTGTTTTGCAATATAAATATTCTTTGAATTACCTAAAAGTATTACATTTGGACTAACAGGTGAGCCCGTTCCAGCAAGACCGTAAGTTGACCTTATTCCTGATAATGTCAGATCAGATCTGAACTAATTCAAGCGAGAGCAACTCGCATTTTATTTTACCCTCGGCAAAAGACCCATTCTTTTCTGTTTGAGAGTGCTTCATTGAACTGATAACCCTCCCTGTCGAAATTCTGTAGCTGGTTGATATCGGTGATTTTCTTTTGGATAACAAAATCCGCCATCAGGCCGCGGGCGCGCTTTGCGTAGAGAGCTATCACCTTGTATTGTCCGTTTTTCTTTTCTTTAAAAGAAATGGTCAGAACAGGGGCTTTGAGTAGCTTTGTTTTAATCACCTTGAAATACTCGATTGAGGCCAGGTTGACCAGCAGGGGGTTTTCTTGTTTTTCAATGTCCTGATTCAAGGCCTTCGTCACTTTTTCGCCCCAGAATTCATAGAGGTTTTTGCCGTGTTCCGTTGCCAGCTTCGTGCACATCTCCAATCGGTACGGCTGGATAAGGTCAAGGGGTTTTAACACCCCGTACAGCCCTGATAATATGCGCAGATGGTTCTGGGCAAAGGCAAAGTCTTCATCAGTGTAATTGTCAGCATCAATGCCGTTATACACGTCTCCCTTGAAGGCCAGCAGCGCCTGCCTGGCATTCTGCAGATCAAACGGGGGGCGAAATTTTGTGAAGCGCTGCCGGTTGAGCTGGGAAAGTTTGTCACTGATCTTCATCAATTCGCCAAGCTCTTCAGCAGTCATTTTTTTTAACACGCTGATAAGTTGCCGGCTCTGTTCAAGCTGCACCGGTATTGAATAATCGGGATAGTCTCTGCACTGGAAATTCTGTGTTTTGGAAGGGGAGATAACAAGCAGCATGGCAGGTCCTTATATATGAAACTTGAAATTTCAATTATCAAACTTAAACCTATCAGCAAAATACCATATCCTTTCTTCTTCTCATATGTTTTCTTTTTTGACACGAAACTCACGAGGTAAGCGAGTCTGTGCGACTCAGAAAACAGCAACGTTCTGTAATTTTTTACTTCGTGTTCTTCGTGCTCTTTGTGGTAACAATAAATGCGTTTTGATTGTGACGCTTCTGTGAAAAATGGGTGGAATGGATTGACATAAAGTATGAATTTAGGCAGGATAGGGCAAGGTAAGACGTTGCCGGATAATAACTAAATTGAGGAGAAGCCATGGACGCAATTGACTGCATCAAGACAAGAATGAGTATTCGTAAATTCAAAGCCGATCCCGTGCCGCAGGACGTTCTTCGCCAGGTGGTCGAGACCGCCCAGTGGAGCCCGTCATACAAGAACAGCCAGCCCTGGGAGGTTGTTGTCCTTTCCGGTGCGAAGAAAAAGGCTCTGTCTAAAATGCTGGTGGAGCTGCTGGAAAGCGGCAAGGAGATGTGCCCCGATATTGCAGCCCCGGAGTCATGGCCGGAAGCGGAAGGCGCACGGATTGCCGATCTTTTCAGAAAGCGCAAGGAGGCAACAGGGATTGATCTCAGCGATCCGGCAATTGTGTATAAGGCAAAGGTGGCAAATTTTAATTTTTATGCCGCGCCCCATGCCATCTATCTCTTTCAGGAAGAATCTCTATCCCAATGGTCGCTGTTTGACCTGGGCCTGTTTGCCCAGAGCCTCATGCTTGCCGCCCATGCCAAGGGGCTTGGCACGGTTCCTCAGGCTTTTGCCACGGATTACGCCGCAGATGTGAAGAGGTTTCTTGATATTCCGGACAGTAAAAGGCTGGTACTCGGCATTTCAATCGGCTATCCGGACATGGATTCTCCAGCAAATGCCCTGCGCACCGACAGGTCCGGGCTGGATGAAATAGTCAGATGGGTAGAGTAAAAGAAAGGTTGAAGGCTGAAGGTTGAAGGTTGAAGTTGCAGGGTGTTGGATTCCACAGAATGTTTCCCTGTGTCTCTGCGCCTTTGTGAGATAATTTGTAACCGTTTGTTGAAAGAGAAAAGATATGCGAAAGGTTTTTAAACTGGGCGATTTTGAGCTGTACTGGCTGGAGGGTGGTGTTTTTGAAATTGACGGCGGCTCCATGTTCGGTGTCGTACCCAGGGTTCTCTGGCAGAAGAAATGTCCGGCAACCGATGATAATTATGTCACTCTGGCTGACTCGGCTATCCTGGTCAGGACAGGGCATGAAAATATCCTGATTGAAACGGGGCTTGGCAATAAGCTGACGGAAAAGCAGAAGAAGATTTTCCGTTTGCGCCGTGAGTGGTGTATTCCGGATGAACTGCTTGAGCTGGGAATGACCCGTGAGGACATCGATCATGTTATCCTGACCCATTGCGATTTTGATCATGCCGCCGGTATCACCATGATGAATGGATCAGGGGAGGTGGAGCTGACCTTCCCCAGGGCAACCTATTACATGCAGCGCATGGAATGGGAGGATGTATGCAGCCCGAACAGGCGCTCGGCAAGTAGCTACTGGCCGGTTAATTTCAAGGGACTGGTTGAGGGAAAAAACCTTTTTTTGGTGGACGGTGAGCATGAGGTTGCATCTGGCATCCATGTTGAGCGTACCGGCGGCCATACCCGGGGGCACCAGGTCGTCCGGCTTTCCTCCAATGGCCGGAGAGCCCTGCACATGGGAGACCTCCTTCCCACCACGGCCTACAGTAATCCACTCTGGATTACCGCCTATGATAATTTCCCATTGGATTCCGTTGCCGTAAAGGAGAAATTGTTAAAAGAGGTGGTGGATGAAAATATGTGGCTTATCTTTTACCACGACCCGGACATCCTTGCCTGCAGGTTCGATGAAAAAGGAGAGGTTATAGATGCCTTCAGGAGCTAATCAACCTGCGTGCTCCTGAAAGTCTCCCGGCAGTTTATTTAGTCTTCATCCTTCAGTCTAAACACCTCAAAAAGGAGGAAATATGACCATCCGTTCCATCACGCCTGAAGAAGCATATCATCTTTGCGATCCGCAGGATTTTCCCTTTGAGACAACAGCTGAGGTGGAAAATCTGACCCATTTTATCGGGCAGGAACGAGCCATGGAGGCGGTGGATTTTGGTATCGGCATTCGTCATCAGGGTTTTAATCTCTTTGTTATCGGCCCTGAAGGATCAGGTCGTCACAGTGTGGTCAAATCCTTTATCAACGATAAGGCCTCGGGTGAGCCGACTCCGGATGACTGGTGTTATGTTCAGAATTTCAAACACCCCCACAGGCCTATTGCCCTGCGGTTTGCTCCCGGACAGAGTTTGGTGTTCAAGAGGGAGATACATGATCTGATCGATATGCTTAAAACCACTATTCCAGCCATATTCGAAGGTGAAGATTATCGGGCCCGTAATAAGGTTATCCATGACAGCTTGAACCAGAAGATAGAAAAGCTGTACCATGAAGTTGAAGGAAGGGCAAAGAAGGAGCATATTGCCGTAATCAGAAGCGAGCAGGGCATCATGTTTTCTCCTCTGGATGAAAATGGCGACAAGATCGAGGCCAAAACCTTTCAGAAAATACCGGCTGATGTCAGGAAAAAATTAGAAAAATCCATTGAAAAATTTCAGTCGGAACTGCAGCAGGTCATCCATCAGGTCAGTATTTTAAAACGTGATACCGAGGAGCTCAGCAGAAAATTTAAAAAAGAAACAGCGGGTCTTGCCGTTTCGCACCTGATTAATGCTCTACGTTCCAAATACAGGGAACAGAAAAATATTCTCGATTACCTGACAAATGTTGAAGAGGATATCACCGAGCGGGTTGACGATTTCCTGTACCGTTCTGAAGGACAGAAGGAAAATTTTCTCGGCCTCATCCAGCCTGCCCCTTCCTTTGAACAATATGAGGTCAACGTGTTGGTTGCCCATGAAAAGCAGGGAGGGCAAGTGGTGTATGAAGACCTGCCTACCTACCAGAACCTGCATGGGCGAATCGAGCATACCGCCAGAATGGGTGTGCTTACCACCCATTTTACCCTGATCAAGCCCGGCTCTCTGCATCAGGCAAACGGCGGCTATATTATTATTGACGCCGGAAGGCTGCTGATGCAGCCTTTTGCCTACGAAGGACTTAAGCGCACACTACGTTCGCAGCAGATCCGTATTGAACCGGTGGAGCGGCTGCTGGGGCTGATGAGCACCGTCACCCTTGAACCGGAGCCTATTGACTTGCAGACCAAGGTGGTTCTCATCGGTGAACCTTTTCTTTACTATCTGCTTAATTACTATGATCCCGAATTCCAGTCCCTCTTCAAGGTGCAGGCCGATTTTGAGCAGGACATGGAACGTACTGCCGAAAGCCAGGAGCTTTTCGGCGCCCTTCTCGCTACCCTTGCCAGGGACAAGAATCTTCTCCCACTGCACCGCACAGCAGTAGCAAGAGTTGTTGAACAGGCGGCTCGCGCAGCAGAGGACCGTCATAAGCTTTCATTACAGATCAGGCAGTTTGCCGATCTGATCAGGGAGGCTGAGTATCTGGCCCAGCAGAGAGGAAAGAAATATATAGAGGCAACGGAAATAGAAGATGCGCTGGCTGCTTCGAGAAAAAGAGGAGGCCGTATTAAAGACAGGCTGTACGAGGCAGTTGAACACGGTATCCGGCATGTGGAGACGAGTGGGGAGAAGATCGGCCAGGTGAATGGTCTTTCCGTCATTTCCCTTGGCAATGACTCCTTTGGCTGTCCAACACGTATTACCGCCCTGACCAGGCCGGGAAAGGGAGTGATTGTTGATATAGAACGTGAGGTCGAGCTTGGCGGACCCATTCATTCCAAAGGGGTGATGATTCTCGATTCGTTTCTCAGCTCCCGTTATGCCCGCACCATCCCGCTGGGGTTGAGGGCCAGCCTTGTCTTTGAGCAATCCTACGGCGGTGTCGAGGGAGACAGTGCCTCCTGCGCCGAGCTGTGTGCTTTACTTTCCTCTCTGTCCGGTCTGCCTATTAAACAGTCCATTGCCATTACCGGATCGATCAGCCAGCAGGGTGAGGTGCAGGCCATTGGCGGCGTTAATGAAAAAATAGAAGGATTTTTTGATATCTGTAAAAGCCGAGGTCTGACCGGTAGGGAAGGGGTGATCATCCCGGAAAGCAACGTTCGTCACTTGATGTTGAAAAAAGAGGTGGTCGAGGCCATGAAGGAAGGGCAGTTTTTCCTGTACGCCGTCAACACCGTCGATGATGCCATAGAACTTCTCACCGGCATTCCGGGCGGGAAGAGGGATGAAGCGGGCAATTTTCCGGAAGACACTGTGAGTGGCAAGGTGGAGGCCACACTTTTCCGTTTTGCCCGTGATATACAGAAATTTGAAAAGGCCGGTAAAAAGAACAAAAATGATGAAGAAGAGAAAATAAAGGACGAAGCATGACACCTTTCAAATTGGTGCCCGGGAGTCGTGGGATCAGATGATCCAGATAGCCGTTTCCACAGCCATGGCCACCACCCTGTCGGAAACCCCTTTGTAGTGGTCCGCTTTATACAGGCCTTCACGCCGGCCCATAACAATGGTGCCGACTCCGTCCATCAAGGCCTGTCTGACGATCTGGCGGCTGGGGTAGAGGCCCTTGCTGGTCTGCAGAGTGTGGATACGCTCCTCGCTGAAACCTGCTTCCAGAAGCATTTGTTTCGGCGCATGAAACAGCGTGTCCGGGTTGGAACAATGTGTTTCGCACCATTCCTTTCCCATGTAGTCGTAGCAGACCTGCGGATCAACCTCGATGTTTTTTTTGAAAAATGCTTGTGAGTTAAACAGGGTGATTTCCGCCCGGGGATGATCTTTTAAAATAAAGGCAATATGGTCCAGGGCCTTTAATGAGAAGGGCGTGCCGTCAACCGGCACAAAAAACTTGTTTGAATCGACAATGCCGTCAACAATCCAGATAGGGACATCGGAACATTTTTCCAGAATTTGCTGAGAAACGCTGCCCAGTATCCATTCCTGTACTTTACTGAGACCGCGCCTGCCGATAACCAGGGCATCGTACAGCCCTTGCCTGGCAAAGTGAATGATTTCCATGGCAAGTGAAGCAGAAGTAATATGCACGCTGGATGAGAGACGCTTTTCATCAACCCCGCTGAGTCTGAAAATTTCTTTGTATTTTTTGATAATACCCTGACATTCCGAGTATTTTCTACGGCTTTCCGGACGCAGGGTATTGATCCTTGCATCCTGCTCCAGCCATTCCGTCCCAGAAGTCATGCCGGAGCAGGACAGCAGCGAGAGCAGGTGAAAGGAAACCTCTTCAATATCGGCAAAGAGCCGGCATAGGTAGCGTACAGAGTTATGACTGTATATGGATCCCTCAACGGCCACTAAAATTTTTCTTTCCATGTCAAATCCCGCAAAAAAAATTATTTACCTCGGATGCATCAGTAAGTTTTCACCTTTAGGCTACTTTTTTTCCAGCACTTTGAAAACAAAAAAACAGTATCAGCAATAGTAATCGCGGCTGTGAGACAAACAGGAACAGCTTGCAAAGACTGGAGAATGTGCTTGCAGAAAAGCAGGGATGTGCTTATCTATTTTGATAGACTTTTTATTGAAGTTACAGAATAATCAATATAAACCCAAGAATATTTATCCGACACATCATTAAGAATTGTGTTGGCTTTTGTCCGGGTTAATAAGAGAGATGAGTTCTTGAGCTTCGAAGTAACACCCCTCACCCAACCCTCCCCCCTGAGGGGGGAGGGTTGGGTGAGGGGGGTGTTACTTTAATAACAGAGGCCGGGCATGGCCCCGGTTGTTGTGCTGAAAAGCTATAAGCGTATAAGGAAATCAATGTCTGCAGAAAAGAACATCCAGGAAATAAAAGAAAAGTTAAAGGACCTCATCCGTGAACGGGCCTTTAAAGAGAACAGTTTTTTTAAAACACCATCTGGTATTGTCAGCACCTTTTTTGATTTTCTTGAGATTTCACTCAAACACAAGGGCGTTGAATTAGCCGGAGAGGTTCTCTATGATGAAATCAAGGATCTTGATATCCATGCTGTAGGAGGACCGGCCCATGGTATAGCCTCCATATTGTGCCGAGCAGCCTATCTTAAAGAAATTGGCGTCTTCTATGTGCGTGACAGTATGAAGAAAGATGGGAACCTTCATGCCCCGAAATGGATAGAATCACGTATTAAAGGAGGCGACAGGGTCGCCATTGTCGGTGATGTTGTTGCATCCGGCAGCCTTATTCTCCGCTCGGTCCAGGAAGTGATGCAACTTGGTGGCGAGATTAAAAAGATTGTCATTATGATAGACTGCCGGCAGGGTGACGGGGTGGAGAAAATTAAAAAATTTCTCAAGGTCAATATGCTGGATGTACCGGTCAAAGTCATTTTCAGCAAAGATGAAATTCTTGACCGGCCATAACATCCACAGTTTTACGGCGTACAACCTGACGGTTTTGTTCAGGGCTTATTAAGGAGACGTCTCCATAGTACGCTCTTCTCCCACTAAGTCATTAATGAACCTGATCCACTCCAGAGGAGGCGATATGATTTGAAATCCTATTTCTTTGTATGGAGAATCAAGTTTTGACCATCTAGGCTTCAGATGAAATTTGAAGTTTTTATCTTTATCTGAAATCACAGCCGTGTATTTCTTAGAGTAAAAGTCAAATTTCACAGGGATTTCCGATACTTTCAGACCTTCCCTTGAGACATTGACCACAACCCCTTTGAACGTACGCTTTGAATCTGATATGTCGGCATACATGGTTATTTCTGTGCGGGGTTCCCGTGAGTTATGGATGGTCATGATTTTAATCTCCTGATTGAGGGATGATTGGATAACGTAAACCAAGTTATTCTACCTTATCACATACTTTTATTTCACTTCAAGTGGTTGATTCAACCTTTTCCGTCCAATGGCCGAACTCAGTCCAGTCCGCTGAAGTGATTTGTTATATTTTTTTCTATCAATACAACTTTTTTTGGGGGCAATCTGGTGGTGCGCTTTGTTTACCGGTATGATCCTGCAAAATCCATTACGCAAATATGCCTGTAGACATGATGAGGCCCCACCGCAACACCTGCGAACTTGAATGAACCGTTAAGCAGGTTTTTTCTGTGTCCTCGCGATGGCACCCCGTCATCAATCAGGAGCGAGGTCACGATTCTTTTAGCATTTCCGTTTCCGTAGGCGATATTCTCTCCAGCGGAAATGTCCCATTTGCCGTATCGGTTTAGTCTGGTCTCTGTAGTTGATCTATCGCTCCCGGTGTGCCCAGTGCCCCCAGTCTTTGCCTGATCTTTTGCATGATCACGTGCAGCAAGCGTAAGCCCTTTTTGAGGATACAATGGAGACAACGATTTAGTAACCAGAAGTACCTTGATACATTCATCAAGTGCACGGATTCCCTCATTAGTTGAGATGGCAATCTCGTCCGGAAATCGCAAAAGTTTATTGTGGTAGTATGATCGAAGTGGCACTAGGAACAAGCGGGCGTATTCCGCTGGGTCGGTCCGCACCATGTTGATTTCAATGATTACTTGTTTTTCAGTCTCTGTTAGATAATCAGCGTTAGAAATAGTATCTATTTTGTAACTTTTCCATTTCTCGGACATTGAATCCTGCGGCGCTTGACTCGTATTGTGCACAGCTTGATCATTCTTAACCTGCACGGTGGGTCCTTTGCCATTGATACTGTTCGCTGGTGATTGGGTGGAACTACTCGCATCCGCAAATGCTTCATGAATGAATTCATCAGAGATTAGCAGAGCAAAAATTAGTAGGATACTAAAGCGCATTGTATTCACTGACATCTTTTTGTGAAATGAACCCCTGAGAGCCACTCAACGTCCTGCATCATTTGCCCGCCATGGCCGTGATCTTTATAGGGTTTAAGTCCCCCGTATGTCTTCCTGTGTTAAGCGATAAACTTTTGGTAGGCCCCAACCGGCACCATAGCCTTACCGCAGAACCGGCACAGCTCATTGTCATCTATCGGTTCCGCTCCACAGTGCGGGCAAAAAACCGTATCTTTTTCTAAATTGCTTGTCATCTTTCCTGCCTTGTTGCTGGATCTATATGCCTTTGCTTAATATCGGCAGTTCATTCCCACAAGTCAAGTTCCCTTTTTCGCAGCAGGGGATTTGCTTTCAGTGTCAATCTTATTTCCTTCACACAAAGTACACAAGGTTTCGCTATCATTGCACCGGTCGATCAGTTTCCATTTGCCTGTCAAGATAAGTTCATTATGCCCTTTCTTGCAGGCTTCACAGACCCAGATTTGCTGGTCTGTTTTGTCTGATATTTGGTATTGGAATTTGTTCATTTTTTTTAAATAGCCTTGGTGATAGAGGGAGAGTTTAGCCTATCTTTTAGAAATTCCGAGTTCAGCTCCGAGGATCCTGCTGACAAATTGGTCACCTGATGTATCAGACGCCACAAGGGTGCGAATACGTTCCATGGTCTCAGCGTGGTATCCGGCATTTCGGGATGCTTCCATGGTAAAATCATATGCCTCCCGCACATCCAAACCGGTAATTTCGTATCCATAGCCGGCAACCAGCCAGCGGAGTGCGGTCATCCCGGCTTCGAGGGCAAAGAGTGGTTCCTTGCTTTTCATATCCCGTGCCGCCCTGGTCAGTGTCTTCGGGTCACATGGGGACAGGTTTGCCAGTTCAATGGCCTCGCGGTACAATCCTGCCGATTTTGCCGCTGCAAACCATTTGCCCTCATTTCCGGGTGAACTTGCCACCAGGTCGGAAAGAATGGTGCTTGCTTCTTTGAAAGGGTACTTTTTGGCAATGGCCCGGAAGGTCGCAAGATAGGTGGTCTTCTGGTTGGCCTCGATAGCATAACTGTTGTAGGCTTCGTCTGCCATGCCGCTTGCCAGAAGAATTTCCTCGCATGCTTCGCTGATAAGAGAGTCGGGTTCATTCAGACCACGGGAATCCTCGGCATAACGAATTGCCTCAGCCTTCTTTCCCATAGATGCCAGGGCTTTTACTCCCCACATTCTGTAATGCCAGAATTTAAAGGGCGCAAGTTCGAGCAATTCCAGGATTTCTTTACTACGTCCGGCCTTCAACAAGGCACTCAGGCAGGCCGAGGTCCCCTTGAAATAGCCTCCTCCAGCTTTTCGATCCTTTGACCAGGTAATCCGGACCGGAGTCATCAGTTCATCCGCCCAATATGAGGCCAGTTCCGGAGAATGGCACAGAGCGCCCCAATATTCCGGAAGCAACTCAATATAGGGGATATCATCTTCCTCGATAGCTTTCCAGAGGCGATCAAGCCACTTGCTGCGAACCTTGTCGTCAGCAGGAGCCCCGGCGATAATGGGCACCAGGGCATCAATGGCATTATTGACTGCCGTGCCGATAGCCCCGGAAGAGCTGTCCACCTGTTCAAGGGCAGGGGAGAGTTTTTCAAGAAGCAATACTGCTCCTTCCGCACCCAGAACAGGATCTTTCCTGGCAGTCTTTTTTATTTCTGCCACTGCTTCTTTCACCCGTTTTACTGGAGTTTGAGAACGCCAGCCAAATGCCCTGCGCCGAAATCGGGCGGCAAATGTCCATTTATGTTTCGTTGGTTTGATCATGTTTGTTGATGTTCAATGTTTTTATCTTTTGCGAGAGTTGCATCTGGTATGATCATTTTGATGAATCCACCTTTGCATCAATTTGGCTCAAAAAATGTTTTCCTTTTTCCGTTAACGTATTTTTCATCATTTCAACACCACCCAACGCCCCCGTGTGCCACCCATTCGTTTCAGCACCCCTTTTTTATTCAGAGTGGCCAATTGTTTTTGTACGGCCGATTCATTGATTCCCAGCGTGCTTGCAATAGCCCGGTAACTGATTTTGCTGTCGCTTTTAATGAGTCCAAGTATCTCTCTTTGTCGATTCGTCAGTTCGATTGCACCACCCTCCGCCATCTCTTCTTTTTCCATCATCAGTGCCTCCTGATCCTTAGGGAAAACCGTCCGGATGAATCGGGAGGAAAAGATGTATGCGTCACGGGGATAAGCCTTGAGAATCCTGGGCATGCCGGATCCGAGGTATTCCACCATGTCCAAGTCCTTGAATACCCGCATCAGCGTCTTGTTGCGGGGGATGGAATACCCTGCAAAGAAGTCCTCCCGTTCTTCTCCAGGGTGAATGTACCCTGCAGAGGTCATTTCCAAGCGGTCGGCGAATATTTCGAATTTGGGTACCAGTTCGGTGGTGTAGTCGTTATGGATAATGTTGTTGATGACGGCCTCACGGAGGGCGACTCGATTCCAGAGGCTACGGTTTATACGTTCCCTCGGCGTTATTTTGGTAATGGTTCGATTTTCAATGCCTTCAAGCCTGTCCAGCACCTGCTTGGAGGTCTTGACCAGACAGCAGAAGCCGTAATCCTTGCTTTCCACCAGATTCACCCGATCGGTTCCAGCATATTAAGAAAAGCAAGAAAAGGGGTCAGGCTTTCATATCTTGACAAAGAGACTTGCTGTGGTATCATTTCGATATGGCGAGAAAAGGTCGGATACATGTTCCTGGTGGAGTTTATCATGTTATGATGCGTGGCAATGCTGGACAGGATATTTTTTA
>DAOUUW010000222.1 GCA_030667965.1 Deltaproteobacteria bacterium
GGTATTTCCGCTGAAGGACCATCTCCTTTTGCCAGGCAGGGCTATATCTTTCTCGGCACATCGGACCGTGAATCGATCCTGCCCATGAACAGCGGAAAAAACAACAAGAAAAAGGTATTCCAATTCCATTACCGTTACCCCATGATGGGGGGGCCGGTGCCCATCGGCTTATGCCTTGATGAACTGGTGGAAATAGCCGACGGTCTCTTTCTCGGCCAGCTTATTTATTCAACCGCGCTACATGTGCCGTTTCATTCATCCGTTGATCCGGCAGTGTACAAATACCAGCTATTCGGTTATTTCCTGCTCCTTGACGATGCCTGGCAATACCACCGGCTGGCGTTAAGACTCGACACGGTTTAAAAAAGTTAGCGGTTCACGTTTTACGGTTGATGGAAGTGCTGCCTAACGGCAATTGTTTGCTGAACCCTTCAATTTAAGTCAGTTTTTAACTGACAGCTGACAGCTGATAGCTGATAACTGACAGCTTAACATACAAACCGAGGTGTCCCATGACTCAAGTAACCTTACACGATATCAGTCTGCAGGAATATACGCTGGAATCAATACCCCGCCTGCAGAAATTGCGTCAGCGGGCCTTTGAGCTGAAACCGGCAATCTGTATCGAGCGGGCCCATTACATCACCGAGTACCTGCAGGACATGGATGCTGAAAATGATCCTCCGGAAATACGCCAGGCAAAAAAAGTGCGCCATTTCCTCATGCATAAAAGCGCCAATTTCCATGACCATAACCTGCTGGCTGGGTCCACGACCAGCAAACCCCTGGGCGCGCCTTTATTCCCTGAATTTTTTGCCCTCTCCCTGTGGCCCGAACTGCAGACGGTGAGCAAGCGCAAGAAAAACCCTCAGACCCTGTCTGCTGAAGACGCCCAGGAGCTTAATTTCGACATCTTTCCCTTCTGGATGGATAAAAACGTCCAGGAGCTCGCCAGAACACGTTTTAACAATCCCGAATGTCTGCGTCTCTTTGAAAGCCTGGTCTTTTTCATCGCCGCCAAGGCGGGATGTATCTCCCATGCCGTGCCGACTTATGAACCCATGCTGCAACTCGGACTGCAGGGCCTTATCGACATAGCAGCCCAAAAGGAAAACGAACAGGATGACAGCCGGAATGGTCGTAAAAAGGCGGGTTTTTACCAGGCTGTACAAATCAGTCTGCAAGGCATCATCGAACATGCGGAACAGCTTGCCCGGAAGGCCGACCGCCGTGCCGAGGGAGAAAGCGATTCTGAATGGCAAAAGGAACTGCGGCAAATCGCTGATATCTGCCGCCGAGTCCCGGTCCGGCCTGCCACCACCTTCCGTGAAGCAGTCAATGCCATCTGGATATGCCAGGTGGGCATCCACGCCGAAAACATCAATATGGCCATGAGCCCCGGCCGCCTGGACCAGGTCCTCTATCCCTATTACCGCAGGGACATTGATGAAGGACGGTTGACTATTAAAAAGGCCATTGAACTGATCGGCTGCCTGTGGCTGAAAATTGCCGATAACGTCACCATGGTGCCCGAGGCATCTGAAGAACTGTTCGGCGGCGCCGGAACCGTACCGGCCATCACCCTGGGCGGGGTGGATGCAGACGGCGAAGACGCAGTCAATGATCTCACCTACATCATGTTGCGGGCGACGGAACTCCTCAAGATCCGTGACCCCAATGTCAATGCCCGCTACCATTATGAGAAAAACACAGAGGAGTACAATCGCCGCGTTTCCGAGGTCATCATTGAGACCAAATCCGTGCCGGCCTTTTTTAACGATGTGGCCAACATCAATACCCTGATGGGACAAAAGGAAACACTGGAGCACGCCAGGGACTATGCGGTCATCGGCTGCGTTGAGCTGGCCAGCGCAGGACGGGATTATCCCGCCTCAAGTTCCATCATTCTTAACCTTGTGGCAGCCATGGAAATGGCCCTTTTCAGCGGCAAGCGACCCATTACCGGCGATGAACAGATCGGTCCGCCAACCCCGCTGCCGGAAACCCTGACCAGCTTTGAGCAGTTCTGGGAAATTTTCAAAAAACAACTGGACTGGCTGGCCGGTCAGGCAATCCAGCTGAACGAATATTTCGGCGCCATCCACCAGGAAATGATGCCTTCGCCGCTTCTTTCCGCCTTTTTTCACGGCCCCCTTGATAAAGGACACGATCTCATTAACGGCGGAGCGCTCTACAACTCCTCCGGCGCCACCCATATCGGTTTTGCCGATGTGGTGGACTCGCTCAATGCCATTGACAAGGTTGTATTCACCGATAAGAAATACACCTTTACCCATCTGCTTAAGGCAATAAAGGAAAATTTCTCCGGCGAAGAGAATGAAAAAATGCGTCTCATTCTGAAAAAACATGCGCCTAAATACGGTACCGAACATCCGGTGGCCCGTAAAAACGCCATGAATCTTGTGCGTCATCTCTTTGAATTCTACCAGGGTCATACCAATTACCGGGGAGGACCATACCGCCCGGCCTACTGGACAATGACCAATCATGCGGGCCTTGGCGGCATCTGCGGCGCCCTGCCCAACGGACGCAAAAAAGGCGAACTTTTTGCCAGCGGCATCACCCCTGTTTCCGGGGCCGCCCCTGAGCTGACCGCCTGCCTTAATTCCGTTGCCGATCTGGGCGGCAAATACGTGCCCGGCTGCTGGGCCCTGAATATCAAATATTCACCCGAGAAAAAAACAGCCCAGGCAATTGAACGCTTTGCCCAAACCATCAAGGCCTACTTCATGTCCGGCGGACAGCAGGTGCAGTTCAACCTCATGACATACGAGGACCTGATGAAAGCCAAGGAAAACCCGGACGACAATCCGGAACTGATGGTGCGCGTTTCCGGCTATTCCGCCTATTTCAAGGATCTCAACAAATTGATGCAGAATGAACTCATCACCCGTACCCAGTATGATTTAACAACCGGCAATGCCGTGCCGATTCCGCAAAATGTTTCTGAAAAACTTGAGAAGGGGAAAAAATAATGGCGCAATTCAGGAAAATCGGTCCTCAACAACAACTCTGGAAAAGTCTTGAGGACTGTATAAAGACCAAGGTTGCCGAAGATTTCCTGCAGACATTACTCACAGTCATGGCCTGCATTTTTGCTTTTGACATGGATTATCGAAAAAACATTAAGAATTTCGAGGGACGCTACCAGTTTAATGACGTCGAGGGAGATTTAACGGTGGCAGCGGTTTTTAAAGACGGCTATATGCGCGTCTACGATAAAACCATCCCTGATCCGCATATTACAGTGACCTTCCGCAATGGTGGCGCTCTGCTCAACTTCCTGTTTTCACCTGAGCAGGACATTCTGGGGGCTATGCTGCGGCATGACGTGCAGACCAACGGCAACCTCAACTATCTATACCGCTTTGGTTTTCTGGCCAAGCAACTGCAACTGATGATGCCGCAGCCGTGATCACGGCACTTGTCGGAGATGTGGGGCGCTATGCCATCCATGACGGGCCGGGCATACGAAGCACGGTCTTTTTCATGGGCTGCCCCCTGCACTGCCCATGGTGCCATAACCCGGAGTTTATCGCCGGTAAACCACAGCTGGCCTTTTATGCTGACTGCTGCATTTCCTGCGGGGACTGCGAAACCGTGTGTCCGGAAAATGCCGTCAAACTGAATGACCCTTTACACATTCGCCGCGATCTCTGCACCCTGTGTGGTTTATGCACTGAGATATGCCCGCCCCGGGCTCTTGAGCTGGTGGGCAAAGAATATTCGGTGGATGAGTTGGTGGAACTTCTTTTGCGGGATCACCTTTTTTATAAAGCATCAGGGGGCGGGGTTACCCTTTCCGGAGGGGAGCCCACTGCCCATATGGATTTTTGCGCAAAACTGCTGCATCAGCTGAAAAAACACGCCATTCATACGGCCATTGAAACAAACGGTTGTTTTGAATGGCATAGGTTTCAACAGACCTGCCTGGACAATCTTGATCTTATTCTTTTAGATGTGAAGATAGCAGATTCGCATGAACATGAACGTATAACCGGCAGGCCCAATGAAAAAATCCTTGCCAATATGACACAACTGGCACAGCTCAGGCCCGATGACACCATTGTCCGCATCCCGCTCATACCCGGATATACAGACAACGAAAAAAACGTGCAGTCCATTGCCGCATTGCTGCACCAGGCAGGGATCCGGCGTTATTCGCTCCTTGCCTA
>DAOUUW010000221.1 GCA_030667965.1 Deltaproteobacteria bacterium
AAAAAAAGAATGAAAAATCCAAATGATGTCTTTTTACAATCCTCATGGAGGTATGACATGGTAAAACAAAGGAAATTCCAATGCTTTGACTGTGATTACCAATGGGAAGCCCCATTCGGTGTTGGTGGAAGTGGCAGGGAGATGGTGTGCCCCAAATGTGGGAGTTCCAATATCCACAGATCTGATAGAGGAAGACCGGCAGGACTTGGCAGGGGAGCGACCCCACAGGGAAGAGGTCGTGGTCGCGGTGGTTCCGGAAACAACGGTATGGGCTTCCAAAAATAAGAACAAAGCAACTATTCAGCGACACAGCCGGTGGGCCGCTGAATAGTTGCAGAAAACAAGCAAAAATACTTCAGATAAAAATTCATGACGAAATTTGCAAACGTTCAGGAGAAACAAATGAAAACAAGAAACACATTGTCCATACTCTGCAGCTTTTCTTTATTGCTTCTCCTTGCTTTTACCTCGGGAGCTTCTGCTGATACGATGAAAATAGCCGTGGCTTCAACGGGCCAGGAAAAGGACTCTGCCATAAACCAACAGGCAGGAAGATCCATTTTTTTTCTCTTTTTCGATGAGCAGGGGAATTTTATGGAGGCGGTGGTCAATCCCGCCAGGGATCAAGCCCGTCGTGCCGGACCAAGTGCTGCCTTATTTCTTGCCGAAAAAGGGGTAACATTTGTCATCGCTGAAAAATTCGGTAGTAGAATGGAACTGATGATGCAGGAGCATCATATGCAATATGCTCAAAAATCAGGCCTTGCCGACAAAGCAGTTCAGGAAATTATCCAATCACGAAAACCATAACCTCCGGGAACACCGGCAGCCAATCTATGAAAAAGCTCCTTCAGTCATCGCTGTCGATCACCACCAGAAGGCTGGTCAGACTCAAATAGTTCGAGGGATTGAAGGCATATCCCTTGGGGTACAGCACACCCCCTTTACCGTCCGGGATATCATTTCCCAGGGTAAAAGTCATGTCATGTCCACCTGGAACACTTTGTCTTCCCTGAAAGAGGGCAATGGATACAGGCCATTAAGGCGGAAGCATTTTATCTCTCCCATGATCTTTCTCCCGTCCATGGTCTTGTTTCCAATCCACCCGTTCCACCGCGCCTCCAGTATCTCGGCCAGGGCATCCGGGCTCACAATGGATGACAATAAGAAAAAGGCCTTTGGGACATTCCGGCAGCAAAATAATTCAAAAACACAAAATTCTCAGTTTTTCCGCAATCACTTTTGATGTGCAGCGTGTATAATAAAGACGACAAACACAGTTGCTGTTTGTAATTTTTCTTCGATTGGATATACAACCGATGAGTTTAAAAGCAAATGTGGCAGCCGAGCCAGGAGAACGTACTTCATTGTCCCTGGTGGTTATCCGGGAAATTGAAGGTTTTTTTTTGGGGGGGCGTTTTCGGACAGCAGTTGGCGAGGATGCCTTCTTTTTTTCTTGATAGATCAATCCGTAAAAATCGAATTTTATCAAGTTTTTTTATCATCTATTGGGTGGCATCGTGAAACGATTTAAAAATATTCTTCTGGTCATAAACGATAAGGTTGAGAATGAAACAGCTATACAAAAAAGCGTTAATCTTTCCATAAGCAATCAGGCCGGATTAACGGTTATTAAAGTGCTTGAAGAATCAAATAATATCAGCCATTTTTTCGGCGCTCACAGTTCAACAGATGTGTTGGAGGCATACCTTAAGGAAAAACAAGATAGCCTTCATGCCCTGCTGAGGCCGTACCGTAAAGATATTGAGATAAATGTCATGGTTGGCCGTGGTAAAGCCTTTTATGAAATTATCAGAGCGGTTCTTCAGCATAATTTTGACTTAGTTGTTAAAACATGTCACCAGCATAGCAGCTTGAAGACCATGCTGTTTGGCACAACAGATATGCACCTGCTCCGCAAATGCCCCTGCCCTGTATGGCTGATTAAGCCGCAAGAAGAAATGAAATGCCGGCGCATACTGGCGGCTGTTGATATCAATCCCTCTGTTGATATTGAAAAGATGGACGCCCTTAACCAGCAAATTCTGGAAATGTCCACTTCACTGGCATTATCAGAATTTGCTGAACTGCACATTGTCCATGCCTGGATGATTTTTGGCAAAAACATGCTGCAATCGTCCCGCTCTAAGCATCTGAAGGAAGAGGTTGCTGCCTGGGTGGAAAATCAAAAAATGGAAATCAAGGCCGGACTCGATGAGTTCAAGGCCAAACTGGATCAAGTTCTCGGCGAAAAGGGGTCAGATTATCTCCAGCCGATAGTGCATTTTCGAGAGGGTGATGCCTATGCAATAGTTCCATGGCTGGCAGAAGAAAAAAAAGTAGATTTGGTTATAATGGGTACTCTTGCCCGAACAGGGCTACCAGGTTTTTTTATGGGGAACACAGCAGAGAGCATACTTAACCAGTTAAACTGTTCTGTTCTTGCTATTAAACCGGAAGGCTTTGTTTCTCCAGTGACAATATAACAATTCATTTTTTACTGAAGAAATTTTTAATGTCCCTGGCGTAGGAGATGAGGACAATGGTGATGATCGCTGCCAGTATATAGCGGATCACCTTGAGATGTTGTTCCAGGTAGTCAAAAAATAAGGTCCAGATGACAATTGCAGCCAGGGTCCCCAGAAAGGAGGCTGAAAAATTCTTTGTGATCTTAAATTTAAGCAGGGATCCGATAATTGAACCTACTACAGGACCAGTCACCGGCAGCGGTGTCATAACAAAGAAAAAAAGCCCCAGCCAGCCATATTTCTCTATTTTCCCTTTATGTTTTTTTGCCTTACGCTCAAGCCGTAGTGCGTAATATTTTATGGCCCTAAACTCAATATAATTATTGATGGAAAGAATAGATATTGAATAGGTAAAGCAGACAATAAGAACCTCCAGGTAGAAATTATAGCCGATAGTCCAGAAATAATTAAAACCATTCATTATGCACAGGCCAATGCCTGCTGCTCTGCCGCCAAAGGTGTGGACTGCAAAAGCCAGACTGAGGGTTTTTACCATTTCCGTTTCAGACTCGAAAAAATACCATCCCGCTCCCACCAGGAAAAGGCTCATAAAAACGCCCACACAAAAAATAAACCATTCCGTGGTCTTATAAATTCTGATATCTTTTATTTTTCTATTCATCTATCTCTGCTATTCTGTACCAAAAATAGAGCAACAAGCCGCTTTTTGTATGGCCGCCACTGCCGGATGTTTTATAATTCGCTCAACAGAGATTGCATAAAATTGCTCCCTGACAGCATCAGCGCGTCCAACAACCATTACATTGTGTTGCCGTCGCACTTCCTCTTCAATTACCGAGGGAGCGGCAAAAACACCATCCCCGGCCTGACCAAATACCTTGAGCAGTGCCTGGTCATCGAATTCCCCGATAATCTTTGGCCTGATATCTATAGAATCAAACCATTGGTCCAGAGAACCGCGCAAGGCAGACATGGGGCTGGGCAATAACATCGGCGCGCCATCCAGCGATCGAGGGAAGTCTCCCTGTAATCTAGCGGCAAGCTGATTAACTGCAAAAAAACTCACCCCGCATTCACCCAGCAGATGGCTGTATGCCTTGACACTCAACCCCGGTTTCACCGGCGTGTCGGTCAGTACAATGTCAAGGCTATGAACGGATAATTCCGCCAGGAGTTGCGCCTCCTTTCCTTCATGGCAGATCAGGTGTATCTGTTCGGGAAGCTGGAGGGCCGGCTCCAAAAGTTTGCGGACCACCAGTTTGGGCAGAGCGTCTACTATGCCGACAACCAGACGCAATGGCCCGGATACGGTCCTTCCCCGCACGGTATCCAGCATCTCTCGACCAAGGACGAAAATCTCGTCCGCATATCGGAAAACAATTCGTCCCATCTCGGTCAGTTCCAGGTTCCGGCCCACCCGGCGAAAGAGTTTGCCGCCCAGCATCTCTTCAAGCTTGCTCACCTGGGCGCTAATGGTGGAAGGTGCCAGACGAAGCCGTTCGCTGGCCCGGGTTATGCTTTCCTCTCGGGCAACTGACCAGAAGTAGTATAAGTGGTGATAGTTAAGCCATTCCATAATATCTCATTCGGTTTTTTCAAATATAAATAACGTTATTTTCTATTTGTTACAACTGTGTTTGTGTAGTATTTTATCTTTACGAATTAGTACATTTAGAAAGGAGCACACGATGATACTTGAAATAAACAAC
>DAOUUW010000041.1 GCA_030667965.1 Deltaproteobacteria bacterium
CCTGCTTCCTCCTGGATAAAAATAATGGGTAAAAACACGGCCACAGTGGTGGCGGTTGAAGCAAAAACCGCCCCCCAAACCTCCTGTGCACCGTCATAGGCGGCTGAAAAAGCGTCTTTTCCCATCTTGCGGTGCCGGTCGATATTTTCCAGCACTACAATGGCATTGTCCACCAGCATGCCCACGGCAAATGAAATACCGGCCAGGCTGACCACGTTGAGATTGCGGCCCATGATCCACAGGAACATAAAGGTGCCGATGGCGGAGATGGGAATGGCCAGAGCTGTGATGATTGTTGAACGCACACTCCTTAAAAAGATCAGCAGTACGCAAATGGCAAGCAGGCCGCCTATCAGGACATTTTTCTTGACAAGATTTATGGCTGTATTGATATAGGGCCGCTGGTCATAAACCATTTCAAAACGAAGCTGCTTGTCGGCAAGAATGGTGTCATTGAGTTCATTGACAACCTGCTCCATTTTATCAGTCATTTCAAGCACATTGGTTCCCGGCTCTTTTTTTACGCCGATAACAATGACCTGCACCCCGTTGTGCAGCACGGACACATCTTCCTTCTTATGTCCCTGGCTGACATCGGCCACATCACGTAGATAGACCCTTTTTACGCCGTCATCAAAAAGAACCACGTCAAGGGCATCGCCAGCGTCCTGAAACTGGCTCACCGTCCGTATGCGGTAATTTTTCTTGCTGATGCCCAGCACACCGGCCGAAACATTAATATTGGCCTTTTTAACAGCATCAGTGATCCCATTGATGGTGATGTTATGGCGGGCCATCTTTTCCGGATCAATGGTGATGTGCAGTTCATTTTCCGTTCCGCCGAAAACAAACAGCGCGCCGACGCCCTTGACACGCTCAATGTGCTGGCGCACATTGTCCTCAAAAAAAGTGCGAAAATGATTGATATGCTCCTTATTTTCAGGCTGCGTTTTCAGCACCATCCAGATGATCGGCGAACTATCGGCTCCCGCGGCCTCGATAACCGGCTTATCGGCATTTTCAGGATAGCTGGGCACCTCGTTCATTTTATTTGATACCCGCAGCAGGGCGTCGTCAATATCGGTTTCCAGGCCAAAGGAAAGGGTGATCTCGCCATAGCTGTTATAGCTTGCGCTCTCCATTTTATTGAGCCCGCGCAACCCCTTGAGCTGTTCTTCCTGTTTTTCAATAATCTCCTTTTCCACCTCATAGGGGGTGGCCCCGCCCCAGGTGGTGGTGACGGTGATCTGCGGCGTCTCCACATCAGGCGTCAGCTGGACCGGCAGCTTGCTCAGACCTATGAGGCCGAAAACAACGATGATAATGACCGCCACGGCAACGGTCACCGGTTTTTCAATGAAAAACTTGATGACATCCATTACTCGGCACCCGCCACAATAACCGGCTGATCAGGCCGCAACCGCTCATTGCCTTCCACCACAACCTGCATACCAACAACAAAATAGGGATTATCCACCGCCACCCTGTCACCCAGATAGGTGACGATATTGGCGGGAAGAATGGCAGCCTTGCCCTCCTTTACCGTATAAACAAAATCGCCTCCCTGAAACTTGATCAACGCATCTCGGGGAATAACGCTGTATGTCCGCCTGTCACTGGTGGGCACATAGACCTGCACCGACATATTTTCTGCAACATTCGTCATATGCGGCATACGCACCTTTAAAAAAATATTTTTCGTCTTGGCATCGGCAATGGGAGAAAAATCATCAATGATCCCTTTCATTTCTTTCTGCAGGGCGTTAAAAACAACAACAACCTCTTCGCCCTTATGTATGTATTGCAGCAGGGTTTCCGCCAGCGGCACACGGACAAACAGATCCTTTGTTGAGCCGAGAACAGCCATTTGCGTTCCCTGCTGGATCCAGTCGCCGGAATCAACCTTCTTTTCAAGAATAACTCCGTCAAAAGGGGCCTTAATTATGCTTTTTCGCTTCAGGACAAGGAGGGTTTCCAATTCTACTTCTGCAGCTTCTTTTTCCCGAAGCAGATCCTCATAGGCGTAGAAGGCGTCTTCATAGTTTTTCTCGCTTGCCCCATGTTCAGCATGGAGTTTCTCCAGTCTCTTATAATTTTTTCCCGCCTGGCGGATGCGTAGTTCGATCTGGGCGACGCGAATTTTCGCCCCGGCGATTTCCTTATCGCGTATCTCCGTATCAAGATAAACCAGGGGGCTGCCGGCCTTGACCATGTCGCCCTCACGTACTGTGACAGTCTCAACCAAACCGGCCACCTCTGAAGAAACATGACTGACCCGGTCATAATAAAGAAGGCCCAGAAAAGATTGATTCTGAGCCACCTCCTGTTGGCCGATCTCCGCCAGAACGACTTTTGCAGGCGGCGGTGCCTGGGCAAAAGCATTTGCGCTGCAGCTAGCCAAGAACGTTATTAAAATACGGATAACAATATTCACATTTCACCTCACGCCAAACTGTTTTGGTTAAATTTTTCAGTCATCCTTTGTATATTAGTAGACATCCTGCCAAAGGAATTCCTGATGATCTGCTGCTCATTGTCGCTGATCCCGGAAAAGAGTTGAGCGGAATAGGATTGAAAAACCCCCTCGACTTTTTCAACAAGTTCCAGGCCCATTTCAGTCAGAAAAACAAGCAAGGCCCGCCTGTCATCCGGGTCATCGCGTCGAACGACAAAGTCTTTTGCTTCGAGACGATCCAGCATTCTGGTTATATTGGCAGGTTTTTTATGGACCTTTTCACCAAGTTGGCGCTGGGTCACGCCTGCTCCATAAACCATACTTTTCAGCAGTATAAACTGCTCAAGGGTAAGGCCGAAAGGCTTTACAATTTTTTCAGCCAGATTTCGCATCTCAAGTGAGGTTAAATAGATCACCCTGCCCAGAGGTTCTTTTTCATCATTCATTAGTTAACTCCCTATATAATTGCCCAGACAACTATATTCACTAAAACTTTGTCAAGAAAAAAATACAGGAAAAGAAATACAGAGATTGGTCAGCAGATTGCTGAAAAAAAAAGATGTGCGATAGAGTCACAAAAAAAACTCTGTACGCTCTGACAGCTCTGGAGTGAAAACTTGCAAAAAAGGGGGATCTAACTTACCCCATCAACAGTTTAAACATGCACCGCAGCAACAGCCTCAATAAGTTTCGTTATGAGTTCAGGATCCTTGCGGCCGGGTTCCGTTTCTATGGCGGAATTTACATCAACAGCAAAGGGTTTTACCTGCTCGATTGCCCTTGCCACATTTTCCACCCCAAGTCCACCGGCAAGAATAACGGGTTGCTGAGGGTGCAGCTTTTCAATGATCGACCAGTCAAAGGTCTTGCCGGTACCGCCGCCCTGATCCTTATCATAGGTGTCAAGGAGAAAGCCTGACACAACATCTTCATAAGGTGAGAGAACTTCGGCACCCATGCCGGGATGCACCTGAAAAGCTTTGATGACACGTTCGCTGAAACGCCCGCAGTACTCAGGAGATTCGGACCCATGCAGCTGGATAAGGGTAAGACCGCAGTATTGGACTATTTCCTCAACCTGTTCAGCCTCCTGATCCATGAATACCCCCACCGCATCAACAAAGGGCGGCAAGGTGCTTATAATTTCCCTGGCCTTTTCCGGATCAATATACCTGGGACTTTTCTCAACAAAAATAAAACCAAGGGCATCAACACCGGCCTGCACAGCCTGTTCTACTTCACCGATATCCGTCATTCCACAGATTTTGATCCGTGTTCGCGGGACCATTTCCTTCTCCTTTGTATTAAATCAATGTCACAAACTTCCACGATAAATATGCTAACTCTGGTAGTTTAAAAATTATCAATTCTCAATTGCCTTTCCGTCCCATCAATTCCTGCACAGCCCCTCGTCCTCCGGCACGCATAAGAGTCTCTCCTACAAGTACGGCAGTGACGCCGGCATCTGCCAGCCGGGCAATATCGTCAAATGAGCGGATTCCAGACTCACTGACCAGAGGAATATGATCCGGAGTCAGGCGTTTCAGGCGAAATGTCGTCTCAAGGTCCATGGAAAAATCTTTCAGATTTCTGTTATTGACCCCAAGAAGAGGACTGTCAACCTTTAACGCCTTTTCAAGCTCCTCTTCATCATGGACCTCCACCAGCACATCCATACCCAGTTCACGACTCTGGGCGAGAAAATCCTTCATCTGCATTTCATCAAGGATTGCGGCAATGAGCAAAATGGCATCCGCACCAAATATCCGTGCCTGGGTGATCTGCGCCTCATGGATAATAAAATCCTTGCGCAGTACCGGCAAATCCACCGCTTCACGCACCATGGGAAGAAAGGAAAGGCTTCCCTGGAAAAATTTCTCGTCAGTCAGTACGGATATGGCCTGTGCGCCGCCCGCCTTGTATTCCTGCGCGATTTTAACCGGATCAAAATCAGGGCAGATAACCCCTTTGGAGGGAGAGGCTTTTTTGGCTTCAGCAATAAGGGCCACGCCATCAAACGAGGTAAGGGCATTCTGAAATCCTCTGGGAGGGGCAACGTAGCCTTTCGGCTCAGCCATAGGGCTTTTCAGCAGCCGTTTGACCTCTTCTTTCTTCTCTGCAACAATGGTATCTAAAATCACGTCAGCTTCCCTTGCGGCAAAAGTCCACCAGGGCATCGAGTTTTGCCATGGCTGCACCGGATTCGATGGTTTGCCGGGCCAGATCCACCCCTTCACGCAGATCAGCCGCCCTGCCTGCCGCCATGAGTGCCGCGCCGCTGTTCATCAATACCATATCAAGACAGGGTCCGGATTCTCCCCGCAGTACGCTGCGCAGCTGATCAGCTGAAATCTCCGCCGTTTCCCCGCCCTTGATCTCGGCCAGGGAAGCGCGGCTCAGCCCCACATCCTCCGGGGCAATGGAATAGGTTGTCACCTGGCCGTTATTCAGATCAGCAACTTGGGTTTTTCCGGTAATCGTTATCTCATCTATATTTCCCTCACCACAGACCACCAGGGCACGCTTCACGTCAAATCTGGTCAGCACATTGGCCAGCGGCTCAAGCAGTTCCGGCGTAAAAACACCCAGCACATAGACATTGGCATTGGCCGGATTAGTCAGGGGGCCGAGAACATTGAAAACCGTGCGGATGCCGATTTCCCTGCGCGGGCCGATGGCGTACTTCATGGCGCCGTGCAGCATGGGGGCAAACATGAACCCGATGCCAATCTGACGAACGCACTGACCAATTTTTTCAGCGCTGAGCCCCAGATCAACCCCCAGGGCCTCAAGAACATCGGCGCTGCCGCAATGGCTTGACACGGAACGATTGCCGTGTTTTGCCACCGGCACTCCCGCCCCTGCAACAACAAAGGCCGAGGTGGTGGAAACATTGAATGTGCCGGAAGAGTCTCCACCGGTGCCAACCGTATCAACCAGAATCTCACCCGGGTCAGCGGCGTCCACCCTGGTGGCCTTTTCACGCATAACCCTGGCAGCACCGGCAATCTCGTCAATGGTTTCGCCCTTCATCCGCAGGGCGGTTATAAAAGAACCTATTTGCGCGGGAGTTGCCTCGCCGCCCATAATCTCATTCATTACACCGATCATTTCCTCTTCAGAAAGATCCGTTCCCGCCACAACTTTGGCAATAGCTTCTTTAATCATTTTCACATCTCCCTCATCAACACCTAAAAACTCTCACAGAGGCACAGAGAGCACAAAGTTTTTTAATTTTTTCCCTGTGTTCTCTGTGCCTCTGTGAGAAACAACAATTCTCTTTATCCTCAAAACATCTTCTCATAATCCGGACTGACAAAATTTTTCAAGAGCTGTACGCCGTCCGGCGTCATGATGGATTCCGGATGAAACTGCACGCCCTCCACCAGCAGAGATGTATGCCGCACACCCATCAACTCATCCTGATCCGTGTGAGCGGTGACAACAAGACAATCAGGTAAATCCTCCACCACAAGGGAGTGATAGCGCATACCGTCAAATGGATTCGGCAGGTCGGTGAAAACGCCCTTGCCATCGTGATAAATGGGACTTGTCTTGCCGTGCATAATGCGCCCCGCCCGCACTGTTTTGCCGCCAAAAGCCTCGCCAATGGACTGATGACCGAGACAAACGCCCAGGATGGGGATCTTCCCGGCAAAATATCGTATCGCCTCAATGGAAATGCCGGCCTTTGCCGGAGTACACGGCCCCGGGGAAATCAAAAGCCGATCCGGGTTGATTTTTTCAATGGATGCGATATCAATCTTGTCATTGCGAAAAACCTGCAGCTCTTTACCAAAGCCGCCAATGGTCTGCACAATATTATAGGTAAAGGAATCGTAATTATCTATGAGTACGATCATGTCCGTTAAAATCCTTTCTCAGCCAGTTCCACGGCGCGCCTGAGTCCACGCGCCTTATTGAGCGTTTCCTGAAACTCCATTTCCGGATCTGAATCCGCCACAATTCCCGCCCCGGCCTGGACCCACAGGTTATCATCCTGCATGATAAAGGTTCTAATGGTGATACAAAAATCCATATTCCCTGAGAAACCGAAATACCCCACCGCACCGGCATAGGGACCGCGCCTCTCAGACTCCAGTTCCTCAATGATCTCCATGGCCCGCACCTTGGGCGCCCCGCTGACTGTGCCTGCCGGGAAACAGGCCCGCACCACATCAAACTGATCATTGCCCTTTTCAAGCTGTCCGCGAACTCCGGAAACAATATGCATGACGTGGCTGTAACGTTCGATAACAAGCAGGTCATGGGTTTCAACTGTACCGTATTGGGCCACCCGGCCCGCATCATTTCGACCCAGATCAACCAGCATCAGATGCTCGGCCCGTTCTTTCGGATCGGCCAGCAGCTCTTTTTCCAGGGCCAGGTCCTCTTCCGGAGTTTTGCCCCTGGGACGGGTGCCGGCAATGGGACGCAACTCGATCTTATCATCTTCAAGCCGCACCAGAATTTCAGGAGAAGAACCGATCTGAATATTATCACCAAGCTTCAAATAAAAAAGATAGGGGCTGGGATTTATATGGCGCAGGGCGCGATACAGCATGAAGGGCGGCAGGTCGGTTTTGGAGTGAAACCGCTGGGACAGGACAACCTGGATAATATCGCCGGCCACGATGTACTCCTTGGCCTTTGCCACCATATCCCTAAATGATTCCGCCGCCATATTGGGCTGAAAATCATGTTCCCGCCCGATGGAATCAACATCAACAACATCATAGGGCAACGGCCTCATACGAAGCCGCCTGATTATGGCGTCAATACGTTGACACGCCTTGCCATACAAGGCCTCAACGTCCTGAACATCCTCCACTTCCACGCAGTTGACAACGGTGAGGGTCTGCTTCAGATTATCATAGATGAGGACCAGGCGGGGAACCATGAAAGAGCTGTCCGGAAAATTTTCCAGTGGAGGGTTGATATCAGGCAGTTTCTCCATGAAACGAACCATATCATAGCCGAGATAGCCGACAGCTCCGCCAAAAAAACGGGGCAGGAAATCACTTTCCCGGCAGGCGTTGAAGGAATCCAGAATGGATTTCAGTTCAACCAGCGGGTCACCGGAGAGTATTTCAGCATTCCCATCTCGACGAATCGTTATCTTGTTGCCCCGGCTTTCAAAAGTGAGAAGGGGATCAAGGCCGATAAAGGAATAACGGCCCCATTTCTCACCCCCCTCAAGACTTTCCAAAAGAAAGGCGTGGGACTCGTCTCCGGCGATTTTGGCAAAAACCGTCAAAGGGGTATCGAGATCGGCGACAATCTCCCGGCAGACAGGTATCAGCCCAGCCTTATCCGCCAGTTTTTTAAAATCATCCAGCGCCGGTTTATGCATAATCAGGGGCCCTCGGAACTAGGAACGCTCTCGCATCTTTTCAAAAAAAAATCAAAAAAAATGCCATGGAGCCTTTCAGGCATCCATGGCATTTGTCAATTCGTTACTGATACTTTTGTCGACTCTGTCATTGCTCATACCCCCTTACAGGAGAGGGGATCCATTTCTCCTAAGCGGCAGACCGAGTTTCGGCGACAAATCTATTGACCCGTTTGCTCAAACGGGAAACCTTGCGGGAAGCCGTTTTCTTGTGCAGGGTCCCTTTCAAGGCAGTTTTCTGAATGACCGGGATAGCGGCCTGCAATGCGGCCTGGGCCTGCTCAACAGACTGCTCTGCAATGGCGGCATCGACTGCCTTGATTACGGTTTTCATCCTGCTGCTGTTTGCCCTGTTGCGGGCACGTCGATCAAGATTTTGTCGATTTCTTTTAATAGCGGATTTATGGTTAGCCATACTTTTCTCCTTGAAGCTTTATAACTACAAAATATCTTAAAATTATTTTTGTCGAAAAAGAATTATATAAATTACTTTATCGGCGATGTCAAGAAGCATCGTCACTATTCTTTTTTTATAAAAAAACTTGCCTCCAACGTCTCCTTTATCGCATAATTATTTAATTTCATGTATATTTATAGGCATATACTTTTACTTATCTTTTTTTTAACAGAGACATTTTCCAAATCAGGAAAAATTTAAAATTTTATGCTTGAGGCTCTCAAATCCCTGCGCTGGCAGGACATAGTAGACATCCTGATCGTCGCTTTCATCATCTACCGCGTCATGCTGATTATCAAAGGCACGAGAGCTGCCCAGATGCTGAGCGGCATCGTCGTTCTTATTGTCGTCTATTTCGGCGCCCGCGAACTGGAATTCATGACCCTCTACTGGCTGCTCGGAACCTTGCTGAGCTCCATTTTCCTCATCATTATCATCGTCTTCCAACGTGACATCAGACGCGCACTGACCCAGGTGGGCCAAACTCCGTTTACCAAAAGCCCGGAAGAGACAGCCCAGTCCATCGGCAAAATTGTCCGGGCTGCCAAATTTCTTGCCGACAGAAAATTAGGCGCCCTCATCGTTATCGAACGGGAAACCGGCTTAAAAGACTATATCGAATCCTCACACACCATAAATGCTGTCCTGTCAACAGAGTTACTGGTCAGCCTGTTCCACACAAGCTCACCATTACATGACGGCGGTGTTATCATCCACAAAGATCGCATCCTCACTGCCCGCTCCGTTCTACCGTTGACAAAAAATCCCTATATCAGCAAAAATCTCGGGACACGCCACCGGGCAGCTATCGGCATTTCCGAAGAAACAGATGCCGTGGTCGTTGTTGTTTCAGAAGAAACCAAACAGATTTCCCTAGTGCTCCACGGAGGCATAACAAGCGGCTTGGATATCGCCTCGTTACGAAACCGACTTGAGGCAATTCTCACCCCCAAAGAATTCGACACAACCAAATGGAAAACCTGGCTTCAAAGAAAATAAAATCCTGGCGAAACAGACCATGGCCTAAAAACTGGATGCTGAAACTCATCTCCTTTTTCTTTGCCCTCTTTCTCTGGTATTTTGTAGTGGGAGAAGACAAAGTGGACATGAGCCTCAGTGTGCCGGTTGAAATTGTCAATCTTCCTGCTGACCTGACTATTTCAAATCAGTTCAAAAGGGATCTTGAAATAACCGTTACCGGTCCCCGCGGCCTGATGCGCAACCTGTCACAACAGCATATCTCCCGTCCCGTTGACCTGTCCAAAGCAAAACCCGGCCCCCAGATTATCAAAAACACCGCCGATTCCATTCCGCTTCCACGGGGTGTTCGCCTGATGCGGGTAAGGCCAACTGATATTATTCTCCAGCTTGACAAACAGATAGAAAAAGATATCCCCATTCAGTCCGCCACAACAGGCACCCCTCCGCCGGGATATTATCTTGGGGGGATCATTCTGGAACCTGCATCGATCCGTGTTAACGGCCCTCAAGGAGTTGTCGCACTTGAAAATTCCATTTCAACGGAACCCATAGACCTGAGCCGGCTGACCGCATCGTCCAGCATAACGGTTGCCCTGGAACTGAGCCCCGCCATTCTCGATCTGGTTGGCGAACCGTTTGTCACAGCCCATATTACCCTGAAAGAAAAAATGCATGAAGCCACCATAAAAAATATCCCCGTGCATCTTATCCATATTGGCAAAAAATCGTACACATTAGCCCCTGAAAAAGTAACAGTTACGGCAAAAATACCCTTCAGCCAGGTAAAAAAAACAAAAGACATGACAAGCCTCTTCACAGCCCGCATCATGGCCGGCAATCTTCCTCCGGGCCCGCACAAATTGCCGGTGGAGATCATTCCGGCCCAGGGTATTGAAGTGGTTGAAATAACTCCACCGAAAATTGATGTCGTCATCATGGACGCACCCGAGGCAGCAAAAGAGAAATAAATCAAGGCGGCAAACTTCCCCTGATGGTTTTGAAACCTGTCTTTCCTGCCAGGCAAGTGGGCTCAAGTATAAATGTTGCAAAATCCCCTTCAATCATCATTCTGACGGAGTATAAATAATGAGAAGACTTTTCGGCACAGATGGTGTGCGCGGTGTTGCCAACACCTACCCGATGACTACCGAGATTGCCATGCAGATCGGCCGGGCCATCGCCTTCCAGGTAAAGGATATCAAACACGGCAACCGTATTGTCATAGGCAAGGACACCAGACTTTCATGCTACATGCTTGAAAACGCCCTTGCTGCGGGAATCTGCTCCATGGGAGTGGATGTATTGCTCTGCGGACCTCTGCCAACGCCCGGCATCGCCTTTATCACTACCAGCATGCGGGCCAACGCCGGTGTGGTTATCTCAGCCTCTCACAACCCATTTCAAGATAACGGTATCAAAATTTTTTCCAGCAACGGCTTTAAACTGCCGGATGAAAAGGAAGCAGATATTGAAGACCTGATTTTTTCCCAGAAAATGGCGGCTCTGCGTCCGGTTGCCGATGAAGTCGGCAAAGCGGCCCGCATCGAAGACTCCAGGGGCCGCTACATTGTCTTCTTGAAAAACACCTTTCCGAAGAACTACATCCTGGACGATTTCCACATTGTGCTCGACTGCGCAAACGGCGCCACCTACGGGGTGGCACCCCATGTTTTCCAGGAACTGGGGGCAAAAGTCACCACCATCGGCGTTGAACCGGACGGCAAAAACATCAACCATGAATGCGGCGCCCTGTACCCGCAATTGATGGCCAAAAAGGTCAAAGCCCTTGGAGCTGATCTGGGCATCGCTCTGGATGGCGATGGCGACAGACTGATCGTTGCCGATGAGCACGGAAATATTGTGGACGGCGACCACGTCATGGCAATATGTGCTAAAGAACTTATCAGCAGGAAAAAACTGAAGAAAAAAACCCTGGTGGCCACAGTGATGAGCAACATGGGACTGGAGCTTGCCATGCAGAGCATGGGGGGCAAAATGGTCCGCACCCAGGTTGGCGACCGTTATGTGGTGGAGATGATGCGCCAGAAGAACTTCTCCTTTGGCGGTGAACAGTCCGGCCACCTCATCTTCCTGGAGCACAACACCACCGGCGACGGCATCCTTGCCGCCCTGCAGCTTCTCGCCATTATGATCAAGCGGCGCAAACCCATGTCCGAACTGGCCACCGTCATGGAGTCCTTCCCCCAGGTACTGAAAAACGTGCGCACCTCCAAAAAAATCGACCTTGATCTGGTACCGAATTTCAATGACCGGGTAGCAGCCATGGAGAAAAAACTCGAAACCGACGGCCGCATCCTGGTACGCCATTCCGGCACCGAGCCCGTTGTACGGGTCATGCTCGAAGGAAAGCACCATGACATTATTGACGAAATGGCTGATGAATTATGCGATTTGATCAGAAAGGCGGACGGGTAACGGCAATTGAAAATTGAAAATTTATAATTGACAATGAAAGTTCGTCTGGACAAATTAGTGGCTGGGAATCTTGAAACAAGCAGGCAGAAGGCCCAGGCGCTGATTGGCGCGGGACAGGTGAGGGTAAACGGCGAGGTTGTTGACAAGGCAGGGTCGCAGGTTCCTGACGATTGCCACGTTGAAATCAAGCAACGATGCCCCTATGTCAGTCGCGGCGGTTTCAAATTGGCTGGAGGGCTTGATTTTTTCCACATTGATCCGACCGGTTTTACCTGTGCCGATGTGGGGGCTTCCACCGGAGGTTTTACCGACTGCCTGCTACAAAACGACGCGGCAAAAATCTATGCTATTGATGTTGGATATGGTCAGCTTGACTGGAAACTGCGCCAGGACAAACGGGTCGTTGTCATGGAGCGTACAAATGCCAGACATCTTCAACCCGGAGACATCCCCGGAGAACTGGATCTGGCAGTTATAGATGCAAGCTTTATCTCGTTGAAACTCCTGCTGCCCCCCCTGCTGCCTTTTTTCAGAAACGAGCTGCGAATTCTTGCCCTGATCAAGCCGCAATTTGAAGTAGGTAAAGGCAAGGTGGGGAAAGGAGGCGTTGTCCGGGATCAAAGCCTGCACGAGCAGGTGGTTGAAGAAATCAGCCATTTTGCCCAAAGCCTGAATCTGACAAATTACGGCGTAACCGAATCACCCATCCTCGGGCCAAAGGGCAACAAGGAGTTTCTTATTTATTTAGGACGGTCAGACCAACTCCTTTCAATTTGACTTGCAGGCCTATTAATGCTAAATATATAGGTATTATTTTCCTTTACAATCAGATGGAGATTACAGCAGATATGAAAAAACAAAGAAACTTATCCAACACCCTGGTAGCTCTCCTGGGGATCGCGGCCCTCTCCTTATGCTTTTCAACATCATCGCTTGCCGCTGAATACGTCAGCGTCACCAAGGACGGTGTCAATATCCGTTCAGGCCCAACCACCACTGATGAGATTTACTGGGAAGTTTTCAAGGACTTCCCGTTGAAGGTTACTCAGCGCAAGGATGGTTGGGCCAAAACCCAGGATTTTGAAGGGGACACCGGCTGGATATACGCACCTCTGCTCAGCAAGAAAAAAACCGTTATCGTCAAAGTAAAAAAAGCCAACCTTCGTGTCGGTCCCGGCAAAAAATATGAAGTGGCGGCCTCAGCACTGTATGGCGTTGTTTTCTTTCCAGGCAAAAAAGACGGCGAATGGCTGCAGGTCACCCATACCGACGGCACCAAGGGATGGGTCCATAACTCCCTTGTCTGGCCGTAACGGTTTACGGTTTTCGGAAAGAAAATCCCAGCGGACAACGCACCGTTTTCCCCGCCTTGTTCTGGAAAAGAAGATACCCGTTTTTCACGGCAAACAACAACAGATCCCTGGTTATTTCCACATCCTTACGGCAATAGGTGATAATCTTGTCAATGCGGCCCTCTTTATACCATTTCAGCGCCATGAGACCGTCTGCGCTCTTTTTCACCCCAAGAGTCTTTTCCGCCAGACGATCCAGGCTTAACCTGTAGCCCAGTCTTTTATGCACCTCTTCAAGGATATCAAGCGTGGGAAGCGAGGCAAGGTTCACATCAGTATAGGCTGAAAGCACCCTGTTATCAAACCTCTTATTGTTAAAACCCACAATCAGCTCAAGCCGGCATAGATGCTGGATGAAAGCGTCCATCTCACTTTCCCGGTAGACGAAAAAATCATCCGCCTGGCCATCGTATAGTACCGCCACGCTGACCCCCATACGCTCGGCCCTGTTCCAGCCGCCCACCTCTGCAGCAGAACGAATGGTTTCCACATCAAAAACCCCGTATCCGGCCGGGAGCGTCACTGTTTCCGGCTGTACCTGCGTCTTCTCCTTAAACAACGGTTGCATCCGTGGCCGGGCCCCGTCATTATTCGGCAATGCCTCTTTTTCAAGCAGCCCCTCAAGAACAACTCTGGCGGCATCCTTGTCAATGGGCCTGTTGCCGGAACCGCATTTTGGTGAATGAACACAGCTTGGGCAACCCGTTTCACAAGGGCAATCAACAATGGTCCGCAGGCTCAGATCCAGCAACTCGTGAATTCCGTCAAATGCCTGACGACACAATCCCACACCTCCGGGATAACCGTCATAGATAAAAATTGCCGACACATTCAATTGCGGATGAAAAGGATAGGAGATACCGCCCACATCATTACGGTCGCACAGGACCAGCAGGGGAAAAATGCCGATTGCCGTATGCTCCACCGCATGAATCCCCCCCATGAAATGCATCTGCTTTTGCTCAAGACGGCTCTGCAGGGGATAAGGAATTTCAAACCAGAGTCCTTCGGTCTCAAAAACATGGGGCGGCAGGTCAAGTTGTTCCGTGCTGATGGTTTTCTGCCCGCGGATACGTTTACGTTGAAATGCGGTGACCTGGTCCGTTACTCGCAGGTCACCCAGAAAAGCTCGAATATTGCCGAGCTGCACCGCCTTGTCAACGCGCAGAATCTCCGTCTCCTTGTGGGACAGGGCACGGGTGAAATAGTCAACATCGGCAGGCCTTACCCTCACCTGGTGTTCGTCAAGATCAAGTTCCTCCACCAGCCAGGTGCGCCCCCTGTGCAGGTAAACAGCCCCCCAATGACATTCCTTAAACGCGCGATTTTCATCAATCTCGCCCAGCAGTTCATTACTACCCGCCCTTCTAATACTGTAGGGCTTGCCTCCTCCGCGAAGATCCACCAATCGATGGGGATATTTTCGTGTCGTGAACCAGGTGGTGCCGTCTGCGTCAAGAAGCAGTCCGCCTGTACCGGTCAAGGCATCCACTGCCCGGCGAATTTTTTCGTCCTGCAAAAATGTCTCAGCATCAGAAAACGGACTCTCGGCGGCGGCACAGACAAGATGCTTTTCCAGAATGACCCGGTTATAGGGATTAAGCACCGCATCCTCCACCTTCCGCGTAAAAAAATCCTTTGGATGACGGTTGAAATACTGGTCCAGGGCATCCTCATGGGCCACCAGGACAACGAGGGAATCATGCTGCCTCCTGCCGACCCTGCCGCCCCGCTGCCAGGTGGACATGATTGATCCGGGATAGCCGACAAGGATACAGATATCAAGATTACCGATGTCAATGCCTAGCTCAAGGGCACTGGTTGAAACCACGCCCAGAAGTTCGCCGGAGGCAAGTTTTGCCTCGATCTCCCGCCTTTCCTCGGGCAGAAAACCGGCCCGGTAAGCGGTCAGCTTGTCATGCAGCCCGCCAAGACGCTGCTGGGTCCAGCTCGCCACCAGTTCGGTCATTTTGCGCGACTGGGTATAGACAATGGTCCGCAATCCTCTTTTCAAAGCAGCCTCCAGCATCTGGCTTGCGGTAAAGGCCGCTCCGTCAACCGGATCAAAAAAGACAAAATGGCGATTCCCTCTTGGAGCACCGGTGGCTGTTATTGTTTCCACTTCTCTGCCCAGCAGGTTCCGGCCAAGCTCATCAGGGTTTCCCACTGTGGCGGAAAAAAGAAGAAAACGGGGATCCGACCCATGGATGCGGCAGATCCTCTGCAGTCTCCTCAACACCAGGGATACATGGCTGCCGAAAACACCCCGATAGGTATGGGCCTCATCAATAATCACATGGGTGAGATTTGCCCACAGGGAGGACCATTTTCCATGATAGCCAAGCAGGGAAAGATGCAGCATGTCGGGATTTGAAATAAGAATATGAGGAGGATTCTCACGAAGTTTTTTGCGATGGTAGCTGGATGTGTCCCCATCAATAACTGCCGCCCTGGGCTGCTGTTCCTTCGGTAGCCCGCCGGCAAGCTCATCAATTCCGCGCAGCTGGTCCCGGGCAAGGGCCTTTAAGGGGAAAAGGTAGAGCGCCGCAGTGGACCTGTCCTGCAGCACCGCTTCAAAGATAGGCAGATTATAAATCAAACTTTTGCCGCTGGCAGTAGGAGTTGCCACCATGACATCCCTGCCCTTCCTGACATGCTCAATTGCTGCCACCTGATGGCTGTAGAGTTGCTCTATACCCAAACCGGCAAGGGCGCTCCTCAAAGAAACGGGAAGAGCAGGTGTAAGCCGGGCAAAACTCGCCTCCCCTCCCCGAATCTCCTCATGATGCACCACCTGGGAACCAAAACGGGGCGACGCCTTCAGGGACGAGATATATTCTTTTACTGTGGCAGACGGGGTCAGCATAGGGTTACAAAAATTTTACTACCACGAAGTACACGAAGAAAAATTTTCTGCTTTCTTTTTAACAAGAGTCCCTTCTTCGTGTACTTCGTGAGCTTCGTGGTAAACTAATAATTCTATAACTTGCGGCCTTTCCCTGTGACCAACAATATTTACATTGAAAGGAAGCAGGAAAAAAGATATAGAAAAAGGTTTAAAAACAGGTACAACAGTATTTTTAACGTATCTATTCAGCTTAATGCCGAAAAGTGACGGAAACCACCGGATGTATCTGTTCAGATGTGCTTTAGATGCGCATAGGCAGCCTGTCGCAGCATACTGGTGCTATGTAAGACAGGCTGATCGGAGTCTCCGCTCCGCTCCGCTTACCTGTGCGCAGGTGAAGTGCAGCTGAATAGATACGTTTTAACAAAATAAGCCATAGCCATGAAAAAGCCAAACAAAATAGCAATTACCGGCCCCACAGGCTGCCACGCCTGGCTGGCCGCCCGACAATTTTCCAAAGACGCGGAGATAATCAGCTATCCGCATCTTATTTCCGCCAGCCGTGATTTTCAGGACAACAAAGCCGACTTCTTCATTCTGCCTGTTTACAACAGCAGAACCGGAGGCCTTGTCAGCTCTTTCCAGATCATGGAAAAACTGACCGGATCCCACTGGATCGATAATGTCGTTCTTCCCATCCACCTTTCTCTGGGGGCACTGGACGAAGGACATAGTCTAAAAATCATAATCGGTACCAGGGCGGTTCTGCGCCAGTGCGAAAACTATTTTTCTCAAATTTTTCCGGAAATTGCCCTGCTCACCGTTCCCGATCTGACCGAGGCCATCAGAGAAATCAAGGAAAACAATCTGACTGACAGGGGAGTTGTTGAAGCTGAGAGCCTGTTGAAGGAGCAAGGGCTCATAATCCTGGAACGGGAAATTCTTTCCCACAACAAAACCCGATTCGCCGTTCTCAGCCATGAAGCCGTTGACCCCACCGGCTATGACGCAACGTCCCTCATTACCGTACCCCTGAAAGACCGGGTGGGCATGCTCTACGACACAATCGGCGAATTTACCCGGCGGGGCATCAACATCCTCGACATGCGGGCGGAGTCAGATGTCAAAACCCAGAAACTGCAGATATATATCGAGGCGGAAGGGCATATCGAGGACCGCGACGTATCCTCTGCTCTGACAAGTATCGAGAAAAGCGTTATCCAGGAAGAAGATTCCATCAAGGTGCTGGGCAGCTATCCCAGGGTGGACATGCGCATCAAGCGCATCAAGACCTTCGGTTTTATCGGCACCGGCGACATGAGCGTCTGGTTTGCCGGAAAACTAGAAAATGAAGGATACAAAACCATTCTCACGGGCCGCTCTACAGAATTAAGTCCCCAGGAGATGATCCCCCAGGTGGATGTGGTGATGATCTGTGTGCCCATCAGCCATACCCCGGCAACAATTGAACAATACGGCCGCTATCTGGCGGACGGCCAGGCCCTCATCCTGCTAGCCGGCGAGGCGGAAAAAACCCTGAACACCGCCCTGCAGCACACCAGCCAGGGTGTTGAGCTGATGCTGGTCCACAACCTGTGGGGACCTGCTGCCGCCACCATGAAGGACAAGAACGCCTCTGTGGTCCGAACCCCGAGAAGCGGCGCCCTGTGCAGTGAATTCGAATCTTTTTTATACAAACATGGTGCGGACATCTGCCACGATACGCCAAACAGCCACGATCTTCTCATGGGTGTGGGCCAGAAACTGCCCACCACTATCTCCGTTGCCCTGGCGCGGGCCCTGGCGGATAACAACATCAACACCGAGGACATCGGCAATCATTCCACCCTGACCTCGCTTTACGGCATCCTGGCCATGTCCAGGGTACACAACCAAAATCCGCGCACCTATGCTGAAATCATGTCCACCAGCGGCGACGGCAGAAAAATCGTCAAGAGTTTTGCTGAAAACATCCTGAAACTCATTGAAATGTCCGAGCAGGGCAATATTACAGAGCTTTGTGAAATCATCGAAAAAAGCAGGGAATACCTCCGCGAAGACTTCCTGAAGGCCTCCATGAAACAGGCCCTTGCCGTTGATGAAACTCTGGGCAGAATGATCAAACCGTAAGAGACAAAAAACGCATTAACCGCACAGAGCGCGAAGCTCAAGAAGAAACAGTCAATGAACACATTCCTGCAATTTGCCGCCCCGCCCATCCTCGGGGCGTTTATCGGCTATATGACCAATTATGTGGCCATAAAAATGCTCTTTCGCCCCCTGCGTCCCTGGAAAATCCTCGGCATGAGAGTGCCCATGACCCCCGGCGTCATCCCATCCAAAAGACATATGCTGGCTGAAAATATTGGAGAAATGGTAGGTGCACATCTGTTGACCAGCAGGGATGTGGGACAGGCAATTACCGGCAAACGGTTTCAGCAGCAGTTGCAGGAACTTATCAGCAACCGCATCGATTCACTCCTGCAGCAAGATCTCGGCCCGGTCAACACTGTTATCCCCAAACGGTTCAAGGCCTATTTCCGGGCCAGCATTAAAGTACTGCGGCTGCGCTTTATGGGCCAGATGCATGCCTATCTTGACAGCGATGATTTCGCCCATACCATTGACAGCGCCGTAAAAAACCAGCTGGAAAATTTTCTCTGCCGGGATTTCCAGGATATTTTCCCCGAAGAAAACCAGCATCATTTTTACGCATTTCTTGAAAAGACCATACAAGATGTCCTTTCCGGCCCTGCTGTCAAAGAATGGATTGCGAGCCGGATTCAGCAGAAAATTGACACTATTCTTGCAGAAAAACGCTCTTTGAACGACCTTATCCCGCCGGAAATATCCGACCTCGTCCTTGACCGCATGGAAAAGGAAGCACCCGCCCTTATCGAGAAATTCGCCAAACTCCTTGAAGAGCCGGCCATGCGGGAGAAAATCACAAACACCATCAGCTCTGCCATCAGCAGTTTCGCCGGCTCCCTTGGCCCCATTGCCGCCATGATGAGCAGCTTTATCAGCGCAGATTCAATCAAAGAAAAAGTGAATGCGTATCTTAATGAAAAAGGGGCGGAAATAGGGAAATGGCTGTCCGATGAAGCCGTGCAGCGGGAAGTGGCGAAACTACTGAGAGGCAAAACCGGAGAATTCCTGCAAACCCCTCTTGCCTCACTCATAAAGGATGTCAATCCTGAAAAAATTGAAACTCTGACCCGGGATTTCAGCAGCAAAATAAGTGACCTTCTTGCCACACCCGCCACGGCAAAATCATTAACAGCAATGCTGCGTAATATCCTCGCCTCCCAGACACAACGCCCGCTGACGGAAATCATCGCTGACCTCTTGGGGCCGGATGCCCTGCAAAAAGGGCAGAATTGGACATCATCCGAGGTCGTGGCCATCTTTCGCTCCGCCAAAGTACGGCAGCTTCTTGACCAGGTGGTGATACATATGGTGGAGAAAAAACTGCTGGCCAAACCCATCGGCCCCCTGGCCAACTTGCTGCCAAAAGCAGTTCAGCACTCTTTTGCCGAATATGTCCTGCAGCAGGTAAGCGACCTGCTCGTCAAAGAGGTTCCCGGCCTGGTGGACTCACTCAATATCAAAAGAATCGTCAAGCGCAAAGTGGACTCCCTGGACCTGCTGCGCCTGGAAGCCCTGCTCATGTCCATCATGGAAGAGCAGTTCAAATACATCAACCTGTTTGGTGCCCTGCTCGGCTTTATCATAGGCACGCTCAACCTGTTTCTTCTTCAGATGTGACCCCTTCGAGCTGGAAATCGGCAGGTAAAATTTACCGATATCACTTAACTATTTCCATTTTCCTGAACCTTTCCCAAAAGTACTAATGAGTCTTTTGATAAAAGAATGAGTTTTTTACTCATGATAGGGTATTTTGAAACATTTCCATTCGCCTAACGGAGAATTTCTGCGGCTACTGACAAAGTGGTAAACCCTGTTGTTTTTCAAAATTTGATCTTTTCAGGACACTTTAACTGTCGAGAAGATCAAATTGTAAATTTTACCTTGGTCAACCTGCAACACTTTACCGGCGA
>DAOUUW010000147.1 GCA_030667965.1 Deltaproteobacteria bacterium
TTCCCCCTCTCCAACTATTGCAAAATCGACCTCTGAAAATTTCTCAAGTACTTTCTCTCTGAGGGCGGAAACATGTGGCCCGCCAAAAACGGTTTGGATCCCGGGCAGAACCTCCTTGGCCTGCCTGGCAATATTTACGCCATCCAAAAAACTTGAGGTCGTACAGCTGAAGCCGATAAAAGCCGGCCTCTCGGTCTTTAAGTAGTCCAGAACATGGCGCCAATAGTCCGGGTGGGCATAACAGTCAATAATATCCACTGAAATTCCACGTATCTCAAGATAGGCCGCTATACTTGCCAGCCCAAGTGGCGGCATGATATTGGCTTTTCTGGAAATATCATTCTTGGCCTGCGCAGCGTTGTAACCCAGAGGATGAATAAGAAGCAGTTTTCTTTCGTTTAATACCAACATGGAACGAGTCGTGACCCTGACTTAAGCGATTTAATAGCGAGGATGCGCCCATACTGCAACAGCAACGGGGAATGCCTCGCTGTTCAATTCATCGATTTCAGCGCCTTGTTGGCATACTTAGCCAATTTGGAGTTGCCGGCATTCTCTGCTATTTCACTTAAAGTCACCTTGTGCTGAGGATTCCCCGAAGTTGCCAGGGCCTTGCAGAGCCAGGACATGGCATCAACGGTAAGGTCATCATTTGCCGAGGTATAACCGGCAAGTAAATCGTCGTTGATAATCTCAAAAATAACAGGATCAGAATAATCTTTTCTGGTCACCATCTTGGCGGCATCCCTTTTTAACTTCATCATATCTGATTTCAGCATATTGATTATTTTCGTAACCTCGGGATCACGATCAGGAGAGGCATTGCCTTCATCGGAAATAATCTTGTTTATCTCAGCATATTCCTCAAATTTCTCCAGGCTCTGCATGGCATATCGTTCAAGTTTAGAGTCCTTGGTTGTTTCAACGATTTTTTCCAAAGTCGGTTTATATTTATCCAGACCTGACGATGCTAAAGCTTTGCATAGCCATGCCATATAATCACCATGATCTGTACCGCTCGATTCTAGATAGTTGTCCAGGAGCTGGGTATTAATCAAATCGAAAAGTTCCGGATCGCTGAGCCCTGAGTTGGTAATTTCCTTTGCCGCGTTAATTTGGCGGCTAAGGGTTCCGGAATTGAGAATTTCAATATATTGTCTAACCTCTTTTGATCGGTCCATGGAGGCTTTGATTTCCGTCGGTGTAAAAAACAAGAAGGCGGCCAGCAAACCATTAACCATTAGTAAGGCTACAAAATTTTTCATGATAGATTCTCCTTTGTTAAATTAACCATTCAATTAACGGCCGTCATAAAGCCGCTGTCAACCTTTGATCATTTCCAATGCCAATCTTGCCTGGCCGAAAGGCGCTTTTATCGACCAAACAAACTCTTTGTTCATTTGCCCGTCTATTGTTTTTTCGATTTTGTCGGTTAAGACAAACGCATGGTCCAACACCCCGGTTGTCTGTTCATCCGCTCGTCCATTACATGACCATACCTCACCTGATCTTGTCAATAACACTGCGGCATCACATGGCGTTTCATCTATCTCCAGGTGTTTGATTGCAAGTTGTTTTCCTTTTCTTTCTTCCGGCAATCTATCGATTATCCAGGTTACCGCGCCGGAGGGCCCATCTGCAAACTGACTTCCAGCCAGTTGGCGGCCGGCATCGGCAAGGAGCGGGCTTGGCATTTCAGCGGTTGCGACCAGAGCGCGACGGATACATCCACTTGAAATTGCCAGAACTGCTTGATTTAAGGCGGTTAAAAATGGCCAAGTATACGTGGTCAGAGTGATGGCAGGGCCATGTATCGTAAAAATTCTGGCCAGATAACCGGCTGCGGCATTGTGCACGGAATGAGAAAACAAGGTCGGAGAAACTTGCCCCTCGCCATCGTCAAGCAATGTGTCCAGGAACCGAAAGTTTGTTTCCAACGGTCCAAAAGAGGTGCCGTAAAAGATGCCTGTTTCTTCAGGAGGTATCGTGGGCAACGGTGTGGAGTTAAAAGCCGAGCTGGCACAACCGACCAGACACTTTGTTAGATCGTCAGCCCGCCGCAATGGTTTTGCTAATTCAGCAGGCATTTCAAAATCAACACCAGTGGACATATGCATAGCGCTGATTACCACTGCCGCCATCAGCAGGCCTCCAAAATCAAAGCGGAATTCCCACCGCCAAAAGCGAGAGACTGAGAAAGACCGATCTTGCCGGATAATTCTACTTTTTGAGACTGGTGCCGGGGGGCTATCCTGAAATCGGGATCAACGGTAACGCAGCCGGTCGTGCCCCGGGTAAAACCACGACGCAGGGCACTAATGGTTAATATCGTCTCAATGCCACCGGCTGCACCCAAAGTATGACCGGTAATTCCTTTTGTAGATATAATCGGCGTTTCTTCATGGCCGACAAGAAATGCGGCAAGGGCATTTGTTTCAGCAACATCATTTGCCCTGGTCGCAGTCCCATGGGCATTAATCAGATCAAACTCCAGCCCCGTGCCTGCCTTTTCGGCAGCAACCTTAACAGCCCTGACCATTCCTTGCCCTTCAGGATGGGGTGCCGTCGGGTGCCAGGCATCAGCACAAACGCCATACCCCAGCACCCATCCGAGAGAAGAAATACGGCGCTTAACTACATCCTCGCCCTTTTCCAAAAATACTATGCCGGCCCCCTCGCCGAGATTAAGCCCCTGCCTGTCCCGGTCAAAAGGACGACAAGGCAAAAGATCCGTCAATTGCAAAGAAATAAATCCATTATAGGCTATTCTGGACAACTCGTCCGCCCCTCCTGCAATAACAATGTCACAAAGGTCTGCGGAAATCCAGCTTCCGGCAATACCGATTGCATCGGTACCCGAAGCGCAGGCATTGGTCACAACGAGGGATGGCCCCTTGATTCCGAGAACATTTTGAAGCAAATAAGCCAGATTGCTGTTTAAATAATCAATAACAGGATTCAACCCGGGGTGATCGCCCTGCCTGAAAGCCCTGTAATAATCTTCATTGTTAAAGGCACAACCAACTGTAGTGCCGATGGCAACGCCGACCCGTTTCTTCTGCAAGTCTTTTATGGTCAGACCAGCCATATCCATGGCTTCCGCCACGGCGGACAACATAAGTTGGGCCGTACGTCCCAGGCGATGGCTGCTCACATCGGCACCAACATCGGCCAGCAGTTTATGGCCGGTTTCAGTCAGGGCGTCTTGGGATGCCGCATAAACAGGATATGCCTGTTGCGTGTTAAAAAGCCACGCCGGGACCTGTTGGCAATTTTGCATCCCTTGCTCAATTGCAAAATAATGCTCTTCCACATTGCGCCCGGCGGCAGAGATACATCCCATGCCGGTAATTATTGCTGAGCTTTTTTTATTTTCAGGTTGGGCCACAATAACGATCAGTCCGCTTGACTCTTTTTATCTTTAATGTATGCAGCCAGGGCTTCAACAGAGGCAAAGGCCTTTTCCCCTTCAGCCATGTCGGCAATCTGCACATCAAAATGCTTCTGGATCAAAACGACAAGTTCAACTGCATCCAGCGAATCAAGGCCGAGACCTTCTCCAAATAACGGTTCAGTGTCGCTGATGTCTGCCGGTTGCACTCCCTGAATTTTTAAATCGTTCACCAGGATTTCTTTCAGTTTATTCTTTATTTTCTCCATTTCACCCTCTGTACTTACAATTTATTTACTGTTTCCAAAAATCAAAAAAATTATACCACTGAAACGGGTATTGCTTGAGATGCTTTTCCAAAATGAATGCAAATTGTTCACTGCATTCTTTAAGCATTGCAGGACGTTGATCCCTGTTTACATGGTGGGGATAAAAAGGATCCCATACACGAATCTGATAATTTTTTCCCCCTGTTTTAGCAGCCAGCAGAACAACCACAGGTGCATTTGCACAGGCGGCAAGCATATAGGCTGCGTCCGGAATGCGAACAGGGCTTTTCAAAAAATCTACGGTCGAACAGGAACCTTTCACATACCGGTCACCCATTATGGTGACAGCTTCTCCCCTTTGCAAAGCTGCTGCCGCATCTATCATCCCGCCAAACGGTCCGTCTGCATTAATAATTTCAAATGAACGTGTCTTGCCTTGCAGGTCGAAATAATGTTTGGCCACTGCCTGCTGGTCATACTGCATAAGCGCATGGACCTTGACCGGCAGATTTTCAAGATGCGCAAGCGCTGTTTGCCAATTGCCGATATGAGCGGTGAGAAGCACCACTCCCCTGCCCTGCTTGATTGCATGAAGCAAATTTGCATATCCGGCAAAATCACCCTGCAGAGAGGCATCTCTATTCATTCCCAGCCAGCCACGATCAACCAGGACCTGCCCGAAAGACAGGAGGTTCTTATAGGTATCAAGCCAAAGCCTGAAAAAACCATGGCCGGGAAACCGACGACTCAGATACGGCCTGGTGATATGATGTATTTTACGGCTGCAGAGAACATAACAAAAAATAACCGGAACAAGGAGCACGTAGCCTCCCGTATGTCCAAAGAGACGCATGGCAATATAAAAAAACCAGTGCCCCAAAGCCTCAAGACGGTCTTTCAATGAATGACCCGTTCCCATCATGTTTCTGAAATTTGCCTTGCTTTTCTGGCAGCCTCCACCCTGTTTGCCCCCCAGTACATCGCAACACCACCAAGCAGACCCAGGAGAGGCCCGACAACAAGGGACCCGAGAAACCAGTCCCACAGGCGATGGTGTATTTCCAGCAGCCATGTTTCCCATGACAGGTCCAGAATCAATTGCCTGGTGCGCAGAAAATAGCCGACTTCAATGCATAGCACGGGAACAACAGGGGGAGCGCAGAACTGACTGGCCGCAACCGCTGCAACTTTATTGAGATGGAAGCGATATGCCACATAAATTATAGCCACTGTATGACAGGCGATAAGTGGCAGGGCTCCCATGAATAATCCCAGCCAGACAGCTGTAGCAAGCCAGAATGGCGATGTTTGTTCCCGGCATAATTTTTTAAGAGTCAGCCACGGATTTTTTATAACAAACCGCTCTTTCCCTGTTTTCTCGCAGTCCACCAGACGGTGATGGGGCCAGGGTAACAGGCGGCGTGCAACAAGAATGGTATGAAGCCTGGTAAGACGCCAATTGTCTTTTAACTTATGGAAATGACTGATCCTCTCATCTGCCGGCGGATAATGAACCGAGACGGAAACACTTCGCACATCCACCCCGCCCCAGACGACTTTCACCAACGCCTCGATCTCAAAATCATAACGGCTGCGGACAAGTTTCAGGGAAAGCAACTCATCCACAGGATAAAGGCGCATACCGCTCTGTGTATCACTTAACTCACGGCCACACTCAAGCCGTACCCAGAAATTGGAAAAGGCCCTGCCAAAATGACTGGCCCCGGGGACCGTCTCCTGAACCATCTGTCTGGCACCGATAATAATAGCAGGCCACCTGCCTGATTCAGCCTCATTGATGAGCAGACCTGCTTCGGCCGGGTCGTGCTGACCATCTGCATCCAAGGTTAAAATTGCATCAAACCCCATCCGCTTCGCCTCTTTTGCCCCGGCAAGAATTGCCACCCCTTTGCCACAATTAACTGGAAACTTCAGACATTTGCAGGCCAATCCTTCAATTTTCCGGGCACCGCCATCCGTGCTGCCATCATCAACCACCAGAACATCCAATCCGGTTGCAAGGGCGGCCTGCACCACCGACACCAACGTTTCCCCATGGTTGAACAGCGGTATAACAAGAAGGACTTTGAGTTTTCGGTCTTTATTCATTGTCTCCTGCGTCCGCCCAGAACAAGATTCCATAATGGTCCAACATGCCCCATATTATGCAGCATGACAATACGCTCTTCAAAATCAGAACAGGGGTAAATGCGATCCATGCGATGAGAAAACGATTGTTTAATCTGCTCTTCAATTCGTTCTCGGGATACATGTGGCGAAAAATAAAATTTCGGGTAGAGAAGTGACTGATCAGCCTTAATAAGGCCGTCCTGGACAGCACGGTCAAATATTGCGGTACCAGGCAGAATCCGTATGCCGATAAAAGCAAAGACAACGCTGTTTTCCAATTTCTCGATGTTTTTCAAACCCTGCTGCAACGTCTCTTCATCTTCATCCGGACCACCGAACATGATAAAATGGGCGCAGGGAATCTCTTCATGAATTACCCGTTCATGAATTTCCAGAACATCAGCAAAACTAAATTTCTTATTTATTCCCGCCAGGGTGACATCTGTAGCGGCGTCAGTTCCTAATTCAACTGCAGCAAGTCCTGAACGTTTTAAAAGCCGCAGGTGATCACGCTCCAAATTCTGAGGACGAAAAAAAGCACTCCAGGGAATCCTGTTATTTTGCCTGATCAGCGCTTCTGCGACCTCAAGGAAATGACCCTGCCCGTCGTTGAAGAAACTATCGGTAAAAAATATATACCGGGCTCCATAATCTCTTTGCAGGCGGGCCACGTCTTCAGCCACCTCCTCAGGATCACGATAGCGAATTTGCCGCCCTTCAATGGTGGGATAGCTGCAGTAACTGCATGCATGAGGGCAGCCGCGCTTGGTCTGAACATTGAGCATGCCGCCATGTTTAATATAAAATTGAGCGGCATTATCCGTAAAAACAGGTTTCTGCCATATCTGCTCCCTGGACGCGGCGTAAAATATTTTCTTTTCCGGAGGGGTGCCGGCGGCAATCTCTGCGGCAAGCCATGGCAGCAATTCCTCCCCTTCGCCAACCACACCGTAATCCGCATCCAATAATTCCATCAGGGCCTGGGGCATTATGGAAAAAGCAGGCCCGCCCAACACGACAGGCGCTGTTACTTTTTGGCGAATCAAATGCATGATCTCTATAACGCCGGATAAACACTCATTGGGCGCAGCACTGTCAACCGTATCAAGATTACGAATCGAAACTCCGACAAGGTCAAAGTGTTTGCCGGACAAATAGCTTTCAAGTCCTTCTCTTCCCCCGTCTGCCAGGACATCAAAATGGCTCGCCCCATGGCCGTTTGCCTGCAAAGCACCAATCAAACAGGCTGCTCCCAAAGGGTACACAGGGTACGGGGTCGTAACCTCATTTGCAGATATCAACAGACATTCAGCTGACATAGATCACGTTTGATCGGTGGACCATCTGCGTTTAGCAGAGAGCGTTTGTCTGGAATAGGTGCCGTCGGCCATCTCTTTTTTCACAACATCGGAAAACAGTCGCGCCATGCGCAGCGATTGAGGCATATCTTTATAAAAAGTCTCCCAGGCGTATGCATACATATCCTGTAATGTTTCCGGACTCATGTTTTTGGGCTTGTAGACAACCTCTGACGTGGTATAGCGTTTCCAGTCTTTATGAAGAATACGTCCCTGTTCGGTGTACCTTTCAGTTACAGGTGTATGGGGAAA
>DAOUUW010000159.1 GCA_030667965.1 Deltaproteobacteria bacterium
AATGTGGATTTACCGTCTGCCAGGGCGGCGGCAATAAGAGCCCGTTGCGTAATGCTTTTGGATCCTGGAACGGTGATGGTGGCATTAATATGATCAAGCGGTTTTATTTCTATCATGGTTTGGTTTCTTAATTTTTCACAAGAAGAGAAGGTCCGAAGATATGAGACGTATTATAATTATCAGTACCTTCAAAAATATTAGGCTGGAGGAATGGTGACACTAACCCCGCGCACACCCAGGGCCTTAAAGCCGCCATGGCTACCCCGACATCACTTACAGGGAAGGCACATAGACGCAGTTGAGATCAAGCGCCTGAAAAGCGCTGTTATGCATGGACGGACTCAGGCTGTGACTCACCGGATTTCCCATAATGCCATGGAGAATTGTTTTACCGTTTATCTGCATGGGAAAAACTCTTTAGGGAAGCAAGAAGTTCGGATACCGTCAGCTGTCCAGGGGCGGTCAGTTCACCGGAATCAGGGGCGGCGTAGGTCATAAATCCACCAAGTTCAAGGGTTGCAAGCCTGCTGATCATGCCGGGTCTTCCCATACAAAAAGCACAGAGAGGGAAATTATTTTCCTGGGCAACATTCTGCAGCTGCAGGACACGGAGGACATCGGTAAAATCCCGGGCCATGGTTACCATCTTGCCGATATGGGCGCCTGATTCAAGCTGTTGCTTAAAAACATCCTGCAACATGTCATCACCCGGAGTGGCGTCAAAATCATGCCAGGAAACAATGACCCGCGACTGCCCCTGTCGAGCTTCCCTGCAAATCTGCTGCACATATTTTTCCCGGCTGCGAATCTCGATATCAACATAGGCAGCGCCTGACTCAACAGCCTGCAGGAGCAGATCGACACGCTCATCCTCACTTCCCTCATACAGGCCACCCTCCCACACGGGACGGTTGGTAAAAAGAAGAGGGGTTTTAATTTTTTCAACAAAGGGAGCAATCTGCGCATCAATAAGGCTGTCGAGCCGTATTTCAATCACATCAGCCAGCGACTGCGCCGCCTGGGCCTCCTGCAATGCATCGATGGTCGTCTTTTGAGCTATGGAAACGCAGATTTTTCCTGTTTCGTTTCTGGGCATTATGACTCCGGAAAATTTCATTAAAGGTTGCCGGCCAAAATATTCCATAGTCCACACCTTGTCAATGGTTTCAGTGACAGGTAAAAAACCGCCTGATGGACCAATTGCCCCAAACAGAAATCCCACCAAGGGGCATAGGACCCATTTTTAACAAAAAACATTACAAGAAAATATCCCGACAACAAGAATAAACATAAAAAACTTTTTAAATCAATTAGTTAAGCAAAAAAATAAAAAACGAAGAGAACATGGAATACAAAATGATACCTCTCTCTCCTTTGGTGTCAACTCTCCTCCTTAGAGTCAGTAGCTCCTCCTAAGTCCTTGTTGTTGTGGATCTACAGCAAAAAGGCATTGTTGACCTCAACCCTTCAGGCCCCGGGAGCCATCCCGGGGCCGCCTCCTTTCTCCCTTATCTCTATTTTTTATTTGCTTCCCTGCGCTTATTCCTGCTATTTTTATGACATGATCAGACTCTTTGTTGCCATTGATTTACCGGACGCAGTAAAAAACGGCCTTTCACGCATCTGTTTCGGGTTGCCGGGTGCAAAATGGGTGCAAATGGATCAGATCCATTTAACCTTGCGTTTTATCGGCGATGTGGACGGAGCATTATTCCATGATATCAGCTCAGTTCTTGAGACGGTGCAGGACCGGGAATTTCCCTTAGCCATCAAGGGGCTGGGCCATTTCCCGCCACGCAAAGATCCGCGCGTACTCTGGGTGGGATTGGAAAAATGTGATGAGCTGTTAAGCCTGAGAAAAAAAATTGATTCGTGCCTGGTCCGTCTCGGAGTCAAATCTGAAAAAAGAAAATTCGCTCCCCACATAACACTTGCCCGCCTGAGAAAAACGCCTCTTTCCAGAATGACCACTTTCCTGGCAGGCAACGCCCTCTTCTCCCTGCCCGCCTTTCAGGTCACATCCTTTTTTCTCTACTCCAGCGTACTTACCCCCAAAGGGGCAATTCATACGCAGGAGGCGGTTTACAGGCTCAACAAGTAAATTTCCTGCAGCAAGACAACAGCGTGTGCGGCTATTCCTTCCTGCCGGCCGGTAAAACCCATTTTTTCGGTAGTTGTACCTTTCAAATTAATGCAATCCAGCTCCACCCGGCAGGCCACAGCCAGATTTTCTTGCATGGCAGGAAAATGGGGGGCAAGTTTCGGCTGCTGGGCAATAACAGTAATATCGGCGTTGGAAAGAACATACCCCTTATCCCCGGCAAGGTCTGCCACGTTTTCCAGCAGTTTCAGGCTTGAAATGCCCTTGTAGGCAGGATCGCTGTCCGGAAAATGCTTACCGATGTCCCCTGACCCCAGCGCCCCGAGAATTGCATCACAAAGGGCATGGGTCAGCACATCGGCATCCGAGTGGCCCAACAGTCCTGTGGTATGAGGGATTTCAACTCCGCCAAGGACAAGGGAACGTCCCTCCACAAGACGATGGGCGTCATAACCGTGACCGACACGCATGCCGGTATTTTTTTCTTTTTTTTGCATAAGAATGGACTCTGCGATAAGGAGATCATCCGGCCTGGTGATTTTGATATTCTGCTCCGACCCCTCAACCACAGTCATCTTTTCACCGATGAGTTCAAGAAAGGAAGCCTCGTCGGTACCGATAAATGATTGTTCATCAGCTGCGGCAAAGGCCTTCCGCATAATATCCGTGCGCACGACCTGGGGGGTCTGGGCCTGCCAGAGCGCATTCCGGTCAACGGTGCGCAGGACAACATTGTCAGCCACCTCTTTGATGGTATCCTTAACCGGGATTGCCGCCATGGCAGCTCCATGGAGTCCAGCATGGTCAAGACAGGCGGATATAAGTTCGGGAGAGACAAGGGGCCGGGCGCCATCATGCACTGCAACAAATTGACATTCTTCCGGAACGTGTGCCAAACCCGCCCTGACCGAATCCTGGCGGAGTTTTCCCCCGGCAACAACTTTTGTTTTATGAAGGTGGAATTTTTCTACAAGCTGCTCGGTGTCAGCAAGATGATTTTGCGGAGCTGCAACAATGATGAGCTGGATGTCAGCGACCTGTTCAAAGGCGCGAATGGCATGGACAAGAATGGGAACACCGGCAAGCTCATAAAACTGCTTGGGGGAACCCAACCCCATTCTCTTGCCGATTCCACCGGCGGGTATGATGGCAGCTGCGTACATAATTAAAATGCAAAGTGAAAAATGAAAAATGTAAAATGTCTCGGAAAAAAATATGCATCACAGCAATGAACATCTTTATCTCTGTTAATTTTGCATTTTTCACTATACATTTTACATTAAAAAATAGGAGTGGGCTATAAGCCGAATTCTGTACCCTGAAACAGGGCCATGATCATTTATCTGGGATGCCGGTCACCCGGTATCTCTTGCAACCTACCCGAAAGCTTCGGACGGGCAGCCCTCAAACGCTTTCCTATTTGGTCTTGCTCCAAGATGGGGTTTACCGTGCCTTCCATGTCACCATGGAAGCGGTGAGCTCTTACCTCGCCGTTTCACCCTTACCCCGGAAACCTGGGGCGGTCTGTTTTCTGTGGCACTTTCCCGGGATCGCTCCCGGTTCGCGTTACGAACCATCCTGCCCTGCGGAGTTCGGACTTTCCTCACCGGCTAAAAGCCGGAGCGATCATGCGCCCACTCCTAAAAATCAGTGTAAAATTAAAAATGTATAATACAAAGTATTGTACCATAATTATACACTTTTCATTTTTCATTTTTCACTGTTTTACCATTTTACTCTTCTTCAACCTCGGCCAGATGAAACATGAGACGCTGGCAGGTGGGACAGGAAAGGAGCTGATCGCCGCGCATCACCTCGTTAAACTGTTGGGGAGGGATATTCATGAAGCAACCCTGGCAAATACCTTTAGTAACGCCAATAACTGCCAGTCCGTTGCGTTTTTCCCGCAACTGATCGTACCGGCGGCTGAGATTGGCAGAAATTTTCTTCGCCTGGGTTGTACGACTTTTTTCAAATTTGGATTTTGCATCTTCTATTTTTTTCGACCGTTTATCCGCTTCAGCTTTCGCTTCAGCCAGCAATTCCTCTTCACTCCGACAGACATTGGTCAGTTCCGTGATTTGTGTCTGAAGTTTTTCTTCCTGTTCCATCAAACGGACAACGTCTTCCTCTTTATCCTTATTGCTCTTCTTTGTTTCCTCAATTTCCTTGAGAAGAGACTGGTATTCCCGGTTCGTCTGCACATTCATCAACTTTGTCTGCCGGTCTTTAATATGGACAAGACTATCTTCAATTTCCGCCTCAAGCTCTCTGCGGCGCTTTTCGCCTGCCTCGATAGATTCCTTATCTGTGTTGATCTGCTCTTGTTTTTCCGCGATAGAAGCCTGCCTTATTTCTATATCGGTATAGCCCGTTTTCATCTCATCATCGAGTTTTTTGATCTGAAGATCAATGTCCTGCAATGCAATAAGTTGTAAGAGGTCCTCTTTCAATTTTCGCTCCTCGTTGGGGTTAATATTACGATTTTATATCATTGAAAATATGAAAACGCAGGGGGTTTCTCTGTACCTTGGAGGCGAGAACAGGCACCTGCATGTTTTTTTCTGCAAAAAAGGCGGTAAGTTGCTTAACGAGCCTTGGAATAATAATGTTTTCAGTGGGAAAATGGCCGGCGTCTATAATGCACAAACCCACTTCCTCTGCCCAGCGTGCTACAGAATGTTTGACTTCGGCGGTGAGATAAACCTCTGCCCCCTGGTCAACAGCCGCCTCGGCTAGATCCGATCCGCTGCCTCCGCAAACAGCCACAGAGGTCACAATCTCGGGCACTGTTCCAGCTACAGGCAATCCAGTGACCGACAATTGCCTGGCAACAAAATCCAGAAAAGCCGGTCCCTGCATAGGGGAGGACAAATTCCCCACCTTACCGAAACCCAGGCCGGGATCATGCTTTGCGGCAATCAAAGGTCTTGTGGATTGCAAACCAAGGATGGCTGCCAATGCATCACTGACCCCATCTCCAATGACATCGAGATTGGTATGACAGCTGATGACGGCTATTTCGTGAATCAGGGCTTTTTTCAGAAATTTCCCGATGGGGCTTGCGGTATTGATTGATTTGAGCGGGTGAAAGATGAGGGGATGATGGGTGAGGATGATGTTTGCTTTGTTCTGAATGGCTTCTTCAAGAACGGGAAGGGTGGGATCCAGTGAAACAAGGACACCTTCCACATCCTTGTCCGGGTTGCCGACCATGAGCCCTACATTATCCCATGATTCGGCAAGTTCCCATGGAGCAAGTTGCCCCAGAAAACCAACCACATCTTTTAATTGTACTGATAATACCATTATTTAAATCATCTTTGCAGCCTGTCTGCGACAGGCCATCCCTCATTAAAAAAGGTGCAACCTTTTTGAGGTTGCACCTTTTCGCTAAATTCGGCCGAAGTAATTTACGCCGTAATTTTCACGTGGAAAAAATTGTAAACGAATAATACGCTTTAACAATGTATTCTTCAATCCTTCTTTGTTGATCTTACGAGTCCCCTTCTCTTTTGAAGACACATAAAATGGTGGGCCTACCTGGACTCGAACCAGGGACCGACCGGTTATGAGCCGGTGGCTCTAGCCAACTGAGCTATAGGCCCTAAAAGGCTTTCAAGGCAAATAGAAAATCAGATTATATTAGCAGTTAACGGCAAATTGTCAACTGCTTTTTTTCAATAGATGTCTTATTCTACAAAACAGCATCTTTAAAAGCATCAAAGCCTATCCTGTTAATAAATCTGCCGAGGCGCTCGGACTTTTTCCCCTCTTTAGCAAAAGAGTTAAGCACTTTATCGGCAACTTCGAGGGCCTGCTCGTCGGTCAAGCCGCTTGTCAGTTCCTGGGCAAGCTGGGGACGGGATGCGGCATTGCCGCCCACCAGAACAGTCCACCCTTTCGACTTGCCGACAAAGCCGAGATCCTTAATCGGCGTCTCCGCACAGTTATTCGGGCAGCCTGAAACACCAATTTTAAACTTATTGGGCAACTTAAAACCGTGATAACGGCCATCAAGTTCTTTGCCAAGACTCAGGGCATCCTGCTTTCCCAGACGGCAGAGCGTATTGCCCGGACAGGCCTTAACGCTGCGAACACACAAACCAATAGCATGTCCCGGATCGATACCAAGATCCTGCCAGGCCTGATCAATATCCTCTGCCTTAAAGCCTACCATGGCAATGCGCGCTGCGCTGGTAATTTTCATGGCGGCCACTTTATATTTGTCCGCAACATCTGCCACTTTGCGCAGGTCATCTGACGTAACAAGCCCCAGAACAAAATGAGGTACAATGGCATAAGTCTCTTTGTCTCTTTGCAATACTGCCACTTTTTCACCGTCTTTTAACATCGTTGTCACCTTAAATTATGTAAAATTGATTTTAGAATCGAGTAGTATCGAGTAGTAATGATAGAAAGAATACCTTAAAATACCAGGCGCAGCTAATCAAACACAGCTTTTTTCTATATTTAATAACAATTATCAATAAGTCAAGAACTTTTAAACTTAGCGCCCTACGGGCGGGCTTTAGACAGGATCAACAAGATAGACATGATAAAAAAATCCAGTTAATCCTGTCTAAAAAAAAACAAAAAATGGAAATTCCTATGCTTTTGAATTATTAACTAAATAATAAAAATTATTTTCCGACTGTCCTGCTGCAGAAGGCCCGTGCCGAACTTACAGAATCCTTCAAGGCGGTTTCGTCAGACATATACCGCAGCAACAATGAGTCCTTTCTGAAGCTGGCCAAAAGCACCCTGTCGCATTTTCATCTGCAGGCAAACGG
>DAOUUW010000019.1 GCA_030667965.1 Deltaproteobacteria bacterium
GCTGTACAGAGTTCGGTGACAAAGGTTCTGGCCATGGTGCCCCAGACAAGGGAAAATTCCGGGATGCCCAGGGCCATGGGCATCAGGCCCAATGTGGTGGTGAGGGTGGTGAGGAGAATGGGTCGCAAACGTATATGCGTGCCCTCAAATATTGCCTGACGGCGGGAAATTCCGGTTCTGTATCGTTTATTAATAAACTCAATCAACACAAGGAAATCGTTGACAACGACCCCGGTGACGCCCACCACAGCAATAAAACTGTTCACCGTGAAAAGAGACCGTGACAAAAAGGTGCCGAATATTATGCCGATCAGAGAAAACACAACGGCGGAAAGAATTGCCAGGGGCTGCAGATATGACTGAAACTGGGTGGCCAGAATAACGTAAATAAGCAGAAGAGCGATAATAAAGGCATAGGCAAGGGAGGTATATGATTTTCTGGTATTTTCATATTCACCGGCAAAATTCAGGGTGGCGCTGGGATAGCGATTTCGGACTGAACTATAAAAACTTTTTACAGCATCCACCACCACCGGAGGAGACAAAGCAGATCCGTATCATCGCAGGGTCAGGTCTTGAATTATCAGTTTTTTTATTGATGAGAGGGAATAAGGCTAGGCTTTTCTATTTTACTAGTCTATGGCGGTACTCGTCATAGTTCTGTTAATTAATCATAAAACGTACACATTTATACGTTTTATATCTTGACAGGCGTACAGAAATATACGACATATATTTATGAACGGTAAAGAACTACTCAGAAAAATAAAAAAATTAGCCAAAGAAAAAGGAAAACGCTTTGAGATATTTAAGGCACATGGCAAAGGTAGCCATGGTACCTTGAAATATGGCGACAACAAAACCACCATTAAAGACCCTAAAAAAGAAATTGGCCCAGGGCTTTTAAAGAAGATGCTCGACCAACTAAACATAGACAAAGACGATATATAGGGAGGTACGAATATGGAATTTATATATCCAGCGATAATAGAAGAGTCAAAAGGTTTTTTCACTGTATCATTCAGAGATGTTCCTCACGCACTTACTGATGGCACAACATTCAAAAAAGCGGTCGACGAAGCGATTGATTGTCTCGGTGAGGCTTTGGCTTCGTGTATCGTTGACGGTGAAGAGTTGCCAACACCAAGCAAACCAAAAGCAGACGAGGTGCTAATTGCCCCACCAGCTTTGATCGCTGCCAAGGCCGCTTTGTATGTTATTACAAAAGAAGCTGGCTTAAGCAAAACTGCCCTTTCGAAAAGGCTGGGCGTTTCTGAGGCAGTTGGTCGTCGTCTCCTTAACCCACGCCACCAAACAAAGGTTGTCCATATAGAAAAAGCCATGGCTGCTTTGGGTAAGAGAATGATTGTCGGGTATGCTTGATCCGGCGAAAAATATTTGGGGGAATTCGGGACACTCCCCATTTTCCAGTTGACCAACGATAGCTTTGGTGCTATTGTATTGTAGTGCAATCCTAATCTTAATCAAGAAAATATGGAGGGTTTTATGCCTACTTTAGCTAAACATACCAGCATCAAAATGATTGGTGCCAATGGTCAGATTTCAATTGGTAAAAAATTTGCCGGTCGTCAGGTTCTGGTTGAAGAGCAAGAGCCTGGTGTCTGGTTGGTGCGTACCGCCACAGTCACCCCCGACAACGAACATTGGCTTCACGAACCTCAAACCGCGGCTGATCTGACGCGTGCACTGAATTGGGCCGAGTCCAACATCCCCAACGACACCAATATGGATAACGTCATCGAGAAGCTGACTAATGGCTAAAAATGACCCAGATACGTTAGTCAGGCTTGACTTGAACAATCCGGTTTTCCAGGAGAATCTGCTCTCGTTGCAAAAGACTGAACGACTCGCCGCACTCGACACTTTAAACAAGATTCGCCAACTCACCTGGAATCAGCTTTACTGCGACAACGGCTTAAAATGGGAGAAAGTCTTCAGCGTCAAGCTGCCCGCTGGTGTTGATGCTATTTACTCGCTACGCATCACCCGGTCACGCAGGGCAACGGCATTCCGCGACAGCGATTTCATCCGGCTACTCACCATCGCCATCGCCCCAGACCACAACTAAAGTTAGGGACACTCCCCAGTTTTATTGTTGTTCTGTCGTTTACTCTGTGATATGATTTTTTCATGTCAAGAATCGCCCGCATCATCGCCCCAGGCTATCCGCATCACATCACCCAGCGTGGAAATAACCGTGCAACGGTTTTTTTCGATGATGAAGACCGCCAGACTTACCTGAAATTGCTGGTCGGTTACGCACACAAATATTCGCTCCAGATTTGGGGATATTGCCTGATGGACAACCATGTCCATCTACTCGCAGTACCAGAAACCAAAACAGCTCTCGCGCGCGGCATCGGTCTGACCAATCAGGTCTATACACAGTATCTCAACCGCAAGCTGTCCCGGTCCGGTCGTATCTGGCAAAACCGTTTTTACTCGTGTGTGGTGGAAAATGAACAGCATCTGTGGGCTGTGGCACGCTACATAGAACGCAATCCGTTAAAGGCTGGATTGGCAGAAAGGCCGGAACTTTATCGTTGGTCCAGTGCCAAAGCGCATTTGACAGGCACAATCGATGCGATTCTGAGCCCGACACCCTGGCTCGCCCCATCAGAAAAGGCTGCGTATTGCCAATTTGTCGTTACCGAGAACAATGACGGAATGGATGACGCGCTTCGTAAGGCAACCCGCTGCGGCCGCCCATTCGGTTCAGAGGGTTTTATAGCAATACTGGAATCTCAGATGGACCAAACGTTGAAGCCGATGAAGGTGGGACGACCACGGAATAAAATTGAATAAAATTGGGGAGTATCCCTATTTTTTTCCCAGCTGTTGGATGATTTTTGATATGATAGATAACTATTGGAATATGAAATCGAATAAAGGCAAGGCCATGATGCTTGCCCGTAGACAGTTGTCTGAGTTGGTCTGGGATGCGGTCAACCTTGAAGGGATAAATTTCACTTTACCCGAAATTCAGACACTACTTGGAGGTATTACCGTTGGTGGCCACAAACTTTCAGATCAACAAATAGCCTTGAATCAGGCAAAAGCATGGCGGACTTTATTTAAATGGATCGAAGGAGAAGAGTTTGAGCTTTCAGCAGAAAAAACATGTGAACTTCATGCGATTGCGGCAAAGAAAGAAGCTCTGGAATGGGGGCAATTCCGATCTGGTGGGGTTACTATAGCAGGCACGGAATATATGCCGCCGGATGCTTCAAAATTACCGTTTGAATTTGACAACATGGTAAAAGAGGCACTCTATCTCACAGATATTTACGACCAGGCCATTTTTATTTTTCTTCGCATGGCAAGAGCGCAATTTTTTTATGATGTGAATAAGCGGATGGGACGTTTTATGATGAATGGTCTGTTGTTGAACGCCGGATTCCCTGCTATCAATCTGCCGGCAAAACGGCAATTGGAGTTTAATCGCCTCATGTTGACATATTATGAGTCGGGCGAACAACAATCGATGAATACTTTTTTGCGTACCTGTCTTGACAAACGTGTGATTAAAATAATGCAAGAAGGATCTTGCTGATTTGTAAATTGTATTCTCTCTGCTGCATTCTTTTCTCTTGGCCTGTACTTGCCATAAGAGGTCAAATGGAGACTTGCCCTTTACTTGTTCCCGTAAAGGAACCCGCTCCGGCCGATTGTTCGGCTCAGAGGGTTTTATCGCAATACTGGAATCTCAGATGGACCAAATGTGAAGCCGAAGAAGGTGGGACGACCGTGGAATAAAATTGAAGAGTGATTATCCAAATTGGGGAGTGTCCCTAATTGTCCCTAATTGTCATAAAAAGGAAAAAACCAAAGTTTCAGACCAGTGTCGTCTTTTTATTTTTTCTTTTTTTCAAACCTTCAATACTATACCACAAAACCGGAACTATAAAAATAGTTAACAGTGTGGCAGTACAGAGGCCGGTGACAAAAGTTCTGGCCATGGTGCCCCATACAAGAGAAAATTCCGGTATACCCAGTGCCATGGGCATCAGACCCAGTGTGGTGGTAAGGGTGGTGAGGAGGATGGGACGCAGGCGGATATGCGTTCCCTCAAATATTGCCTGACGGCGGGAAATCCCGGTTCTGTATCGTTTATTGATAAACTCAATAAGAACAAGGGCATCGTTGACAACCACCCCGGTGACGCCGACCACGGCAATAAAGCTGTTCACCGTGAAAAGAGACCGCGATAAAAAGGTGCCGAATATAATGCCGATAAGAGAAAACACAACGGCCGAAAGAATTGCCAAGGGCTGCAGATAAGACTGAAACTGGGTGGCCAGAATTACGTAAATAAGCAGAAGAGCGATAATAAAAGCATAGGCAAGGGAGGTATATGATTTTCTGGTATTTTCATATTCACCGGCAAAATTCAGGGTGGCGCCGGGATAGCTGCTCCGAACTGAACTATAAAAACTTTTTACAGCATCAACCACCACCGGAGGAGACAAAGCAGATCCGTAGCGGATATCTGCCATAAGGGTTATGGCTCGTTGTCCCTGAAAACGATTCAGGTAGCCCTTTTCCATATAAATTTGCGTTGTGCAGAGGTCGGCAAGCCGAACCGGTCCCGCCGGATGCTCCAGTATCGGAATTACCAATGCATCCTGCAGACTCCCGATAAATTGGGGATCAATCTTCAACTTGATATCGACATCCTCGTCTGCCAGGCGAAAATCACCGACATTTCTGCCATCCAAAACGGAAGAAGCAAGATAAGCGACCTGAGACGGTGAAATTCCATATTCAGCTGCCTGACTTTCTAGAATTTCAAAACGAAAAACCTGATTCGGCTGTCCCTGATTATCTTCAAACTGGACGAGCTCACCGGCAAGCACTTCATCCTCTTTCATAAAACGCCGAATACGCTCAGTCAGCCCCTGCACCGAATCAAGATCGGCACCCATGATGCGGATATTGACATCCTTTCCGGACGGTGGACCATCCTTTTCCGGACGCACACGCATGGAGAAATCCGAACCTTCAAATATATCATCAAGTTCATGACGCACCCATTCCAGATGACGGACCACATCATTTTCAGGGTAATCAGAAAAATGCCGCATCTTTCTGGCCGGAAAGGTAACAGCCACATGGCCAAGATGATTTCCCCATACCGCCTGATAATCATCATTGAGATAAAATCCGGCAAAGCCAATCGCTGATTCGGCCATGCCGGTCCCATGGGAAGAAATTTTCCTGGAAATTTCTTTAAGAAAATCCGACGTCGATTCAATGGGGGTGCCCACCGGACCGCTCACTTCAACATAGTAGAGGGAATAATCATCCGGGAAAAATTTTACCTTTATAAGCGGAATTTTTCCGGTTATGGACACAGCAGCAATAAACACGGCAATAATAAATGCCAGCAGAATCAGAGAAATGCTTGTAAAGCGAAAACGCAGGGCAATATGTAAAAGACGATCAAAAATACGCCTGTTCAATGCCATAAAGCGATTTTCTTTAAACCCTTGCCCGGCTGGATAGGGAATTCCATTCTTTGGTTCGGATTTGTCCTCAGTCACCGTGCCGTTTGTAGGGCCGAAATCAAGATAATGCAATGGCAGGATGAAAAGACACTCAACCACCGAGGCAAAAAGGGCAAAGGATATTGTCTTTGGAATCAGGGCAAAAAAATCGCCGACATAGCCGGTCATGATCAGCATTGGCAGAAAAGCTGCAATCGTGGTCAGGGTAGCGGAAATAATAGGGAGAAAAACCTCGGAGGTTCCATCAACAACGGCCGTTGTCACATCCTTTCCCATCTGGGTGTGGCGGTAAATATTTTCCACCACCACAATGGCATCATCAACAATAATCCCGCTGACCAGCACAAAGGAAAAAAGCGACAGCTCGTTAACGGAATTGCCGGTGAAATACATAACCACTATACAAAACAAAAAAGAAAAAGGAATGCCGATGGTGGTTAGACCCGCACTGCGCAGCCCCATGAAATACCAGATCAGCAGACAGACCAGTATGATTCCAAGGAAAAGATTTGTTCCGAGAACACGCATGGAATCCTTAATTTTCACGGTACTGTCCTGGGTCAGAACTACCTTGACTCCTTCTTTTTGCAAGACAGGATGAAAACGTTGGATAATTTCATTTACAGCGGCAAGTATCTTTAACGAATTTCCTTCATTTGTCTTAATGACCTGCAAGGTCACACAATCCTCACCATTCACCGATGTCAGTACCATGGGATCACGATAGGAAAGAACGGCATCAGTCACCAGATCCTCAACCCGTACAAAGGAGCCGTCACTGTCACGGCGCACGACCACAGACATAATCTGATCACGATTACGAAACTGTTCATCCACCTTCAGGACAAACTCACTGCCGTCCACTGTATAATTTCCGGCCGGGATGGAAACATTATGTTCCTGCAGCGCAAGCGCCACCTGGTCAAAGGTAATACCCAGTCGGGTCAGTTTAGCGGGATCAAGATATACATGAAACTCTCTGGTTCGCTCACCGGTCAACCTGACTTCATTAACATCCTGTATCTGGCTAAGATTGTTTTTCATCTCTTCAGCCATGAGCACCAGGGCACGGTTGGAACGATCACCATATATATTGATACTGACGGCGGGCAGCCAGTCATTGACATCAAGATAGTTAAACTGCGGCGGTTCAGCTACTTCCGGTAATTCGCCAAGAATTGCCAATACTTTCAGGCGCAATTCCCTATAGCCCTTCTCGTAATCCGTATCATCGAGAAACTTAATGAGGATACTGGAGCGTTCGCGATAAGAGCTTGAAGTGATGTATTCAACATCTTCCAGATCTTCCAGGGCGTCTTCAATCTCCCTAGTCACCAGGGCTTCCACATCATCAGGAGACGCGCCGGGGAAATAGGTTTCGATAAACACCTTGCCGAAATGAATATTCGGGTAACGCTCCACAGGAATATCAAGAAGAGCATAAGCCCCCATGGCCATGAGAAAAACAAAGAGAAGATTGAGAAACACTCTCTGTTTCAGGGAGAATTGAACAATTTTTTTCATTGGGGCAGTTTATCAGAAGGGGGTGCAGGAATGGTGGCGGGAAAAAGAAAACGTTGTCCGTCCTTGATCTCCGGTCCGTGTACACGGACAAAATCTCCATTCTTTTCCAGAACAACAACAGTGACCGACTCTCCACTCTCCCTGATGAGACGGTATTCTTCATAGCGTTTTTCCACTGCACGGGCCGGAACGAGAAAGGTCTCTTTTTCAGGCATGAGAAGTGACAACTCAACTCTGACACCTCCGCGCTGCTGTTCAATGGATTCAAGGAGGGAAAGCTCGATGTTGATTTTCCGGGTTGACGGATCAAAGGAAGGACTGATCCGGAAAAGTTCGGCAGAAACGTTTATCCCGGTGTCAGGCAAAGAGACGGAAAAGGGTGTTTCGTTTTTTAAGAGTTGTTGATATTCCCGGGGACTGAGCGCCAGGGGAACAACCAGTTTTTGATAATCAGCCACTTCGGCCAGGGATTGTCCACGGCTGACAAGCACGCCCGGTTCAACATGGCGCTCCACCACTTTCCACCCCGGAGGAGCAATGACCGTATGACGCCGCAACTGTTCAAGGAGTGTTTGTCGGGTGTTTTGCTGAGTCTGTAGTGTGAAACGGGCCTGGGCAAGATCCTCCTTCAGCTTGTCAAGCCTCGCCTCCGATGCAGACTGCTCCGCATACAGTGTCTGATATCTACCCACTTCCTTCTGCAGGTATGCAATAAGGCTTGCGCTCTGCTCCGTGCTGATTCTGTTTCTTTCAAGATCGAGATTAATGAAGGTGGGATCAATTTCAGCAAACCTGCCGTCAGTGCCGATTTCATCGCCAACATCGGCAACAACCTCAAGGCAGCGGCCGTCGACTTCACTGCTCACCACCATCCTGGCCCTGGCCCTGGTAAATCCGCTTACCACAACCGTACGGCCGGCCGGTTTGGCTACAAAGGTTATTGTATCTTCTGCCCCAAGTGAAAAAACAGGGAAGCACAGAAAAAAGACAAGAAAAAAAGCTACAGCTTTCATAGTGGGATCAACCTGTTATATGTTTTTCTTGCCTTTTTTATACCACCTTTTCATCTTGTGACCAAGAAACAAAAAATCAAACGGCAAAAATTAAAAAGAAGTGCTTTCCAATGACTGGGGTTTACTTTCATCATTGCTGGTGCGCGGTGCGCACCCTACGGTTGCTAACACGCTGATTTCATGTAGGGTGCGCACAGCGCACCTTTAAGAAGATTGTTCATATCTTGAAACTCTAAACTCCACTTTTTATTGATAACCTCATAAAAATCGAGAAAAGCTGTTGCAGGTATGTGATTCAGTTCAAGGCAAGCCGCTGCGAGGCGAAAGTCCCTGAAAACCTGCTGTAACGCACGTCAACGCTCAGGGGAAATGCACCGCATCGCTCTCCTATCACCTTGCCGTTTTGCTTGAGTATAAGGCCCGCTTGATTATCGTTGGCCCTGAAATAGTGAAGATACTGACAGGGAGATATCATGCCCTGATCAAAAAAATATGTTTCAGCAAGAAAACAGGCCGGGATAACAGCAGTTGCATTCTGCTGCAGGGTTAATGTTATGCCAAGCAGACAGTCATGCTTCCTGCCGACGAATTCCTTTCCCTTAAAGAGTACCACTCTCCAGGAAGAATTATTCGTGATCCTGACCATGGGGGTTCCATCGCAGAAATCCATCTCTTCGACTTCGATCATATCCTGCTCTAACGCCTCGTTAAATGTTAGCTGCCCTGTTTCAGGCGTAAAATGATTTATTGCCTTGTACCCGGCGTAATGAACTAATGATTGAATTTTTTCCTTTCCTGCCTGTGTGTGCATTATTTTTCCCATGATCTTCTCCTTTTGCCGATTGCGTCGAGTTTTTAATCGCTTTTTGGTGCGCTGTGCGCACCCTACATGCACCCTCTTTATTTTACGTACTGCGCACCTTTGATCTATAATTCGCTTTCATTTGCCACATCATACAAAAGGTGGTAGGACAAACACTGTCCCACCAAAAAATAAAATGAAAAAAAATGAAAAAATTTAAACCGCAGCATAGCCGCCTGCTTTTCATCGACCGGGAAATAAGAGAAGGCGGTTTTCCCAACAGCGATTTACTGGCCAAGGAATGGGAGGTAAGCCGCAAAACCATCCTGCGCGATATTGACTATATGCGGACGATGCTCAATGCTCCTCTTGCCTATAGTCCCAAAGACAGGGGATATTATTATACCGAAGAAAATTTTCACCTGCCGGCCATGTCCTTGAACGACAGCGATCTTTTTGCCATTTTCATCGCTGATAAGGTGCTCAAACAATATGAAAACACCCCCATTTACAGCAGGCTGAACTCGGTATTTGCCAAAATATTTGAATCACTGCCCGATAAAGTCACCATTAACCCTGATCTTCTTGACAATAAATTTTCCTTTTTTCAGATCCCGCGCACGATCATTTCCGAATCGGTCTGGGAGACCATATTCTCTGCATTACGTACTTCACAGACCGTTTTCATCAGCCACGAAAAGCCTGGGAGCGAAAAAAAGGAAGAGAGAAAAATCGACCCATACCATGTCCTCAGTTTTCAGGGTGAATGGTATGTCATAGGTTATTGCCATCTGCAAAAAAGTATCAGGACATTTGCCCTGTCCCGCATCAGCAGGGCAGAACCTGTCGATGATTATTTCACAGTCCCGGATGATTTTGATTTTAAGCAGACAACGCGCAGTTCTTTTGGTGTACAATGGGGTGAAGAGGAGTTTGCGGTAAAAATCTGGTTTTCAGAGAAAGCAGCTCCCTATATAAAGGAAAGAAAATGGTATAGAAAACAGCACATCATTGAAAACGATGACAGGAGCATCATCATGTGCTTCAATATCAGTCACCTGCTTGAAGTACAACGCTGGGTGCTCTCCTGGGGCTGCATGGCAAAGGTTCTTGCCCCTGGCGAGCTGATAAACCAGGTGGCGGAAGAACTGCAAAAAACATCTGCCCATTATGGTAACGGAAATGAGTAAGGGAATTATCACACTACTTGAAGTCGACATCACCACTCTGGACGTTGACGCCATTGTCAACGCGGCAAACAACTCTCTTCTTGGCGGCGGCGGTGTTGATGGTGCTATACATCGAGCGGCTGGATCGGGACTGCTTGAAGAATGCAGAATTCTGCATGGCTGCCCGACCGGGGAGGCTAAAATAACAGGAGGCCATAATCTTGCCGCCAGATACGTCATCCATACCGTGGGTCCGGTATGGCAGGGAGGGAATCATAGAGAGGCCGAGCTGCTGAGAAAATGCTACACAAACATTTTCCAACTTGTTGAAAAACACCGGATTCGGACAATAGCCATTCCCGCCATCAGCACCGGCGTTTACGGCTACCCGAAAAAAAAAGCGGCAGAAATTGCGGTAAAGGAAAGCCTCAAGGCGGCCCAACGCCTGCCCGAGTTACAAAAAATCATCTTTACTTGCTTTAACAAAGACAGCTTACAGGCATATGAAAAGGCCCTGCACGCATAATCTCACACCCGACACAAATCTTATCAATTGTCCATCAGCGTCAGGGGGTAGTAAGGGAGACCACTGTTTCCATATGATGCGTCTGGGGAAACATATCCACCATTTTTATTTTTTCAATTTCATACCCCTCTTTTTCAAGCAGCAGCAAATCGCGGCATAAGGTTGCCGGATCGCATGAAATGTAGATAATCTGCTTTGCATCAAGCCCCGGCAAAAAGGCAATAACATCAGCGCATCCCTGGCGCGGGGGATCAAGCAGGACAAGATCAAACTTTTCACCCCTTTCCACAAGAGAACGAGCCCCTTCAACAGCGGAATATTTTGTAAAAAGACAATTTCCCAGCCCGTTTGCATCGGCATTGCGCCGGGCGCTACGGATGGCGGAGCGTTGCAGATCCATGCCTACAACATCTTTTGCGAAACGCGCCAGGGGCAGGGTGAAATTCCCCATGCCGCAGAAAAGATCAAGCACTCTGTTGTCTCTTTCAATGTCAGCCCACTCCATGACAAGGGCTATAAGATTTTCGTTCTGCTCAGGGTTAACCTGGGAAAATCCCCCCGCTTCAAGGGACATGCGCATTCTCTCCCCGCCAGGCAATACATGATCAAAAAAGAGCATGGAATTTACTTCTGACAGGTTCTCATTGAAAAAAGTAACGCTGCCTTGTCCCTCTGCTGAAACAACCGCAGCTTTTATCATTTCTGAATGATTGACTGTTTTTTCAATCCTTTTCTTCTCCGCCGGTCTTATTTTGCGCCGCATTTGCAACAACAGGATTATCTTCTCGTCAACCGGACTTAACAGCAGTTCAACGGATCTCACATATTCTTTCAAACCGGCAAAATCCACACTGTTATCAAGATAGTCAAGCATCGTATTTAATTCAGGCCTGGCAAGCATGCAGGAGGACACCTCCTCCACCTTGTGGGAGTGATGTCGATAAAAGCCAAGGGAACCCTCCTCATCCATCTGAAGCCTGATCCGCTGGCGATAATAAAAGGGCTTTGGTGAGGCCATTGGAGCAGAGCAGATATCTTTTGCCCTTACCTGAAAAAAAAATCGATGCAACTGTTCGTCTAAAATTGTCTTTTTAACAGCCGCCTGACGATCAATCCTGGCATGCTGGAAATCACAACCGCCACAATGGAAAAAATACGGGCAGGGAGGAGTGGCTCTATCTTCAGACGGTTCAAGTATTTCAACAAGCCGGGCCTCCATGAAGGATTTCTTCCGCCGAACCGGGCGGACCTGCACTTTTTCACCGGCAAGCACATGGGGCACAAGAACCACCATGCCGTCCGGCAAACGGGCCAGTCCCTGTCCGCCAATGACAAGTTTTTCTATAGTCAGGAAGAGATCATTAGTTTTATTCATGCATTTTTCCATGCAATTGACCAAAAACAGACATCCCGTCAACTGGTAACAGTGACGGGATGTCTGTTTTTACCATTTTTGGTGCGCTGTGCGCACCCTACATGCACCATCTTGATTCTACGTAGGGTGCGCATAGCGCACCAATACAAGCCACTTAATACTTCTTATCCGCATAGGCCAGCCAGCCGCCGGCCTTGACCAGATCCTTATCAAAGGAGTTCAGAGAAAAACCGCAGGCAATCTCCTTATTCCCTTTGGCAGTCAATGTTTCAGTTTCAATATCAATTGAAATTTCCACTTTGTCGCCAAGGCCAAACAGGGCATCAAGATCGTCTTTGCCAAGTTCAATTGCCGGCATGCCGCAATTAAACATATTCTGCCTGAAAATCCGGGCAAAACTCTCCCCTATCACCACATTAATGTCGTTGACCTCAAAAACCCAGACAGCGTGCTCCCGGGAAGAACCGCAGCCGAAATTCGAGCGGGTAACAACGACACCCACACCCTGGGTGTCCCGAACAGGGTCAAAGCCGGGAAGCTTTAAATCTTCCAGAATAAAAGGCTTTAAAGCCAGTTTGGAATTTTCCGTCAAATACTTTGCAGGTATTATTTCATCAGTATTTATATCGTTTCTGTCCAGAAACAGGGCCGGACCACCGAATGTTTTCATAGCAACCTCTTTATTGATTTCGGATTGCGGATTGGGGATTTCGGTTTGCAGATAATTCTTTTACATCCGCAATCCGAAATCCGGAATCCGAAATCATACGATTTTTCTAGGATCGGTAATAAAACCTTTCACCGCTGCCGCCGCCGCACTATAAGGACTCATCAGGTGCACCATGCCGCCCTTGCCCATGCGTCCGTTAAAGTTACGGTTTGTCGTTGAAGCGCATACCTCACCTTCCGCCAACACGCCGTTGCTCATGCCGAGACAGGCGCCGCAGGTGGGATTGGTAACACAGAATCCCGCATCCATGTAAATTTTAATGAGCCCCTCTTCCATGGCCTGATTATAGATTTTAGGGGTGGCCGGAGAAAGAATGCCGCGCACAGTGGGGGCGATCTTTTTCCCTTTCAGAATCTCGGCTCCGGCACGCAGGTCCTCAATTCTACCGTTTGTGCAGGAACCCATGTAGACCTGATCAACCCTGGAGCCTTCAAGCTCAGTGATATCCTTTACCTCGTCAGGCTTAAAACCGTATGTTACCTGGGGAACAAGATCAGACACATCAAGTGTCAACTCGGCTACATACTTCGCATCCGCGTCGGAATGCCATTTTTTAAAATCCTCCACCGCCGCATCAATGGACTCATATTCATCCTGGATAAAAGGCCAGAGATACTCAGCCGTTACCCTGTCCGGCATACATACTCCGCAGGTCGCACCAGCCTCAATGGCCATATTGCACAGGGTCATACGGGCCTCCATGCTCATCCGGTCGACAACAGGCCCGCAAATTTCCATCACCTTGTCCGTTGCTCCGTTTACGGTCAATTCCTTGATGATTTTCAGAATAACATCCTTGGCATAGACACCTTGAGGAAGTTCGCCGATGATGGAAATTTTCATGGTTTCCGGCAGGCGGAAGGAACAGACCCCTTTGAAAATACCAACTTCCAGGTCCGTGGTGCCGATGCCGGCGGCAAAGGCGCCAAAAGCCCCATGGGTGCAGGTATGGGAATCGCCCATGATGACAGTATAGCCCGGCCTGATAAAGCCTTTTTCAGGAAACAGGGCATGGCAGACACCGTTGGCGCCTATATCAAAGAAATCCTTGATATTCTGCCTGCGGGCCCAGTCGCGCAGGATCTTTGCCTGGGTGGCGGTTTTGGAATCCTTGGACGGGGTGACATGATCAATGACAACTTTGATCTTATTCGGATCAAACACCCGGTCAAGCCCCCGTTCCTGCAGATCATTCACCGCAATGGGAGTAGTAATTTCATGACACATGACCACGTCAATATTAAGCACAACATTATTTCTCGAAGGATTATCCCTTCGGTGGGTTTCAAAAATTTTTTCGGTTATGGTTTTACCCATTTTCATCCTCCACATATGTCACCGACCCGTAAACGGATCTGACTCAACAATGATTCATCATCACATCACAAATTAATTTTACAAGAATGCAACATTAATAAATACTGCAAAGTTAATCAATTTTTTTATAGTTTGTATCCTCTGCATTCTATGATATAAAAGATTTTCACGGCAACATCACTCTCCCACATCATGCAGCCACATTACCTATGCAGAAGAAATACTACGATTCTCTTCCCATCAACCTGCCTCCTGAACATTCTGATCCCGACCCGCAAACAGTAGTCAATCAAATACTGGCAATCATCCGGAAAAAATATGACCGGTATGACAAAGATCTGTCTCAAGTCTTTAAGGACACACTGAACCTTTACAAAGGCATGTGGCCGGAATATGAGGCATGTCAAGTCGACTACCACAACATACATCACAGCCTGGCTGTTACTCTTGCCGCAGTCTACATGGTTTCCGGCTGGAACAGCAAGCACACGCGCAAAAAAATTTCCGAACCTGTTTTTCGGGCCGGCATCTGTGCTGCTCTCCTGCATGATGCCGGCTACCTGAAAAACAAAAATGACAATCAAGGAAAAGGCGGTAAATACACCTTTACCCATGTTGAGCGCAGCAAAACCCTTGCCCGCAATTATCTCACACAAAAAGGATGGTCCGAAGAAAATATCAACTTCATATGCCGCATCATCGACATGACTGAATTCGGCAAAGAACCCGATCTGTCGGATTTCAACAATGAAGAACAGCTGATCATGGCAAAAATAGTTGCTTCAGCCGATCTTATAGCCCAACTGGCCGACATCAATTATATACGCCGTCTGCACGATCTATATAAAGAATTTTCCGAAGGATACTTATCAGAGGAAGCGGACAGTCTGCGGGAACGATCAATCCATGTGTATGGCTCTTTTTCGGAAATGCTCAACAACACCCCGGCATTTTATGAAAATTTTATTCTGCCCAGACTCCAACTCTTCGGCAGAATGGACAGGTATCTTGCTGTTTATTTTTCCGATGGAAGAAACCCCTATCTTGAAAGCATCAGGGCAAACATCTCGGGGCATCTGTTAACAAACCGCTTTCAATGGCAAAGACTTGGCGATATTCTACTTGAACAGGGACTTGTCGAAGAAAAGACCATCAATGAAGCTCTCAGCAGGCAGAAGAAAACGGCTCTTCATCCTCCTGCGCAGCAACCGCATTCTGACTCAGACCATCACAAAGTGAGAGCGTACCTGCTGAATTGGCTGCAGAGCCATCAGGGTGGACAGGCTCACCTGGGAGATATTCTTGTGGAAATGGATGCTGTGGATCCACGGGTGCTGAGCACCAGTCTTTTATCACAGTTGATGCCGGAGAAACTGACTGAAAATCTAAACCGTGACGAACTTCTCGCCCTGCTGCGCATATCTCTCCTGGCCCAGAACCTGTATAATGACCCATGGTTTTTCTCTCAATCTCTTGAAATGACTTCTGAAATTCTTCATGCTGAGACCACTTCTCTGCTGATTGCAAATAAGGAAAAAACCAACATCATCATAGCCCTGCATGCCGGACCGAAAAAAAAGGAACTTGAGGGTAAACATATTATCATAGATAAAGGCCTTTCCGGCTGGGTGTTCAGCCATGGCCATACTGCCTATGTAAACAGGTCAAACACTGAAAAGAATGTACTTGAAAAAAATCCCGCAGGAGCAGAAACGGAATCCATTCTGGCCGTACCACTACACCTGGAAGGTAAAATTTTCGGCGTTCTGGAAGTGACCAATAAAAAACAGTACGATTTCAATGACCATGATGCCTACCTGCTTACCCTACTCTCAAACATCATAGCAGGCGCCCTGTCCCTGCTGAACAAATTACAGCCGGAGCAACAGCTTCATTCTTAGAGTTTTAAATTCATAAAAAATATCTCACAGAGTGCGCAGAGACACAGAGAAAAAAATAAAAAAACTCTGTGAACTCCGTGCCTCTGTGAGAGAAATTCAGAGATACTATCATGAGAAGACATAAAACATATTTCGTATTGCTTTATACTTTGCTCGCAACAATTTCCATCAGCCTGCTTGCCGGACATAGGGCATTGGCCGCCCATGGCATCAGCATTGACGGCAAGCTTAAATATGCTGCCGGGTTCGAGCGCTTTGACTACACATCAAAACATGCCGTCAAAGGAGGCGAGCTTGTCCTCCATTCCCTAGGCAGCTTTGATAAAATGAATCCCTACACTATGAAGGGAACGGCACCGGACGGCCTGACGGAACTTGTCTTTGAGACGCTTGCCGTGTCAAGTCTTGACGAGCCTTTTGCCGAGTACGGTTTGATCGCAAAAGACATTGAACTTGCTGATGATAAAATGAGCGTAACCTTTACGTTAAACGAAAAGGCATGCTTTTCAGATGGAACGAAAATCACACCGGAAGACATCAAATTTTCTCTGGAAACCCTCAAGAGCCAGGAGGCCCATCCCTTTTACCCTTCCTATTATCAGGACATCAGCCATGCTGAAATTATCGGCCCCAACAAAATCCGCTTTCATTTTGTCCAGACGAACCGGGAAATCCACATGATTGCCGGCCAGCTGCCGGTCTTTTCCCGCTCCTTTTACGAAAAACATCCCTTTGATTCCTCCAATATGGTTTCCCCGTTGGGTAGCGGCCCCTTTGTCGTCAGCGACTTCAAGCAGGGAAAATCAATTACCTATACGCGAAATCCCAATTACTGGGGCAATGATATTGCCTGCCGTAAAGGCATGTTCAACTTTGACACAATTACATTCAAATATTTCAAAGACCAGATTGTCTCGGTTGAGGCTTTCAAGGCAGGTGAATATGATTTCATGCATATCAACATTGCCAAGCAATGGGCCAGGGACCTGAAGGGAAGCCGTTTTGACAGCGGCCAGATTAAAAAAGAACTGCTCCCCCATAAAAACAATCAGGGCATGCAGGCCTTTATTTTTAACCTGCGCAATCCTATTTTTGCTGACATAAACGTGCGCCGGGCAATCGGCATGGCCTTTGATTTCGACCGCACCAATAAAACGCTTTTTTTCGAGCAATACACCCAGACCCGAAGCTTTTTCAGCAACTCTGATCTTGCTGCAAGCGGTCTTCCCCAGGGATTGGAACTTGAAATACTGCAGCCTTTCAAAAGCCAATTACCCCCGGAGGTTTTTACCCAGGAACCCGCACCTGTGCTGACAGGCTCACCCCAGCAGCTTCGCAGCAATCTTCGTACTGCCCGAAAACTGCTGGCCGAGGCAGGCTGGAATATCGAAAACGGCAACCTGCAAAACCGTGAAGGAGCCCCTTTTACCTTTGAAATATTGCTCGTCTCGCCATCCTTTGAACGGGTCATGGCTGATTTTGTCAAGAACCTGAAAACTCTGGGCATACAGGCCACCTACCGCACCATAGATCCAGCCCTTTATGTGCGGCGCATGCAGACTTTTGACTACGATATGACGGTGGAGGTTTTCGGCCAGTCCCAGTCTCCCGGCAACGAACAACGTGACTATTGGACCTCCGACGCTGCAGACCACACCGGCTCACGTAATGTCATCGGCATAAGAAATCCCGTGGTTGACAAGCTGGTTGACCATATCATCTATGCCGAGACCCAGAAAGAACTTACTGCAGCATGCAAGGCACTCGACAGGGTTCTCCTGCATCATTATTATGTCGTTCCCAACTGGTATCTTGCCAGCTACCGCCTGACCTACTGGGATAAATTTTCCCGCCCTGATACCCTGCCCCTTTATTATAATCCTTTTCAGTTGCTCATGACGTGGTGGGAGGGAAAGGCAATTGATAATTGAAAATTGAAAATGTCCTTTATTATAACATGTTACTCCCCTCACCCCGACCCTCTCCCCAATAGGGAGAGGGGGAAAACATAGTTGATAGCGTCTGATTGAAATATATGACACACTTCCTCTCTCTAGTTGGGAGAGGTTGATAAACAAAGTTGATAACACCTGGATAAAATGTGCGGCCAACTCCCTCTCCCAGCGGGAGAGGGATGGGGTGAGGGAGAAAATCCTTTTGAAACACCTGGCAAAAAAACTACGAAAAAATCAAACCGAAGCTGAAAAGCTTCTTTGGAAACATCTCAGAAACAGACAAATAGCCGAATGCAAATTTCGGCGACAACATCAAATTGGAAAGTACATTGTCGATTTTATTTGTTTATCACACAAAATTATTATCGAACTCGATGGCGGTCAACACGCTGAAACGTTATTATACGATGAAAACAGGACTGTTTTTTTAGAAAAAAATGGGTTCAAGGTCTTACGTTTCTGGAATAATGATGTTTTTGCTGATACAGATACAATCCTGCAAGCAATATTTAATGAAGTCTCGTTAGAGTCACCCTCACCCCGGCCCTCTCCCTTTTAGGGAGAGGGTGAAAACCAATCAATTATCAATAAATAACCAATGTTTTCATACATTCTTCGCCGCATACTTCTCATGATTCCCACCCTGTTCGGTATTATGCTGATCACCTTTACGGTGACCCAGTTTGTGCCGGGCGGTCCGGTGGAAAGGATGATTGCCGACATGCAGGGATCCTCCCGTGGCGGAGAGGTGAGCTCCGGCGCAACAAGCATCTACCAGGGAAGTCAGGGGCTTGATGAGGAGAAAATCAACCAGATCAAGACCATGTACGGTTTTGACAAACCACCGGTGGAGCGTTTTTTCTCCATGATGGCCAACTATGTGGTCTTTGATTTTGGCAACTCCTATTACCACCATCAAAGTGTTGTCAACCTGGTGATATCCAAACTGCCGGTATCCATGTCCCTGGGGCTCTGGTCGTTTTTAATTGTTTACGGGGTCTGCATCCCCCTTGGCATTAAAAAGGCCATACGAGACGGATCACGTTTTGATGTTTTTTCCAGCTCCATTATCCTGATTGGCTACGCCATACCCGGCTTTGTGCTGGCCATTCTGCTCATTGTTCTTTTCGGCGGCGGCAGTTTCTGGAATATTTTCCCTTTGCGCGGTCTTATTTCCGATAACTGGCACGAATTAAGTCTGATGAGCAAAATTCTTGATTATCTCTGGCACATGGTGCTGCCCATCACTTCAAGTGCAGTGGGCAGCCTCGCTGTTATGACCCTGCTGACGAAAAACAGCTTTCTTGAGGAAATCAGAAAACAATACGTGCTGACAGCGCGGGCCAAGGGACTCAGCGAAAACATGGTGCTGTACCGTCATGTTTTCAGAAATGCCATCATTCCTATCATCACAGGCTTTCCCGGCTCATTTATTACTGCTTTTTTCACCGGCAGCCTGCTTATTGAAACCATCTTTTCCCTGGACGGCATGGGCCTGCTTGCCTATGAGTCCATCCTGAACCGGGATTATCCCGTTGTCCTGGGCACACTTTATTTTTTCACCATCATCGGCCTTCTTTCCCGCCTTCTTTCAGACCTGAGCTATGTGATGGTTGATCCCCGCATCACCTTTGACAGTACGGAGTAGGCATGATGGGATCACATAGACAAAGCAGCATGTTCAGGAGGCGATGGGCAAAATTCAAGGCAAACAAACGGGGTTACTACAGCCTGATCATCTTTTCAATTCTCTTTATAATCAGTCTTGGAGCGGAGTTTGTCAGCAATGACAGGCCCTTTCTGATCATTTATGAAGACCAGTTTTACAGCCCTTTCCTGAAAAGCTATCCGGAAACAACCTTTGGCGGCGATTTTGATACGGAAGCTGACTACCGCGACCCTTATATTCTAAAAAAGATAACCAGCAACGGCAACCGAGCCTTTTTCCCTCTTAATCCTTACAGTTATGCTTCCATCAACCCTAATCTCGATGTTCCTGTCCCTTCGGTTCCAAACCGGGAAAACCTCCTCGGAACAGACGACCGCGGCCGGGATGTGCTGGCCCGTCTCATATACGGTTTTCGCCTGTCAATCTTATTTGGCCTCAGCCTGACGGTCATCGGCACCCTGGTGGGTATTCTTGCCGGAGCTATTCAGGGGTATTTCGGCGGCAGGACGGATCTCTTTTTCCAGCGTTTTATTGAAATATGGGGCTCCATGCCGGAACTCTATCTGCTGATTATTTTTTCCTCAATTTTCAAACCAAGTCTTCTTCTTCTGCTGGTTCTTCTTTCCATGTTCGGCTGGATGGGATTATCGGATTATGTTCGCGCAGAATTTCTCAAAAGCCGTAACCTTGATTACGTCACGGCGGCCAAGGCCATGGGAGTGGGTGATGCAACCATCATGTTCCGCCATCTCCTGCCAAACGGCATGACCCCGGTTATTACCTTTCTACCCTTTCGCATGTCCGGAGCCATCCTTGCCCTGACAAGCCTTGATTTCCTCGGCCTCGGCGTGCCACCGCCCACTCCGAGCCTTGGCGAACTCCTGGCCCAGGGAAAATCAAATATCGATGCCTGGTGGCTTTCGCTCAGTACGTTCACAGTACTTGTGGGAACGCTGATCCTGCTCATTTTCATAGGCGAGGCCCTGCGGGAAACCTTTGATCCGCGCAAGGTATGACATGCTCCTCAAGATAAAAAATATCACCGCAGGCTTTCACAGCCGAGACACACATGTGGATGTCCTTCACGAGGTATCACTCTCAATTGACGAAGGGCAGACTGTGGCCCTTGTCGGTGAATCGGGTTCAGGAAAATCGGTCACTGCTTTTTCTATTCTGCAGCTTCTTGACAAGGATTCGTTCGCTTGCAGTGGTGAAATTAATTTCCAGGGGCAAAATCTTCTCGACTTTAATGAACGGCAAATGCAGAAAATCAGGGGCAACCGCATTGCCATGATTTTCCAGGAGCCGATGACTTCACTTAACCCTGTATACACCATCGGCGCCCAACTCATTGAGCCTCTCATGCTCCACCAGAATTTAACCCGGGAAGAGGCCCGCAAACAGTCCCTGCTGCTGCTTGAAAAAACAGGTATTGTTGATCCTGAAAACCGGCTGCTTAATTTCCCGCATCAACTTTCAGGAGGCCAACGACAGAGAGTGATGATCTCCATGGCCCTTGCCTGCCGGCCAAGGCTGCTCATTGCAGATGAACCGACAACAGCCCTCGACGTCACCATTCAGGCCCAGATTCTTGCTCTCCTGCATGATCTGCAGCAGGAATTCAATATGGCTATTCTGCTCATAACCCATGACCTGCACATGGTAAAAAAAGCGGCAGACTACGTACATATCATGCACAAAGGCCATATTGTCGAACAGGGCAAAACCGACCGTATATTTTCTTCCCCACAACATCCATACACGATCAACCTGCTTGACAGTGTGCCAAAAGGTGAGCCCCAGCCAAAAAAAACCACCCCACCACTCCTTTCGGTTACGGATCTTCATTGCCATTTTCCCATCAAGAAAGGGTTTTTTAAACGCAAGGTAGGGGAAATAAAAGCTGTAAACGGCATCAGCATCACCATCCATGAGGGAACGACCTACGGCATTGTCGGCGAATCAGGCTCCGGAAAAAGCACCCTGGGCATGAGCATCCTGCGCCTGGTGGACAGCCAGGGGGAAATCAGCTACAGGGGTTCTGATCTTTTCAGCAAGAACAAACGGCAGATGCGGAGTCTGCGCCGGGAACTGCAGGTTGTTTTTCAGGATCCATTTTCATCTCTTTCTCCCAGACTGACCGTTTTTCAGATTATTGTCGAGGGTCTTGCCGTGCATGGCATTGGATCATCAAAGGCAGAAAGAAAAAACATAGTTGAACAGGTTCTGCATGAAGTCGGCCTTTCGCCGGAAATGGCCGACCGTTATCCCCATGAATTCTCAGGAGGACAACGGCAAAGGATCGCCATTGCCCGGGCCATTGTTTTGCAGCCTAAATTCATCGTGCTTGACGAACCAACCAGTGCCCTTGACATGACCATTCAGGCCCAGATTATTGATCTACTGCGCAAACTCCAGGAAAAATATACAATAACCTATCTCTTTATCTCACATGACCTGCGTGTTGTTCGTGCCTTATCAGACGAGGTGGCTGTTATGAAAGACGGAATGATAATTGAAAAAGGACAGGCATCGGAAATTTTCGCCAATCCCCGGCATCCCTACACGAAGAAACTTTTCGCAGCTGCCTTTGATCTGGAAGTTTAAGTACCCGAGAAATTTTAACTTGTCCTTCCTCTTAGATTGTCGCTATACTAGGTAAGAATACTCGCTTAACAAACTATTGAATCCAAAAGAACTATTGAACCCCAAAGGTGACCTCCATGAAAATCAAACTCGGCCTGTTCCTGCATCTTCTCATTGTCAGTTTTATCCTGCACACTCCCGCATTTGCTGCAGACAATCCCTGGGAGCAAAAACTTCCCTTTAAAAATGCGACCATCGAGTATGAAGTCACCGGTTCGGCAAACGGTTCTGAAACCTTCTACACAACGCAGTACGGTCAATTGCAGGCCACGTATCGCAAGACCACCCAGAAGGTCATGTTTGTCACCATGAATACCGACGAAATCGAAATCATTACGCCGGACTGGGTGTATAATATCGACATGACAGAGAAAACAGGGACAAAAACCGCCAACCCTGTGAAATTTATGATGGAGGAATACAATAATCTCTCATCAAAAGAAAAAAAGATGGTGCGCAAAAATGCGGAAGAAATGGGAACCTTCGTCTCCGGCGGAGCCCAGGTACAATTCCAGCAGAATGCAGAAAAAATCTTAGGCTATAACTGCGATCTTACCACCATGAGCGGCAGCACTGTTTATTTGATTCACGGCACAGCTGTACCGCTGAAGAGCGAAACCAATATGATGGGGATGAATTTTTCCTCAACAGCTACATCAATTAAAACCGGTTCTGTCAGCATGGATGTTTTTACACCTCCCAAGGGGATTGAAATCATCCATGACCCACAGGCTGATGAAGCAGTCCGCTCCATGGCGAAATCGACACTTGACATGATGAAGTCACCGGATGGCGCCTCACAGATGCAGATGCAGCCGCCAAGTGAAACATACAGCACAACAACACCCCCTGCCGACCAGATAGACCGACAGACCCCGCCTGCCCAAGATGAAGGAAACATGCAGGAAAACATAAACAACGCCATGGATGCCTTCAAAGGGTTGTTCGGTAAATAATTCTCAGGAGATTTTTAGATGGCAAAAGAGATTTATGCATTCAAATACGGCGAGCATGGCAACACTGAAGCGATCATCGCAAAACAGCCGGGACTGTCCCTGCAATACAACAACTATGTCAATAAGGGCACGGCTTTTAACGATGAAGAACGTGAGCGTCTTAATTTATTGGGAGCTCTTCCCCCTTCACCGCGTTTGATGGACAAGCAAATTGCCAATAGTGCTGAAAAAGTAAAAAACAAAGAGGACGATATTGAACGTTATATCTATATACGTGCCCTTTTCGACCGCAACGTCACCCTTGCCCACGCCCTGATCCGCAGCGACATTGAGCGTTACATGGGGATTATCTACACCCCCACGGTGGGTCTTGCCTGCCAGCGCTACTCGTCAATTTTTCGCAATGCCAACGGACTGCATTTTTTCCCCGGCAATATCGAACATGCTGAAGACATCCTGCGAGACTACACACATCGGGATATCAGGGTGGCCGTGGTAACGGACAACCAGGGAATTTTAGGCATCGGCGACCAGGGAGCGGGCGGCATTGCCATCTGCCTCGGAAAACTGATGCTCTATACCCAGGGTGCCGGCATTGCTCCCTGGCATTGCCTGCCGATCTCTCTGGATGTCGGCACCAACAACAAAGCGCTGCTTGACGACGAGGATTATCTCGGCTGGAGGCACGAGCGCCTGACCGGCGATGACTATCTGCGCTTTGTCCAGCAGTTTGCCAAGGCCTTCAGGGCTGTCTTCCCCAATGCACTCTGCCAATGGGAGGATTTTTCCAAACAGAACGCCTTTGCCATCAGGGACTCCTACCTGCATGATCTTATTTCCTTTAATGATGACATCCAGGGTACCGGCGCAGTCACCCTGGCGGGCATATTGACCGCCATGCGCATTAAAAAAGAAAAATTTGAAGACCAGATTTATCTTATTCACGGCGCAGGAGCCGGCGGGGTGGGAATTGCCGAACAGATTGAAACCGCCCTGGTTGAAAACGGCTTAAGCCGGACATTGGCACGCAAACGCATCTTCACCCTGGACAGCCGCGGGCTGGTGACCACTGACCGAAAACTTGAACCGTATAAAGAGAAATTCGCCAAAGATCCTGCGAAACTGCCCTGGCTGAAAGAAGCGGGAGACGGCAGCCTGGAAAATGTGGTGAAACACGAAAAAGTAACCGTGCTTATCGGTACATCCGGACAGGGCGGATGTTTTACAAAAGAGGTCATACAGGCATCCCTGGCCAATACGGACAGGCCGGTTATTCTGCCTTTAAGCAACCCCACATCAATGACCGAGGCATTACCTGAGGACATCTATAAATGGACGGACGGCAAGGCCCTTGTGGCAACGGGCAGCCCCTTTGCTCCGGTGAGCCATAACGGCCAGACATATAAGGTCGGCCAGTGCAACAATGTTTTCGTCTTCCCGGGTGTGGGCCTGGGCATCCTCGCTTCCGGCGCCAAGGAGGTCCTTCCTTCTTTCTTTACCGCCGCCGCCCATGCCGTTTCCGGCTACGTCACGCAGCAGGCCATGGAACATGGTGAACTGCTGCCGCCTGTCAACGAACTGCGTCAGGTCAGCCTGAAGGTTGCCCAGGCGGTTGGTCGGACAGCCATTCAGGCCAATGTCGGCCATCTTTGCGCATTCAGCGATTTTCAGCACGATAATAATGAAGAGCGGCTGGATACCCTGATTGACAAAATGCGCTGGCAGCCGGAATATCTGCCTGTTATTTTAGAATCGTAAAAACAATGTACGGTTGGCGGTTTGAGCAAGGATTAAAATCATAACAACATCCTTTAACCGTTAACAGGAAACTGCCAACCGTAAACCATCATTCTTTGCCATGCTTCCGTAAAAACCCTATCCTATCCGTCTGCTGACCGCTGGAAGTACGCCCAATAACCTTAATCAACCAGAACTCTTCAGGGTTTTGTCGTATGCTGTCCATGAGAGCGTCTGGAACATGATGTGAATCGTTGATCAGGTTATACAGAGCTGAATCAACGCCAAAAAAACCATCCACCATATGGGCCAGGGTATGAACAATCTTGCTGACATATCCCTGGGGCAGGTCCTGCCAGCCGGCCAGATCACCATATCCCTCTTCAGTCAGTTCGTGAATAAGCCCTGCCCTCTTGCTGCTATTTTCTGCCAATGCCCGGACAAGGGCTTCCTGGAATTCATGCCCGTTGCGTCCGGCGTTAAACGACTCATCAGCGACAATATCCACCCTGTCGTATTTGACCAGCACGTTCCTGTCGAAATAATGAAGAACCTTCTCTTTGCATTCGTCAAAATCAATCCCTGTCAGGAGAAGAACATGGGTATTGGTAAAATCACTTTGCATCATCAATTCTCCAGTCACTTAACTCTTTATCAGGGACCCCCTTGACAGGTAGACAAACAATGAGCACAGGTTTCCGGCAGCGCTTTACTACAGTCTCGGTAAGAGACCCGAATAAAAACTTTTTCATAATATTCTTGCGCGATGTCCCCATGACAACAAGATCATTCTTTTTCGACTCTTTGAAGATGGTTTCATGCCTGGCATCGGTCCTTTCCACCCTGAAGCTCATATCCGATGTGATTTTCATTGTGTCGGCCCAATGGATCATTTTTTCTCTCTCCTGTTGGGCGGCTTCCTCGGTTTCATCACCAGGCAAAAGGTAAAGAATTTCTATATTGTGCTCACCCACCTTTGACAAGGCATGCACTATCGGGCCAATAATCGTGAGATTATCAATACTGACAACCGGCACAAGTATATTTTCCGTATGTAGTTCTCCATAAAATTTAACCACCACAAGGGGGCATGAAACATTCATTGCTACTTTTTGCAGAATCTCCTTGAACCCATGCATCGTACCATGCACGGGATATCCAAGTACAAGAGCCTTGGTATTATTATTTTTAACGGCAGCAACAATGCCGGAAGCCACATTCTCATTTTGGATCAGTTGGGTATCCAATCCATAGCCAATACTTTCAACCTCATCTTTTTCGCCTGAAAAAAGGGTGACAAAAGCGCCATGCAATGCAACATTCTTCACCTCGGGCTTCACAACTCGAACTGACAGGGGAGACGCCCTGAAATGATGGGCCAGAATTGTTGATATACGGGCAAGTCCGCATATTGTTGACGGATGTGAAGCGCCAAAAATAACCACACCTTCAGGATAGAAATGGGGAACAAGTTTTCTCCAGATCCAGGGAACAATGGACACATTGGCATGGGCGGCAATTTCATCACGTTCAAACCCGTTACCATTTTTCATGGACTCGGACTCTTCTTCACCTACCCCGGAATGGGCCTCACCTGCTTTCTCCATGGCATGGCGGGTCAATATCGGGCCGAACACTTCGGCAAGAATCACCCCGGCCAGCACCACTGGTGTGATAATTGCGGAAAATTCATCAAACCGTGCATCACTATTAATCAGGAAAATAAGACCAATGGCCACACCAGCCTGGGGAACCAGTGCCATACCGAGATACTTCCGAACCGCAGTTGATGTTCCGGCAAGAAGGGCTCCGCAAAATGCTCCGCAATACTTGCCCAGCATCCTGCAAAAAAAGTAAGCCAGACCCATCCATCCCGCAGCACCGATTGAAAAAAAGTCAAGATGAGTACCGGCAAGAGTGAAAAAGAGGACATAAATTGGTGGTTCAAAGCTGTTTAATGCCCGAAACAACCTGACATCCCTGGTAACCCGGTTAATAACGGTAAAGCCGGCGGCCATGCCGGCAAGCAGAGGGGACAGATCCAGCAGGCGTGATAACTCACCACAAAAAAGAAGCAGGGCCAGACCTGCTGTAAGCATTTCATCATGGCGTTTCAGCCATGGCAGGATGAACGAGATGACCAGTCCGGTCATCATGCCGATCACGAGGGAAAAGCTGATTTCCGTCAGACTTGCCGCAACAGCACCGGGCAACGACCCTTTGCTTGAGCCGATTATATGGCTTGAAATAGACATGGCAAGACCAAAAAAAATAATGGCATTCCCATTATTAAATGCCACAACGGGCATCAGAGTGGAAGTAAGAGGCCCCTGTGCTTTGAGTTCGCGCATGACATGCAGACTTGTTGCCGGGGCTGTTGCAACGGAAATAGAGCCAAGAAGGAGCGCCAGCACCAGGTAATCATTAAAAACCCATAGCTCACTGTTTATACCAAAAACTCTGGCCAGCAGAAAAGACGAAACCCCGACAAAAAAGAAAGCACCGCCTGCTTCAAACACCCCGATCAAACCGATCACCCATGCCGACTTGCGTAAACGCTTCAGCTCAATCTGCTCTCCGATGCCAAAGGCTATGAGCATGAGGGCAATCTCGGTAAAATGATCAAGATTGTGGCCGATTGTATCGCGCGTAATAAAGCTTGCCCCGGATGGCCCAAGCAACAACCCGGCAAGTATGTAGCCGGTGACCGATGGCAGATTTATTTTTTGTCCAGCCTTGGCTACCAGCATTCCCACGGCAAGCAGTACGGCAAGGCCCAGAGTGACGTTTTCCATAACA
>DAOUUW010000262.1 GCA_030667965.1 Deltaproteobacteria bacterium
ACTAAATCTTGATACATGGCCAAACGTGGCTCAACAACTTCGGTGAGAAATTCATCCGTCTGCTCAGCAGCACGGCCGGTAAATTCCTCACCAGTACCGAGCATGGCTTCCAGTTCAGCACCGGAAAAGGGGACCGCAGGATTTCCACCAAGACGGGTAAGCAGGTCATTATCCTTTCCATCTTCCTTGACAACCCTGCCGGCTTCAACGGAGTGAACCTTGATAATTTCGTGCATTTCCTGGCGGCTTTGTCCTTTTTCAACACAGGCCATCAATATCTTTTCAGTGGCCATGAAGGGCAGCTCCATACGGAGATGACGTTCAATTTGTTTCGGAAAAACAACCATTCCGCTCGTAATATTAAGATAAAGCTTAAGGATGGCATCGGCAAGCAAAAAGGTCTGGGGAACATCCATGCGGCGAATAGCAGAATCATCCAGCGTTCTTTCAAACCACTGGTTTGCATAGGTTGCGGCAAAATCAGAGGGAAGCCCCATGAGCTTACGGGCAAGACCGGTCATACGTTCACTGCGCATGGGATTCCGCTTATAGGCCATGGCCGAACTACCCACCTGACTCTTGGCAAACGGCTCTTCCTGCACCTTGAGATTAGACAAAAGACGCAGATCCACGGCGAAATTATGGGCTGAAGCACCGATGCCGGCCAGGGTTTCAGCAGTCTTCATGTCAAGTTTGCGGGTGTAGGTCTGCCCGGTTACGGCAAAAACATCATCAAAACCGAGCTTTTTCGCCACAAGAAGGTCCAATTGCCTGACTTTGTCATGGTCACCCTTAAAAAGCTCTATAAAGGTGGCCTGGGTGCCGACAGTACCCTTGGCGCCCCTGGCTTTGAACTGTTTCTCCAGGTTTTCAATATAATCAAGATCCATAAGCAGATCCTGAATATAGAGGGTATGCCGCTTGCCGACGGTGGTCGGCTGGGCCGGCTGATAATGGGTATAGCCAAGCGTTGCAATGGAGCGATGCGTCCTGCAGAATGAAGCAAGATTCGCAATAACGTTTACAAGGGCTTTTTTTATCAATTTTAAAGCGTTACGCTGCAGTAAAAGATCAGTATTGCAGCCGACAAACTGGGAAGTGGCCCCGAGATGAATAATAGGTTCAGCCAGAGGACACTGCTTGCCGTAGGCATACACATGGGCCATGACATCGTGGCGGATTTCTTTCTCTTTCTGCGCAGCCACATCAAAATTGATGTCTTTTTCAAACTTCTTTAACTGCTCAACCATCTCAGCGGTAACAATATCATCAAGACCTAGCTCATACTGCGCCTCGGCCAGGGCAATCCAACATCGGCGCCATGTCTGAAATTTTGTCTGCTCGGAAAAAATCTGCTGCATCTCAACGCTTGTATAACGACTGACAAGCGGTTCCTGGTAAACATCTCGACTCATTGACTTATAAACTCCATTTTCAAAAGAATTCAGAATAAAGAGGGCGTTTCATTAAAACTTGCATCTATGTAGCATTCTCGAGATTAAAAGAAAACACCATATTCGTAATGTCGCATAATGTATATTATGTATAGTTTTATTTATATTAATAAATTCAGATAGATGAGGTAAAAAAATACGAGGACATCTCCTCTTTCATTTTTTAAATTATGATCTCACAGAGGCACAGAGTTCACAGAATTTTTTCCCCTTTTTGCCTTTCTCTGTGTCTCTGCGAACTCTGTGAGAAATTCTCATTCCTACCTAACGGCTACTGAACTCTCATTCCACCGTCTCAGCATACTCAATAAAAAGTTGCAGACTCTGCCGCCCACGAAAATCATTCAGTTTCAACTTGTAAGCACATTTCACCCTGTCACCCTGCCTAACCGGCTGTTTGTCTCCAACATTTACAATTGCCCGAAACCATATCCCCTGAAAATTTCTCTCCTCCATCTGCAGCTGCATAGACAGATGAATCGGCTCCGAACCAACCAGACGGCTTCTTTGCACGGTAAAAACACCCTCAAAGACAGGTTCCTCAAATTCACGTCCATAAGGTTCAAGCTCCTCCATTTCCTTCAGGGTCTGCAGAGTCATTAAATCACCAGCAAGCCTTCCGTCCGTTAAAACTACAGGATGCAGCTCCCGGCCGCCTGTCTTTTGCACAACAACCTCTTCAAAGGCGTTTCTAAAATCTTCAAAGTTCTCTTTTTTTATCTTGAGGCCCGCAGCCCCCTTATGTCCTCCGAATGATTCCATCAATTTGGCATGTTTTTCATGAATTTTCTGCAAAACATCACGAACATGGATCCCGTTAATAGTTCTTGCGGAACCTGACAAAATATTACCCCCGCTTACCGGGCTGAACACCACAGCCGGTTTGCCGAATGCGTCAACCAGACGGGATGCGACAATACCCTGCACTCCTGCGTGAAATGTATCGTCAGCTATAACAAGAGAACTTTTTTGTGCACCATTAATCTCCACGGCGTACCGGGTTGCCTTTCTGATCATCTGTTGCTCCGCCTGCTTTCGCTGGTCATTGCTCTTTTCCAGTTTCGTCAGTTTTTGAAATGCCTGATCAGT
>DAOUUW010000014.1 GCA_030667965.1 Deltaproteobacteria bacterium
CCTGGATGAGCTTGATCATTATTTGTGGAGTGGACATGGCGTACTTGTCGGATCGATAGTGATGGATTGGATGGATACTGAATATGTATTGGCTCTTTTTGGTAAAACACTTTCTGCTGCCCGCAAGAAATACCGTTCGTTATTAAATGTTAAATCCCCGGCGGGCAACTGATGTAGGTCATTAGCCCGTAAATAAATACCGCGTTGCAATATGCTACGTTATGAATTAATATATGGTACATATCCAACCAAAACATAACGGAGGCAATAAAATGGCAACTGCGGTAAGAATTTCTGAAAATCTCCTTAACGACGCTAGAAAATTTAGCAAAGTCGACCACAGGTCTATTACTGGACAAATAGAGCACTGGGCACGCATTGGGAAATGCGCGGAAGAAAACCCAGATTTAACTTATGACCTCATTAAAGAAATTTTCATTGGAATCCAAGAGTTAGATCAAGGTGAAAAAACTGAATATACTTTTGGGTAACAACAAATGAAAATTTACCAATCAAGGTCATTCGCCCAAAAAGTTAAAAAATTAACCAAAGCGGAAAAAATAACTTTAGACACAGAAATCAAAAAAAATATAAGCAACCCCGAAATGGGTATTGAAAAAAAGGGAGAATTACGTGGAGTATTCGTCCACAAATTCAAAATAAAATCGACACAACATCTCCTGTCATACAGATTTACAGAATCGGATATAGAGCTCATCATGTTTGGGCCGCATGAAAACTATTACAGAGATCGTAAAAAATATCTAAAATAGGGTGTACACAATGCGCTCAAGAACGACGCGCGGGCACTGGCGTTTTTCTATACATATTCAAACAACGTGCATATATATAAAAACGTAGTTGCCTATACACGGCGTGCGTCTTATCTCAACCGTAAGTATGTTTTTTTTGATAATAATCTGGAATATCAGACTGCCTGAAAAGCCGGAACAGTTTATTCATTCAACAATAAGAAAAGTATATGAGTTCGTTCAGTTTTCTTCTTGTCGATGATGAAAAGACGTTTGTTGAAACCATCGCCCGACGCCTGCGGCAGAGGGGGTTTACGGCGGACTGTGCTTTTTCCGGGACGGAGGCGCTGAACCGGCTTAAAAAGGACGATACTGTTGATGTCGTTGTTCTTGACGTCGGAATGCCTGATCCCGACGGCATAAAAACGGTTGAAACACTCAGAAAAAAACACCCTCTCGTTGAAGTCATCATGCTCACGGGCCACGCCACGGTCCATTCCGCCGTTGAAGCGTTGAAGTTTGGCGCCTTCGATTATCTGACGAAACCGTGTGATTTGAATGATCTCATTTACAAGGCGGAACAGGCCGTTTCAAGAAAAAAAGAGCGTGAGGCTAAAATCCTCGATGTAAGGATGAAACCCTATATATCAGAGCGGGAACGTGACGAACTGATATCCCATATATTGGGGTCATAAGGGGTCAATAAGGAGACAACGGGGTCAGGTCTACACATTTGACAAATTTAATTCCAAGCCACGGCTTCTTTGTAATTCGGCAGATTTACCATTTTGTCAAATGTGTAGACCTGCCCTTTCGTCTTTCCATCGGTTTTGTACCACCAATACTTTTCCATGATTTCCTCCTTGCGGGTAACGGGTTGAAAAAAATGTGGTTTTTTTTCCGTAACGGCCAAAGAGGGTAAAATCGTTAGGGTGGTACAAGGGTGGGTGGGTGGAAAGTTGTTTAAAAATGAGGGGGAGAGGCGGATTAATTGGCGCAATCTGCCGCGTAGCGGCTTACTTGAACAAAAGCATTAAGAGGGGCAGGCGAGCACCGGCGTTTTTCTGAGAATTGCCATGTTGGTTGCTAAGGCACGGCTGGCCGGTTAAGCATTCGTTAATGTTGCCACACCAAATCTACAAATATCTCGTTCTTTCCAAAACTGAAGGTGTCTACTATGCAGCTATGATGTGAGTAGTGGAGATTGCCACCTAAAAAAATTCTCCCTTGTTTCAATGACCCAAAGTAAAGTATTTACTGAGGTTGCACATAAAATTGGCGATCACTCTTGATAAGATAAGATAAGGAAAGAAAATGAAAATAGCATTACTTGGTCTGGCCCAATCAGGGAAGAAAACACTTTTTACCTTGCTGACCGGCCGGGAGGTGTCCGGGACAATGAAATCGGGAGAGTCGTTAGAGGGGGTCGCTCCAATCCGTGACAAGCGGATTGATGTCCTCAGCTCAATGTACAATCCGAAGAAGACAACATATGCAGAAAACCAGATTGTATTGTGCCCTGATATTACCGAAAACAACAAAGCCAGGGAATGGATGGCTCCAGCCCTGCGCAGTGATTTGCTGTTTGTGCTAATCCGCTCCTTTGAGTCGTCCGGTGTCTATCATCCGTCCGGGTCGGTTGATTCTGAGCGTGACAAGGCTATGATACAAGATGAACTGCTGTTAGCCGATATGCAGCTTGTTGATACGCGTCTCCAGCGTATAGCAAAAGAAAAGAAAGCCGGTCAGACTACGGATCAGGCCTTGGAGGAAGATATACTCCTTCGCTTCAACGAGGCACTGGAGACTGAAAAGCCCCTGTCAACCATTGCTCTTCAGCCCCATGAAGAGGTGGTTATCCGAAGTCTTGATTTAGTGACCCGGAAGCCGATTTTGTTTGCCTATAATGTTTCCGAAGATGATTTGGGCGAAGAGCAGGAAGGTGGGGTTTTCAGAATATCTTGTGAGATAGAAAAGGAAATCGCTGCCATTGAAGATGAAGAAGAGCGTCTTGAGTTTATGAAAGAAATGGGTCTCATCATGCCCAGCCGGGACCGGATCAACGCTGCTCTTTACGATGCACTCGGTCTGATGTCATTTTATACGGTTGGTGAAGATGAATGTCGGGCCTGGACCATCCGCAAAGGTGCGGTGGCCCCTGTTGCCGGCGGCAAGATTCATAGTGATATTGAACGCGGATTTATACGGGTGGAAGTGATCAAATATGATGATCTCATCTCTGCCGGCTCTGAGCAGGCAGTCAAGAAGAACGGTAAAATGCAACTCAACGGTAAGGACTACATCATTGAGGATGGCGATATATGCCATTTTCTCTTCAATGTATAGCAGATTTGGTATATCTAAACTCTTTCATCTAAGCATTGAATATTTCACATAAAGTTAGACATACAACACTGCAGGGTCTATTATCGTAGGCCACTCTGAAAACGGTCGAAGCAATCTTGAGAGAGACTCATGAAAGCGATTGTATACACAAAATACGGTCCACCGGATGTTCTGCAGTTCAAAGAGGTGGCAAAACTTACTCCCAAGGACACAGTGACTGGCAACAAATGTTAGCTATTCCGTCCAGAGGGGCGAACAGATAGCGGCTGAACTCAGTTTGCATTTACTTGTATAGAATTACTTACTTACTTAAGGACGTCCCTTTTCTCTGGGATGAATCTCGTTGGACTATCAGGACTTGAATATGGATGAATAAGTGCTAATATTATGCGTCGCGTGAAAAATGGCACGCGCGAAAAGAACAGATGCTGTTCCCGTCACAGGGAAGGCCTGGCAAATAAGAGGTTAATCTCATGGAGGTTCAAATGAGTAATGTTAGAACAATCGATTGCGACACTAAAATATGCGGCATTATCGGCAACCCGGTTTCGCATAGCCTTTCACCGGCAATCCACAATGCCGCCTTTATGGAACGTGGGCTGAATTACGTTTATGTGGCCTTTCCGGTGGAGGATGTAAAAAATGCCCTGGCAGGCATGCGGGCCATAACAAACTTTCGAGGCATGAGCGTCACCATCCCCCATAAAATCGAGGTCATGAAGTATGTGGACGAAATAGCGGATCTGGACCGCAACATCGGTTCCATCAACACGATTATCAATGAAAACGGCAGGCTCATCGGTCTGGGCACCGACGGACCGGGGGCGCAAAAAGCCATCGCTGATGCCGGGGTGGACATCAGCGGCATGAACGTCCTCATGCTGGGCTCAGGCGGCGCGGCCCGGGCCATTGCCTTTACCTTGGCCCGTAATACCGAGCTCGCTGAACTCAACCTGCTGGATATTAATAAAGACATGCTCGACGGGCTGGCCGCTGATCTTAGAGCCGGTACTGAGGCGTCCATAAAGCATGAGATCCTCAATGACAATTCGCTCGCCGCAGCCATGGAAAGTGCCGATCTCATCCTTCACTGCACCCCCATCGGCATGCACCCGAAAGTAGATGCCTCTCTGGTTCCGGCCAGGCTTTTTCGTCCTAACCAAGTGGTGTTTGACATTGTTTATACCCCTCTTGAAACCAAACTGGTCAGAGAGGCCAAGGCCGGCGGACTCAAAATTATTTTCGGGGTGGATATGTTTATCAACCAGGCAGTTTTACAATTTGAACGATTCACCGGCACTGACGCCCCTGAGGAGGTCATGCGCCGGGTGGTAATGGAGCACTTGACAAAATGAACATTGTACTCATCGGCTATCGTGGCACGGGAAAAAGCGAGGTAGGCAGCATTCTTGCTGAGCGCCTTGGCATGAAATGCATGGGCATGGACGCGGAAATAGTGAAAAAGGCGAACATGTCAATCCCGGATTTTGTGGAAAAATACGGCTGGGTGAAATTCCGCGATATGGAGTCTGAACTAGCAAGGGAGCTTTCAGAACTTGACAACGTCATCATTGACACCGGTGGCGGCATCATTGAACGGCCTGAAAACATTGAGGCTTTGCGGAACAATGCCGTTATTTTCTGGTTAAAGGCCTCGGTGGACGTCATTGTAACGAGAATTGCCGATGGCACTGAAAGACCTGCTCTGACCGAGGGGAAAACCTTCACCGAAGAGGTGGCGGAGGTTCTGGAACGAAGGATTCCAAAATACCAGGATGCCGCCCGGCATGAAATCGACACCGATCACTTGACCTCGGAGCATGTGGCGGACAGGATTATTGAGCACACGCAGTCTGCCTGGAAGTGAAGTGTTAAATTTAAATTTAAAGGGTACGACAATACCCATAATTTCCATCACAAACATTATTTCGGTGAGATATCTGAGGTTGAGAACTTTACGAACTACCAAGAACTTGTGGAACGTTTTGAAAAGGAAATTAAGGAGTTCATAAAATGACTGTCGAACTAAAAGCAGGATCACTTTCAGATTTCTTTGCATCTGCCAAAGAAACAGCAAAAGAAATTGACGAAGGGGAAAAATTAACTTTGTCGTTCGGCACCCAAACCCTCTACTTTACCTGTTGACGAATGACGTAATACGTCTTTCTCAAACTAGCTCACACAATCTAGCAACCGCATAACTTATTAATTTAACTAAAAAAATAAAAGCTGAACAAGCCAACAACCCTGAAAATTGCATGAGATGAAAAAATCGTGGGCTGTCCCCCTTAATTGTCACTATACGATTTGGACGAATAAAAATATTGACTTTATAAAGTTATAAACTTACATTATTCTAATGGAAGAATTACTATATCAATATAATCCTTGGTGGGAAGAAACATCCCGAAATGAGAACGTAAAGCCTCGGGAGAAGTATCTGAGTGAGCTCAGAGGTTATTTAGATTTCAAACAAATTATTGTTCTTACGGGGCTTCGTCGTGTTGGGAAAACAACATTAATGAAGCTCATAATTAAAGAGCTAATAGCAAAAGGTGTTCCTGCCAATCATATTCTATATGTAAGCCTTGACGATTATCTACTCCATAAAAATAATATTCTTGAAATCGTTAATGAGTTTAGAAAAATTCATAAGATTAAAATTGAAGAAAAAATCTATTTATTTCTTGATGAGGTAACTTACAAAGAAGATTTTCATATTCAGTTAAAAAATATCTATGATTCTCAAAACACAAAAACTTTTGTTGCTTCGTCTTCTGCATCAATGCTTAGGGATAAAAAGGCAAGTTTAACAGGCCGGTCTATTGCTCTTGAAATCAAACCACTTGACCTAGAAGAATATTTATTTTTCAAGGGTATAACTATAAAGAAGAGAGACAAACAATTATACAAATCATACTTTCTTGAGTACTGCAAAGATGGAGGGTTACCAGAAAATGTTCTGAACCCAAATAGAGAGTATTTGATGAACTTGGTTGATGACATCATTCAAAAAGACATAACAGCATTCCACGCTATTAAAAACCACCAAATAGTGAGGGATTATTTCACCCTATTAATGGAACGAAGTGGTAAACAACTTAGCATAAACAAAATAGGTAAAATCTTAAGTATCTCGCCTGATACATCAAAAAGATACCTTAGCTTTTTTGAATCAACTTATCTTATTCACCTTCTTCCGCGTTGGGGAAAAACAAATCAGAAGTTATTATCTGCTAAAAAGATATATGCTTCTGACCTTGGTATTAAACACATGTTCATGGGTGAAAGAGATCTTGGTAGTTATTTTGAAAATTATATTTATTTGTTATTGCGCAACAAGAAAATATTATATTATCTATATGAAAACACAACAGAAATAGACTTCATTACCGATGATAAAATACTGATTGAATCAAAATTTTATTCAAAGTTAAATGAAAAACAAGAAAAGTTGTTTGGTGAATATCCAGCAGATAAAAAATTGGTAATTGATTCAGTTGAAAAGTTATCAGCCCTAAATGAACTATGAAAGATAACAACGCAATTCTCGCGCCGAGATAAGCTCGGAACCTTGGGATTCCCATGCTGGAAGCATCGCAATAATTGCCCCTACCTCACAAGCGAACTCATACCCCCGGTCAACATTGATAACCGAGGGGCATTTTTTTCAGCCCGTTCAAAAAAACGTTTCCTTTCCCTTTCATTTATTTCTCCTGAAAATTGAAGAGGGATATCGGTAACATCAAGAGCAAGAATTTTACAATCAAGTTTATGTGCCATTTTTATGGCATAATTAGAGAGCGTCCACTATGGCGTTGAAGGTCGGGCTGGGACGCATCGCCTGTGTTGTTTTTTCCTGATCCGGCCAGTAGTAGCCGCCAATATCTACAGGTTGTCCCTGGGCTGCATTGAGCTCGTCAATAATTTTTGCCTCATTTTCGCCAAGCTCCCGGGCTACTTTTGCAAAACGTATTTGCAGATCCTTATCCTGGTTCTGCCCTGCCAATGCCTGAGCCCAATAGAGTGCGAGGTAAAAATGGCTTCCCCGGGTATCGAGCTCGTTCACCTTGCGGGAAGGGGATTTCTCGTTTTGCAGAAAGGTGCCTATTGCCTGATCAAGGGTCCTGGCAAAAAGCCCGGCTTTTTCATATTTGAATGTATTGCTTATATGCTCGAATGACGGCACAAGGGCACAAAATTCGCCAAGGGAATCCCAACGCAGATGGCCTTCTTTCAGAAACTGCTGGACATGTTTTGGGGCTGAACCGCCTGCTCCTGTCTCAAACATCCCGCCGCCATTCATAAGCGGCACGATTGACAGCATTTTTGCACTGGTACCTAGTTCCAGAATCGGGAACAGGTCAGTCAGATAATCGCGAAGGACATTACCGGTAACGGAAATCGTATTTTCACCCTTTCTGATTCTTTCTAAGGAAAATCGCATCGCCTCCACCGGATGCATGATGCGGACATTTAAACCCGTCGTATCATGGTTCGGCAGATATGTATTTACTTTTGCTATAATCTCGGCATCATGCCCTCTTTTTTCGTCCAGCCAGAAAATTGCAGGTGCGCCTGTTGCCTTTGCTCTGTGGACAGCAAGCTTGACCCAATCCTGAATTGGCGCATCTTTTGCTTGACAGCTTCTGAAAATATCCCCTTCTTCTACACGCTGCTCAAGCAGGGTTTCTCCTGAAGAAGCGTCAACAATGCAAATCTTGCCCACACCAGGGGCCAGGAATGTTTTGTCGTGGGAGCCATACTCTTCTGCTTTTTGCGCCATCAAACCGACATTTGCAACACTTCCTATGGTTGCAGGGTCAAATGCGCCATGTTTTTTGCAATCTTCGACCACTTCCTGATAGATTGTGGCATAACACCTGTCAGGGATCATGGCGATTGTGTCGTGCAGTTGGTCATCAGGCCCCCACATCCTTCCACCGTCACGAATAAAAACAGGCATGGAGGCATCGACAATCACATTGTTGGGGACATGCAGGTTTGTGATACCTTTGCTTGAGTCCACCATGGCAAGTTCAGACTGGGTTTTATATAAAGCTTGAATGTCTGCTTCAATTTCCTCTCGTTGCGTTGCCGGGAGATTCTGCATTTTGGTATAGAGATCAGCCAGACCATTGTTGACATTTACTCCTAGTTCATTGATGACCTCCGCATGCTTTTCAAAAACGTCTTTGTAAAAAACAGAAACGCAATGACCAAACATGATCGGGTCTGAAACTTTCATCATCGTCGCTTTGAGATGGAGGGACAGCAACACGCCATCATTTTTAGCGTTTTCAATCTGTTCCCCGTAAAATGTTCGTAAAGCACGCACATTCATGACCGAGGCATCAATGACTTCACCTTCGAATAATGCTGTTTCTTCTTTGAGAACGACCTTGTCTCCAGCATCGGCAACAAACTCAATTCTTACATTGCAAGCATCTTTGACGGTAATTGATTTTTCACTACCGTAGAAATCTCCTTCAGTCATATGCGCGACTCGTGAGGTGGAAACATTTGGCCACGCTTTCATAAATCTGTGCGGATTTGCCTGGCCGAATCGTTTAACTGAAGCTGCCGCTCTTCTATCGGAGTTCCCTTCTCTTAAGACCGGGTTTACCGCACTTCCAAGAACTTTGGCAAATCGGGCCTGCAGTTCTTTCTCACTGTCTGTTTTTGCTTCCTCGGGATAGTCGGGGATATCATATCCTTTTTCCTGTAACTCTTTGATGGCATCTTGTAATTGCGGGATTGAAGCACTGATATTGGGCAGTTTGATGATATTGGTCTCAGGCTGTTTGACAAGATCACCCAGTTCCCCCAAGTCATCGGGCAATTTCTGACTGTCAGTCAGTTTGTCGGGAAAGTTAGCGATAATTCTTCCTGAAAGTGAAATATCCTTTGTTTCTATGGAAACGCCGGATCCCTTTGTATATGCCTGGAGGATGGGGAGTAAAGAATACGTAGCCAGTGCGGGTGCTTCATCAACTTTTGTATAAATAATTTTTTGCGTTGCCATCTTTTTTTCCTTCGTTTGTGTCAACAATACTGTCCCTGAGCATTGCTGGAGTTCTTATTGAAAAGGTTATTTGGTACATTAAAAAATGTTTCTTTCGGGTCGGGTTGCTGATGCTGAAAGTGACAGGACCTCAAAGGAAGCAAGGGGTGGAAAAAGAAATAGCATATACCGTTTTGGATTGCAATTAGCATATTGTCTGTTTTTATTAGAATAAGAGGAGCAAGGGATTTATTCTATTGTGCGGGGAAACAGGCAGGAGCCCGAAAAAAGAGGAACATTGATCGCTGCCCGGGACTCATTAGGCATGATCAGTTGATGTAGAGAGGCTTTGACCTGTCGGGTTTGCGGGTTGTATAACCGTAAAAAATGTTTCTCTTGTCCGTAGACGTATTTACTGCTTTTTATATTATATTTGGTGAGAAACGGTGTTTGAAATGGTAAATAATAATGCAGCTGTGATTACATCTTTGAATAAGACAACTTTGTTGGGAAAATTACGGTCTCTTTTGTAACGCTTTCTCGCGTTTTTTTCTCGGGAAAGAAGACTTTTTGAGAAAGATAAGGAATTGTCATGCACCCCGATAGTCTCCCTTTTCCTCTGCGGGTTCTGCTTGTCGAAGACTCAGACCAAGATGCCCTTTTCTTTCGCCGGGCTCTGAAAAACAGTGATCTTGCAGTACAAATAACCCATTTTATCAGGGCGGAAGACGCCTTGCCGTCCCTCGGCCTTAAGCTGCAGGTTGTCATGTAATGAATAAGAGTCCGGTATCAAGGATGTTTAAGCTGTTCAGGATCTGTCCTTTACAGAATATGTACATGTGATGTGCTTTAAAAAAAAAGAAATGACATCTTGTTTTTCGCGAGAGTCTTAACAAAGGTGTTGAAAAGATTGCATGAATAGTCAACAAAAATAGTTACTTAAAGCAGAAAAGCCTCTATAATGGTGTTGATTCCCTACCAAAAGAAAAAACATCAAAACGGAGGCTTTTCATGCACCACAAGAATATCAAGCTTATCATACGAAAACAACTGAAAAAACAATTTCCAAACTGGAAACGCCTCCCTAGAAAAACGAAGAAGGAGCTTTCTAGAAAAGTATTGAATGAAGTTGTAGACGGATACAATTTTAAACAGACAGTTGAAGCGCCTACCGAAGAACTGCTTGCAATAGAAACACAGCTTCCAGGCAAAGGCATTATCAACCTTGACGAAATGGCTCGTTTTATCGATATGGTCAACAGCAATAAGATCATAAAGTTCAGTAACTATAGGCGCTCATCCATTTATATCGATGATGAAGAGCTGCAATTTATTGATGCATTGATTGATGATAATATCATTAACCGCCTCTTGTCCTACGATGGGTATAGCCCGGCAATGCGGGATATCTTTCCCAGCAATTTATTTCGAGCCGAATTGCTCAAGGCAATCAAATACCCTGAAATCAGCTACCGTAAATTCTGCACCAAAGAATATCTTGGCCTGGATCGAAAGCAAAACAGGGTATTTATTGGTTTTCCACTCCACAAAAAAACAATGATCGACCATACCCAGCTCTGCAAATTCCGTTCAGGTCTCTCTTTTGTCCAGCAGATAAACCTGTTGGTTTATATCCTCCACCATTTTAAACAATCCGGGTTGCTTGGCGATTGCCACCTCCACGGAATCGACTCTACAGAACTGGCAAATTATTGCAAAATCCCTCTGGCCAGTCTGGATATAAACGGTAAAAAGATACGCATATACAACGATATTGACTGTGATTGCGGGGCACGGCGCAATAAGCGGGATAAATCGAAGTACGTTGTTGGCTACCGGTTACATACTCTCACCGCAATTGATGCCAAAACAGGCCACAGTTTCCCACTTGTTTCTCTTCTGGCTCCGGCCAATCATCACGACAGTCATTTTTTGCCTTTCCTGGTGAATCTGGCCCAGGCAATGGGCATTGACATAAAACTTATCACAGCAGATGAGGCCTACCATGACAAGGATGGCTCTTTGTTTAAAAAGACCGGTGTCATTGTGACAACGCCGCCCTCCACAAAGGTATCACTGCCGGAAAATGTTGATGGCAACAGCAGGGCAGTATTTTGTAATGATTCATGCAATGTTCCAATGCTTCGTGTGGGGTTTGAACACCAAACCCACGAATATAAATGTGGAGCAGATCCTGGAGGATGTCAGCATTTAGGTACGTGCCCCCAATGCCGTTATATCACGGTTGACGGCGGATTATTTCAACAAATACCCTATGAAACTGAGCAAATAAAACTGGCTCACGATATTCGTAAAAATTGTGAACGTCCCTTTAATCTTCTCAAAAATCAAACCGGCCTGGAAACTATTCGGGTACGAAGCCAGCAGGCCACTATGGCCAGATGCACCCTGGGCAGCATTGCCGTCTTACTGATAAAGATGGCCGGGACAAGGAAAAAGAAAAAAACAGACAAACCGAAACAATTGCTACTGCTAGACAAAAAAGCAGCATGACAAGTGTAACTTGCTGATATTTTATATTTTTAAAATATACCAGCAGGTGCTTTTTTCTATTGTTGTCGAGAGTCAACTTATCAACAAAATATAAGTGCTGCCCTTTAAGAGGGTTTAAAAAGCCAAAAACAAACCTGATAAGTTTGAATAACGAACAGCAATAGCCATGAAGCCAACGAAAAAATGCTAAAAAGCATCAGGGAGATTTGAAAATTGGCTCAATCAAGCTACTTTTCAACACCCTTTTAACCTTTACGAGAGAGGAGAGAACAATGTATTTGTTGAAACGATTGACCCCGTTTTTATTGATTGTGATGGGGCTGCTTTTCATTGAGGGTGGTATATATACGGATTATGCCGATGCCCGGTCCAGATCAGGAGGCAGTACTTTCAGTCGCACTGCTCCGACGAAGACCCCGACCACTACTCAGCCGTCTACGGCGAAAAAACCAGGTTTTGGCAGTGCGCTGGCTGGAGGGCTTCTGGGCGGCGCCATCGGCGGTATGCTTTTTGGCAGCCTTTTCGGCGCGGGTGGGTCGGGATTTGGTATCCTGCCATTGATCGTGCTCGGGGTTGTCGGTTATCTGCTTTACAGACGTTTTGCCGGCAGGCCCTCCTCGGCCACCATGTCCGGTTTTCAGCCCCCGCCTCCAGGGGAAGGTGGGATTGGAACCTCATTTCCCGGAGGCGGAGCAGCATTGGGGGGACTGGCCGGGGGACTTGATATGATACGTCAGACCGATCCGGGCTTTGATGAAAAGCATTTTATTGAGGTGGCTTCCGATGTTTTTTTTCAGGTCCAGGCAGGATGGATGCGGCGTGATCTTTCCTCTTATGGGCATCTTATAGGCAAGGATCTGTCTGCCCAGTATGAAGAGAATTTTTCAGAAATGCGGCAAAAAGGGGAGATAAATAAGCTGGAAAATATCTCTATCCGCGGTGTGGAGATTGTTGATGCTGGCAAACAGCACCAGGAAGACTTTGTCACGGTCCTTTTCACCGCCAACCTGCTGGATTATACGGAAAATGATAAGACTGGAGAACTGATCAGCGGCAGTATGACATCTCCGGTGAAATTTGCCGAGGAGTGGATCTGGGCACGTCCCCAGGGTAGCGAGGATTGGAAACTTGAAGGGATTCAGGTCGTGAACAGTTAGGAGACCTGCAATCCTGAATTTTTAGAGAGGCGTTGATTGAAATGTTCTTAAAATTACGAAAATATTTCACGGGCCGGGCGTTTTTGATGGATTTCTTGTGCATATCGGCCGGCATGTTGACGGTGGTTGCGTTTTCAGCATGCGCCGGATCATCACCGCGATACATAGAACCTATACCTGCAGAATCGGCTCCACCATCGTCACAGGTTTATTTTTATCCGAGCAAAGGGCAGGGGATTGAACAGCAGGAGCGCGATCGATACGAATGCTATCTATGGGCGGTCCATGAGACGGGTTTTGATCCGAGTGTGCCGCTTCTGGCGCCACACCAGAGGGTGGAAGTTGTCCCACAGCCTCCAGTCGGTTATGATACCGCTGCCGGTGCTGTAACTGGAGCGGTTCTGGGGGCAATCGTTTCATCTCCGTGCCATTCAGCTGAAGGTGCAGTGATTGGTGCAGTGGCCGGGGCCGTTGTCGGTAGTGTGTCAGATGCAGGACGTCAGGTGCAGGCCCAACGACTGGAGGATCGCTATAATCGACAGGGAAACGAGCAAACGGCTCTTGTTGAAGGACAGGCACGCAATTATCGACGGGCCATGGCGGCCTGTCTTGAGGGCCGTGGCTACACGGTCAGTGCAGCCTGGTAGCAGCCTGTAACTCATGAACAAAACATAAAGGATCAAGTCATGACAATAAGCCGAGTTATAAATGTGTGTTTGATGATGGCGATCGTTTTTTCCTGTGTCGTTGATCCGGTTTGGGCTGATCGCGGCAGAAAGCAGCATGATGACAGGCGGGGAGAAAAATATTACCGTGATCATGGCTATAAGATTGATAAGCGTCACCATCACAATCGTTATTATCCACCGCGAGAGAGTACGGTCAAGGTGCTTCCCCGCGGCTATCGTGCCGCGCCCTATCGCGGGGTGGATTATTATTTTCATAGCGGTATCTGGTATCGTCCATCAGGAAGCTATTTCCGCGTAGTTATTCCGCCACTGGGCCTTGTTGTACCGTTTTTGCCGTCATATTATACGACGTTATGGGTTGGCGGACTTCCCTACTACTATGCAGGTGGTGTTTATTACTCCTGGCGACCCGAGCATCGAGGTTATGTGGTGACCGATCCTCCTCCGCAGTCTGAAGTTGTTGAGCAACAGGAAGTTCCGGAGCAGCTTTTTATTTATCCAAAAAACAGACAGAGCTCCGACACGCAGGCGACCGATCGTTATGAATGTCACCGGTGGGCGGTGGATCAGACCGGTTTTGATCCAACCCGGGCCGGAGGCAATGTTTCCCGGGATCAAAATGCTGCCGGCCGGGCGGATTATCATCGGGCCATGAAGGCATGTCTTGAGGCGCGCAGTTATAGTGTCCAGTAAAAGACTTCGCTGCATGTTCTGGAAATATTAGTTTTTGTGTTGTGGTTGTTGTTGGCCTGCTGGAAGCAGGCCCCACGGGGGGGGTGAGGTAAAGCTTTGGCTGTAGTCAGGCTATAAGATGCTCGGCCAGGATTTTCAGGCCGATACCGATCAACACCAGGCCGCCGAGTATTTCCACCCGTTTTCCCCAGATCATCCCCACTTTCCCGCCAAGGAGCATGCCGGCCACGGTGAGGACTGCCGCTGTGATGCCGATTACCAGGGCTGGTGTCCAGACACTGACACCGATAACGGCAAGTGAAAGCCCCACAGCCAGAGCGTCAATGCTGGTGGCAACCGACAGCATGACCATGGTTGCGCCGCGGGTGGGGTCTGTTTTTTGTTTTTTCTCTTTATCGTGGAAGGCTTCATAGATCATTTTCCCGCCGACAAAGGATAGGAGTCCAAAGGCGATCCAGTGGTCATAGGCGCTGATCATGCTCTGGACACTCAGTCCGGCTAGCCACCCGACAATGGGCATAAGTCCCTGGAAAAGCCCGAAATGAAAACTAAGGCGAAAGAGTTGTCTTTTGCTGACAGGGTGCAGGACCACGCCGGCGGCAAGGGCTACGGCAAAGGCATCCATTGCCAGGGCGATGGCTATGAAAAAGAGTGTAAGTGGTTCCATAAAATAGTTTTTTGATCAAGAATGATGATCTCGTAAAAAGTCCCTTTTGTCGTCATTCCCGCGAAGGCGGGAATCTATAACGTATCGAAATTACTGGATTCCCGTTTTCACGGGAATGACAATTCCCAGTCAATTTTGACTTTTTACGAGACCATCAAGAATGAAGGTTTTATTTTGTGATTGGCAAATTCCAGGTTGACCGGTGGCAATTGCGTTGCCATTTTTAAGGGAGATTGATTTTCCGTCAAACCGGGAGCATTTTTATGAACACCATTAAATACCACGCAGCCCACTTCCGCACAAGTAACCCGCTTATAGCTGTCTCCCTGCATTCTCTTTCCAGCCATATCAGACAAAAATGAAAAATGAAATTTCCTTTTATTAGTATTTTTCGTATGGTGCAATGTTAAAGCCTGTCGTTGCCTTAAGGAATACGGAGTCTGTTCATGAAACAAAAGCCCTCGGCCATTAATATTATCTGGCTCTCCCTGGTGCTCATTGCCACGGTGACAGCCGCCTATACCGGTAGAATGGATGAGGTCACCAAGGCTTCATTCGATTCGGCCAAAGGAGCGGTGACCCTGGCCATCGGCCTGATCGGCCCCATGGCTCTGTGGCTGGGCATCATGAAGGTGGCCGAAGAAGGCGGGCTCATGCGTATTATTGCAAGGGGGGTGCGTCCCCTGATGGTGCGCCTGTTCCCTGATGTGCCGCATGATCATCCGGCCATGAGCGCCATGATCATGAATATGGCGGCCAATGCCCTGGGACTCGGCAATGCCGCTACTCCCATGGGCATAAAGGCCATGCAGGAACTGGACAAGCTCGCCTATGAAAAGGGCACTGCCACCAATGCCATGTGTCTTTTTCTGGCCATTAACACCTCAAGTGTCACCCTGCTGCCCCTTGGGGTGATCACTGTGCGGGCAGCAGCCGGGGCGGCAAGTCCGGCGGCAATTCTGATTCCTTCTCTAATTGCCACGGCTTTTTCCACCTGTGTGGCCATTTTCATGGCAAAGCTTCTTTCCGGCAAACAGCCCATTATGGAGCAGACCATCTATGAGGCAGAAGGAGCTGAAGAGGTGGAAGCGGCTGTGGATGTTGCGAATCTTGTTCCACCGGGCAAAGCAGGTCGAATATTTATCTGGCTGCTTATTGCCGCTTTTGCCGGGGCGGTTATGTATCGCTGGATGATTGCGCCACCATCCTCTCTTCTTTCCTCCGATAGCTTGAATACCCTGTCAAGCTGGCTTATTCCGGTACTCATATCAGGACTTCTCATCTTCGGCTATTTCCGCGGGGTCAAGATTTATGAGGCACTCACCGACGGGGCCAAAGAAGGTTTTACCACGGCGGTGCGGATCGTCCCTTTCATGGTGGCCATTTTTGTTGCCATCGGCATGTTCCGGGCCAGCGGCGCCATGGATATTTTAATCACGATCCTATCTCCACTCACAGAGGCCGTCGGCATGCCGGCTGAGGCCCTGGCCATGGCCCTCATGCGGCCCCTTTCCGGCAGCGGCGCCTTTGGCATCATGAGCGAGATGGTCAACCAGGCGCCGGACAGCTTCCTCTCCTTTCTTGTTTCCACCATGCAGGGTTCAACAGAGACCACTTTTTATGTACTGGCCGTCTATTTCGGCAGCGTGGGCATCAGGCGCACCCGCCATGCCCTGCCTGCCGCGCTCTGTGCCGATGCGGCAGGGATTGTTGTTTCCGTGCTGGTCTGTAATCTCTGGTTTGGTTAACATTTCAACCCGGCAGGCAGGGGCGATACCCGGCAGGTCCCGCTTACCGGGTTATTATCCACCAGCAGTCGGCATCCATAGGTTTCCTCCAGTAGTTTTTCCCTGAGGACCTGGTTGGGTGTGCCGGTTACAACAATTTCACCTTCTTTCAAAAGAAGCAGTCGGTCTGCATACATGGCGGCAAGATTGATATCATGGGACACCATGCACACGGTGATCTTTTTCTGCTTTCGCAGCTTTTCAAGCAAATCCATAATGCGAATCTGGTGGGCCGGATCAAGAGATGCGGTGGGTTCATCAAGAAAGATGATACGCGGTTGCTGGCAGATGGCTCTGGCAATGATCACCCGCTGTCTTTCTCCACCGCTCAACTGGTTCAGTGTCCGTTTTGCCAGATGGACAGTGTCCGTTTCCTCCATGGCTTCCCTGGTGATGTCATAATCTTTTTGTCCTTCACGGCCGAGCAGGCCCAGATGAGGGGAGCGGCCCATGAGTACCGTGTCTGCTACCCTGAAAGGGAAGCCCGTTTCAAGTCCCTGAGGGACCATGGCGGCCAGTCCGGCAAATTCCCGGCGGCTGTATGCCTGCTGATCACGGCCAAAAAAAGAGATGCTTCCTGAATCTGTTTGAGCGAGACCTGTAAGGGCTTTCAGCAGGGAGGATTTTCCTGCACCGTTGGGGCCGATTATTATAAAAAAGTTCTGTTCATTGATCTGAAAAGAAAGCCTGTGAAGTACCCTCTTGTCTCCGTAGGAAAGAGAAATTTTTTCGGCGGAGACGGCTGTCATTGTTTTGCCCTCCAGAGGAGAAAGATAAAGAGAGGTGCGCCGATCATGGCAGTAATGATACCCACCGGTAATTCACCGCTGGAGCTGATAGTCCTGGCCAGCAGGTCGCAGAGGACAAGATAGAATGCGCCTCCCAGCAGTGAGGCGGGTACCAGCAGACGGTGATCCGGGCCGATTATGAGACGCAGAATGTGTGGAATGACAAGTCCTACAAAGCCAACAAGGCCGGAGAGGCAGACGACAATGCTCACCATCAGAGTTGAGCTGATCAGTAAAACAAACGAAACCTTCCGGACATCAAGCCCCAGAGACAGAGCGGCCTCGTGACCGGTGAGCAGGATATTCATCGGGCGTGCCAGGATGAAGATAATGGCGTAGCAGGGTAGAAGTATGGCCAGAAGGGGCAGACGCTCCGTATCAGTCATTGAAAGATCGCCCATGAGCCAGAAGAGCATGTGGTGCAGCTGGCTGCTCTGGGAAAAGGAGATGAGAAACATGATGAGTGCCCCGGCAAAGGCATTCATCATGACACCGGCCAGCAGTAGAGAGTCTTTGCGGCCGGCCTGGGAGCCCGAGGCAAGAACAAGGACCAGGGCGAGGGTTGCCATGCTGCCGGTAAAGGCCGATGCGGTTACACCGGGGAAAAAGGGGATACCTGCCAGCATGCCGCCAATGGCTCCGACAGCGGCGCCACCTGAGATGCCGAGGATGTATGGTTCGGCCAGAGGGTTGCGTAAAAGTACCTGGAAAACAAGGCCTCCGAGGGACAGGGTGGCTCCAACCATGGCGGCCAGCAGCACCCTGGGCAGGCGTATTTTCCAGATGATGGTGTGCTCCGTACTGCCCGGGTTTGTGAGGCTGGTAAAGAGCTGTGTTATGGCTGTGAAATTTTTCTGTGATGATCCCGTGGCTATGCCGACAAGCATTGCAAGGGCCAGCAGCAGGCCAAGAATCAGGCAGATGAGGGTGAGCCTTTTATTGATTGAGGTGAAGATTTCCATGAAAGAGTTCCGCAACTACTGTGAGGGATAAAAAATATCCACCAGCATTTCAAGCCCGTCAATGAGCCTGGCTGTGGGTCGGTCAAAAACGGCCGCATCCACCACAAAGAGTTTGTTGTTTTTTACCGCTGGGATCAGCGGCCATCTACGCCAGTTGTTTTTTAATTCATCCTCACTGTAACCGCCTGCCATGGAGGCGATGATGACAATGTCCGGTTTCATGCGCAGGATATCTTCCCACGAGTAGCGGGGATAGGGGGTGGGTCCGGCTGCCAGATTGATACCCCCGGCTCGCTTGATCAGATGGTCGATGAATGTATGTGATCCTGCTGAAATGATCGGTGCTGCGTCAATCTGGAAAAAGACGCGCGGCCTGGTGGTCGTTCCCTTGATGCGTTTTTCTGTCCTATCAATCTTTTTTTGCATTTCCTCCACAATGGCCGCCGCTTTTTCATCTCTCTGGAGTACATTGCCGAGCATGATAATGGAGTCCATGATATCCCCCAGGTTTTTCGGGTCAATGGTAAAGACCGGGATGCCCAGAGCGGTAATGCGGTCAACGATATGTTTTGGATTGCCATCCCGTACCGCCAGGCAGAGATCAGGCCTGAGACTGACTATTTTTTCCAGGTCGAGATGGACATAGGAGCCGATTTTAGGCAATCCGGCCACTGCCGGAGGTTCGTTGCTGAACATGGTTACGCCTTGCAGGAGGTTGCCGGCGCCGAGATCAAAGATCATTTCAGTGATGCTGGGCATCAGCGAAACAATTCGTTGGGGGTTGGCCCCTATTTCAACAGATCTGCCGACCTGGTCGATAAAAGTTTCGGCCAGCGCCGGATATATTGACAATAAAAGTATGACGGGACAAAAAATGCCTCTAATCATGCAGCCTAAAGCAGACCGGAACGCGTACCCACATCTCAACATGCTCATTTCCTTGTTTACCGGGTTTGAAAAGCCATTTTTGCACAGCCTGCATTGCCTCTTTATCTAAAATCGCGTGGCCGCTTGAAGCGGCAAGGTGAATCGTGGTTACCTTGCCGGCTCGGTTGACCAGCACGTCAAGCCCCACTGTTCCTTCAACCCCCCACCGCCTGGCCAGGGGGGGATAACGGGGAGGCGGATTTTTCTCATATAGGGGAAGCGCCTTTGTTTTTGCCAACCCGCTGCGCTGATATGTCGGAGGAGGGGATGGCTCCCTGGCTACGGGCGAAGTCTCGATCCCTGTCTCGGCGGCAGGTTTCAGTTCAGATTTTTTATTTTCCTTTTCCGGTGTATTTGCTGTTTCTTCCAACTTTTTTTCAACTTTTTGCGGGAGCAAAGGCTCTTTTGTCTTTTGCGGCGCAAGAACTGGTTTGTTCTGCTGCTTTGTTGGGGTTATTTTTTTCTCTTCGTTTTTTTGCAGTGGTTGCTGCACAGGTTGCCGTTCTTGCGGGGCTGCAGTTAATGCCACGCAAATACCTGTAGACAAGGGAAGTTCAGGTTTTTCTCCGGGACTCTTCCCATTGATAAGCAGCAAGGCACCATGGCAGAGAAGGGCAATAAGTCCCGCTCCGAAAAGACGTTTCATCTTTCTACTGTTCCCCGGGGCGGGCTTGCAGGTAGACTCGGGATAAACCGGCCCTGGTGATTTGGTCAAGGGTTTGATAAACCTGCTGGTAGGACAGGGTTCTGTCGGCAAAAAGCTGTACGGTCGGCTCTTTTTCTTCGGTTTTCAGGATGTCTCCCTGTTCCTGCAGGGTGCTGATAAAATCTTCTTCGTCTATCTCTTGGCCGTTGATCCGGAAAAGTACGTTTCCCTGGTGCGCTTCCAGGGTAACTGCAATCGGAGCCTCCGGTATTTTATCGGCCAGTTGGGACGAAGGCAGATCAACCTGGCGCCCGCCATGCACTGACATGGAAAGCATGGCATAAATGAAAAAGACCAGCAGCAGAAAGACAATGTCGATCAGGGGCAGCATCTCGATGCGTGGGGGTTTTGAGATTTTGTGGTTGAGTTTCACTTGTCTGCTCCCTGGTTTTTTTCATAAACAACTTCCAGGCTGGTGGCGTATTTTTCCATGGCATGTATGGAGTTTGCTATTTTTGAATTAAAATAGTTGTACGGAAAGACTGTGGCAATGGAAATAGTGAGACCTGCGGCAGTGGAAATGAGAGCCTGGGCTATGCCGCCGATTATCGCCTTGGGGTCGCTGATGCCGCTGTTTCCCAGTATGTTGAAGGAGGCAATGATGCCAATGACAGTTCCGAGAATACCAAGCAGGGGGGCCACGGTGATCATGGTGTCCATGATGATCATGTATTTACGCATGTTTTTCACTGTGGACTCTGCTTCGGCTTCCATGGCTTTAACCATGGAAAACTGGCGGTGGAGAATACCGACAACAAGCATGCGGATAATATGATCCTGGCAGCCTTTTGTTATTTCGCGAATTTTATCCCAGTCGCCATCCTGGCTGGCGGTCAGTACTTCATTCAGTAGATTTCTGTTAAGTTTTCTTGCGATTTGCAGCCAGAAAATAGCTCGCTCAATAATAACCGTGAGGACAATGATTGAACAGGCAAGCAGGGGGTACATTACCGGCCCGCCGTTTTGAAATATTTCCAGGAAAGTCATGGGTTATTTCTCATTTAAATGAGGTAGGTCGGCCTTCAGGGCGACAAAAAAATCTTGCGGAAGACAATTTTATACCACTTTATCTTCAAGCGGTTAAGCCCCGCGTCGTAGAGGCACGGGGCTTATTGTCTTAGAAGGTATACTTCATTCCTGCATAGCCGGAAAGTCCGGGAGTGGCATAGCTCCAGACCTCTTCATATTCCTCATCAAAGACATTGTCAATCCTGCCGAAGATCTGAATCTGCTCTGTCATTTCATAGCTCAGCGCCAGATTGACCAGGGTATAGGAGTCAAGTGTCTCGACTGCATTGCCGTCTTTATCAAAGGCATACGGCGAGGCGTCCCGCTTTCCGACCCAACGGCAATCAAGGTTGAAGAGAGCTTTTCCCAGACTGTAACGTGCCGAGGCCGACACCTTGTTGAGTGGTCGACGCGCAAGCCTCTTCCCATCGGGATCCTCAGTGTCAGTATAGGTGTAATTGGCAGATAAGGTTAGATTATCCAGCGGCTGCCACGTGACAAAGGTTTCAACCCCACTGGTCTTGGTGTCGCCTTGCTGCTGTGCATAAGCCCATGTGATAAAGTCGTAATCAATACGGTCTTCAAAAGTTTGCTCAAAATAGGTGAGACCAATGGTAACATTCCCTTTATAAATATCCTGCTCAAAGCCGACGTCCCACCCCTTGCTCTTCTCTGCATCAAGATTTTCATTGCCATATGAAGAATAGAGTTCATACAGCGAGGGAGCACGAAAGCCGGTGCCATAGCTGGCTTTGAGCAACATTCCAAAGTCGGTGCTGTATGAGGGGGCAATACGGTAGGTGACCTTGCTTCCGAATTGATCATGATCATCATAGCGCAATCCGGCTACAATTTCCAAATTATCGGCCAGGATGATTTGTTCCTGTCCCCAGAAACTTGATGTGTCAGCATCCTTCTCGGAAATTGTTTCAGAATCGCTGGTCATTTCTTCAGAAAAAAGAGCCCCTCCGACAGTCAGGGAGTTCGAATCGGTAAGCTTGAAAGTGCCTTGCCAGCCGATCTCCTGAGTTTCACCGAGATAATCATACCAATCATTACCGTCATTGTCGTAGCCCACCCGATCATGACGGGAGGCTTGCACATAAAGGTTTGAATCGAGCAGATCATTGAAAAGCTTGTTTTTTACATCAAACCGGCCAATATACTGTTCTGTCTCATTATGCTGCTCTTTGCTGCCGGATGGATCTGCCAGGTATGTCCAACTAATAGGGTCATATATGAGCAGATCGCCGGTATAGCCGTTTCCACTATCATCTAAATCAATATTTGAATCAATATAACGGAGGGTGGCTGCAAGTTCAAAGTTGTCATGTACATCATAGCTGAACTTTCCGGAAACAGTAGTGTTCTCCCAGCCATCCTTTTCCGAAGTATTGCCGGCATGGGGGATACCATCGTTGTCGTCGTTTGCTGTGGAAAATCCGTTGGTTTCCAGGCGGGAGAGGTTGAACGAATAATTGAACTTATCTATCGAACCTGTGCTGGAACCAAAGACCTTCCATGTATCGTAGGAGCCGGCCTCAGCTCCAATTGTTGAGGTGGGTTTGTCCTGTCCCTTTTTGGTAATGATGTTGACTACCCCGGCCGTGGCATTACTGCCGTAAAGCACACTCATCGGGCCGCGTACCACTTCAATACGTTCGATATTATCGGTGGTCAGGTTGGCTATATTAGCGCTGCGGCTTGAATCAGAAGGATCATTGAACATGATTCCATCTACCAGGATAAGAGTATTCTTAGAATCGGCTCCACGAAGGAAGACGGATGTGCTGGTTCCCATACCACCAGTTGCCACAACATCCAGGCCGGGAATTGATTTGAGTACTTCCTCCACCGTGTGTTGTTGTTTGGACTCAATCTCTTCAGCACTGATCACCGTAACCGAACTTCCGCCAATTGTGGATGATTCAGTGCGGGTGGCAGTGACCACAACCTCATCAAGTGTTGCCTCGGGCCGCATATCCTCATTTTCTGCTGCCAGGCAAAGACCCGGCATGACAAATGTCAAAAAGATCAGTGATGTGTATTTTTTTCTGTTCATTTGCTTTTTCTCTCCCCTGTTCTGTTTGTATGGGTAAGGAGTGAGAAGAGAAAGCCGCGCATGGCGGTCTGAAAGCAGTCCCAGTCCTTGATGAAAAAAATGGTGATTTTACAAAATGATTGTTCGCGTGCAGTCATGTCGTCCTCCTTGAAAAGATGGGGAAATGGCCCGGGGTGTTTGAGCAGAGCAAAAAAAATCCCCGGACCAATGTAAAATTGATCCGGGGATTCCCTAATTTTTCCTCAGATACGATACGCCGCTTCTGGTCCTCGGAAGCAGCAAACTCATTGCAGGCAGGTTTTCTGACTCCCGGATCAATCTACTTGCCGCGCCTTCCCGTTTGTCATGCAAACAGTGGCTTTTACAGCGGTTTTCGTCCCCGGTTACAGCGGCGGGCCCGTCCCTGATTTTCACAGGGGTTCCCTATTAAGCTCGGTTAAGAGCACCTGAAATGTATCTTTGTTTAGTAACGGAATATAAAAAAGAAGTCAAGGAAATGAAGAATGGGGATCTGATGAAAAGTTACGTGAAAATAATTTTTCTTCAGACCTTTTTCTTGACAAGATTGTCACAACAGGCGAGAGTTGTTGGTCATTGTCCCGTACAGGAATGTTCCCAAGTAAATGAGGAAGAAATGACAGTTGAAAAACCAGATCTTACCACGAAAGTACTGTCAGGTTCCGTTTCCATGACCGCCTGCCTGATCAGGCTGTCTGCCGGATTTGCCCTTGCTGCCTGCGTAGCCTCTTTCATTTATAAAAAAGTTGCCTGTAAATTACGGGGCAGGTGATTTGTCATAAGGGCATGAAGATTTTTCTCACAAGCACACAGAGTTCACAGAGCTTTTTTCTCTGTGTCTCTGCGAGCTCTGTGAGAAATTTTTATATAAACCAAATACCAAGAAAATAAATAAACTTACATTACAAAAAAAGGAGATCGCACATGCGTACCACATGCAGAAAAACATTTTTCTTTATTATACTTGCTGTCTTTGCCCTTATGGCAGCTCCTCTGCAGGCAGAAACAGGGGCCAAGGCAAAGGAGGGTGAAATCGTCGCCAATGTCAATGACGGTAGTGTCAGCCGCAAGGATTTTGACAGGACGATGGTTGTTGCCGCCAAACAGTTTGAAGGCAATGGTTTTCAGCAGCAAGCCGTCAGTCCGGTGAATCTGAAAAAAGAGGTGTTGACCCGCCTTGTTGATTTCGAGCTGATGCTGCAGGACAGCAAGAAGCGCGGCATTGTTATTGAAGATTCCCATTTGGATGAAAATGTTGCAACTTTCAAGAAAAGGCTTGGAGAAGAGGCTGAATTTCAGACATTTTTAAAAGAAAATGATTTTACTGAGGCAGAGATGAGGGAGCAGTTCCAGCGGGAACTGGCCATGCACGGACTGCAGACATCCTTGTATACGGAATTACAGGAAAAAGTTTCCATCACAGATGAAGATATCAAGGAGTTTTATGAGGCAAATCAGGTGAAGTTCAAACGGCCGGAACAGGTCAAGGCCAGCCATATCCTGATCACTGTTGACGAAACTGCCGATGAGGCAGCTAAAGCCGAAGCCCGTGAAAAAATTGTCTCCCTGCAGAAAGAAATTACCGCAGGCGGTGATTTTGCTGAAATTGCTAAGGCCAACTCCCAGTGCCCCAGCGCCGCCAATGGCGGCGATCTCGGTTTCTTCGGCAAAGGACAGATGGTGAAACCCTTTGAAGAGGCGGCTTTCAGCCTGAATGTAAATGAAGTCAGTGATGTTGTGGAAACACAGTTCGGCTATCATTTAATCCGGCTTGAGGAGAAGAGGGAAGCATCCATGACACCTCTGGATGAGTTGAAAGACAAAATTGAGAAATATCTCTCCCAGCAAAAACTTGAGCAGGCCCAGCAGGACTATCTCCAGGGGCTGCGTGACAATGCAAAGATTACTTATCTGGTTGATATGGATGAGGAAAAGGACGATTCTGTTAAGAATTAAGAGGTAAAGTATAACCTTATTAAAAGCCTGAAAGAATTTGATTCTCTCACAGAGGCACGGAGCTCACAGAGTCTTTTATTTTTTTCTCTGTGTACTCTGTGCCCCTGTGAGAGATTTTTGTTTTAAAGGGGGATTATTTTGATGGATAGACTTGAAAAAATTCTGCAGCGTTGCGGCGACTCCCCCCACGCTGAAATTTTATATTCTGCCGGCAAGGCTGCCCTTGCAGCGGGAAGCATACTTGCGGATCTGTATAATAAGCCCCACCATATACGTTACAAAGGGGAAATTGATCTGGTGACCGAAGCAGATGTGGCTGCCGAGAAGGTGATTCTTGCAATTCTTGGCAGTGATCATCCTGAGGTGTCGATTCTTTCCGAAGAATCCCATGCTGATTACAGCAATATTCCCGCAGGTCCGCTGTGGATCATTGACCCCCTTGACGGCACCACCAATTTTGCCCACGGATTTCCCTGGTTTGCCGTGTCCATCGGCTATGCTGAGCGTGGAGAAAGTCAGGTCGGGGTTATTTATGCGCCAATGCTTGATGAGCTGTTCTGTGCCTGCAAGGGTCATGGTGCCAGGCTGAACGGGGAGAGGATTGTCGTCTCCGAGGCAGGACAGCTGGGCAAATCGCTTCTTGCCACCGGTTTCCCCTATGATGTGCGGCAGAGTTCCGGCCAGGTCATATCCGCCCTTGAGAAGGTGCTCATCCGTTGTCAGGGCGTGCGAAGGGCAGGCGCGGCGGCCCTTGATCTGGCCTATACTGCCTGTGGACGGCTGGATGGCTTCTGGGAAATCAAGCTGAAACCGTGGGACACGGCAGCAGGCCTCCTGCTGGTTGAAGAGGCCGGGGGGAAGGTTACGGATTTCAAAGGGGAGGCCTATTCGCCTTTCGTTCCAGAGATACTTGCCTCAAACGGTTTGCTTCATGGAGAATTAATCGCATTGCTGAGAGAGTTTAGTTTTTCGGGTTGAATTCTATAGCGAAATTTGTCTGGTGTTTATAACATGAGGCGGATTCCTCTTTTCCAGAATTTCAATTTGACCCACAAAAAAAGAGGAAGCCGGGGAAGCTTCCTCTTTTTTTTGTGGAGAATATGGCAGAAGAAAACTGGTTTATTCTTTTTTTGATTTTTTCCGGGCAAATCCGGCAAGGCCGACAAGGCCTGAGCCGAAGAGGAGCATGGTGGCTGGCTCTGGGACAGGAGCAACGTCTTCATAGCAGCCGCTGAGATCCAGAAAATCCACGGTAAAAGAACCGCTGAGTGCTGTAATTGTTACATCCAGCATGTGATCATCGTACAGGTATGACGTCACGTCAATGTTGCCCGTCCCTCCTTGGCTGATGGCATATTCATCCCATAACGTGTCTAAGTCCAGAACTAAGTCAACCGTTTCATAGTCTGAATCCATCCTGCCGTCATTGACATCAATAAATTTTATGGTGAGGTATGCGTAATGGAGAATGTCTTCTACGTCCATACTTCCAGTGCTATCTTCGTACTCTGAGGGGTTCACTTCGAAATCATATGATTGGTTCTGCACGTAGTCATCAGGAAGAACCCAGAGCTCCATGAGATCCACTTCCAGATCAAATGTCCATGTGTATTCGTCCAATGTGTCGAAGGCAATGTCGGCATCCCCATAGTCTTCAAAGTGGATATGGGTAGCAAAAACTGAAGTTGCTGAAAATAAACTGCATAATGCAATGATAGAGAGAGCAAGAATAGGTCGCATGGATTTTCTCATTTTATATTTATGGGAAATTGAAATTTACTGTTTTTAATAGCAATTAATGTTCCGTTAACTCGGTTAAGGGGTAGTTATCTCTGATATGTCAGTTTTTTCAACATGTTGTGCATTCTGTTGTGTCAGGAGGCAGAGTTTTGTCGGTGGATATTTGTTGAGAATTCCGGAAAATTTTCATTTTTCCGGAATTTGGTTTTGGACCATAAAAAAAGAGGAAGCTGGGGAAGCTTCCTCTTTCATGAGGAGAATGGCAAACGTAAACTGGTTTATTCTTTTTTCGTTTTTTTACGGGAAAATCCGGCAAGGCCGATAAGCCCGGAACCGAAGAGTAGCATGGTGGCAGGCTCGGGGACTGGCGTAGTAGTCATGTTTGAAGAGCCAAACGAAAGGACAATATCGTTACTGTCAATGAATGTTACTAAGTCTCCTAAATATGTGCCTGAAAGAGTGAGAGTAATAATTACTGTGTCCTGGATAGCTGGTTTGCTGGCCCAGTCATCAAGGGAAACGGCACTGCTGAGAAGACCGTAATCAGGGCTTGTACCTATAAAAGGTTCTTCGAATGGAATTTCAGCGTCAGGAGTCATGGCTGCTATTACCGTATTTACTTCAGAAGCAATAAATGATTCTGGATCAGTTGGGTCAAAATTGAAATGGCTGCTCGAACTAGTATCGGGATCATATCCCCAATATTCTGAAACATCACCGTCGGTGGTTGTGAAGTTTATTGCGCTAGAATCGGAGGGGATGGTCACTGTCCCACTCGCAATATAAATGTCATCTGGCAGGACAAATCCAATACCGGTTAGTATATTAAACGCTGTATCGTCACTCACAATTGCTGAGGTGGTGTTGGTCAAAGTTATTATCAGTGTGGTAGCGTAGTCATATGTCATATCCACCAGCCCGGAAAGAAGAGTTTCATCCGTCGGATTATCCTCATCTTCTTCGTAGATTATTTCATCGTAACTTATAACGGTCGCATTTGCAGAAAAAGGAATAAAGACGAATGTAAGCAGTGCGGCGAATATGAGCCACAGGCTATCCCTGGTCGATTTATTTTTGAAAATTGACATTTTCCCCTCCAGTTATTAGGTGATGTTCATTGAGTTGAAAAAACAGATTCTATCCTTTTTTTATGCAGTTCTTGTTCCTTTTTAGGAATAGTTTTTATTTTTTATTTTGTTAAGTGCTTTCAGTATGTTATAATTATTGTGGAAATTGTAGGGCGATTTTTTTTCCTTTATTTTGTAAATTTTCCGGAAAAATGGAAAATTTACATCTCGTCGCTCTCTTGGCCGATGAAATTTCATTACGTTCTGGAGCCCAAGTATACAGATTCGTCTCAGTTTATTTTTTTATTTCTTTTGTCCCATAGTTTTTCCGACTTTAAGACATGTTTTCTGAAAAAATGTTTAAAACTCCTTCCCCAACACATGCAGATTACCGGTACTGGACCGATAAAATTCTTTTCTTGACAAAACAGATGAGAAAACTCGATCTTTGCCTTTATCTTGGCTGGGATCGTGCCTCTGCACAACCTGTCTTCCCCAGTCTGGAAGACGTTCTGGAGATCAAGGGATGCTGCGGTGTTTCTGGTGTCAAGGGCATGATTTATCATCATGGGGTGGAATATTTTCTCCGGTCCAGGGTTGAGCCTCTGCAGGGCATGCTCAATAATCTCATTCATGGTGCCAAGGCCCAGGTAGATGGTGAGGATGTACCTTTTTCCGAGATTATCACCTGGTGCCAGGATGCCGTCGAAAACGAGAAGCGTACTTTATTAGCCAAGGAGTCGCGGGCATTATGCCGGTTTCTTGCCCCATACAGCCATGCCTCGTGGCAGGCACTTGTTGCGGCCCTGGATGACTTGGGATATGCGGGGTATAATGAATATTTTGCGGAAAAAAAGGGCGTGTCCCTTGTAGCGGCAAGGGATGAGGCCCGTGTTTTCCTGGCGCGGACAGGCGATGCATACAGGGATGCGGCGGAGAAATGGCTGCAGGAGGTAACCGGTCAGCTGCTTGACGATGCCTCAAGGTATGATGCTATTTATCTCCTTGGTATGCGGTATCTGGACCATCTTTTTCCCCGTGATTTTGATGAAGAAAGAGCGATTTCGTTTTTCCGGAAATGGCATATTGACCTGAATGCCAATCCGGCGTTTCACCAGCATACGGCAGGAAAACCGGGCAGCCAGTCATACTGTATTCCCGTATCCATTCCCGATGAAATCCATATCATAAAAGGACCGTTGCAGGGTTGGCTTGATCTGGAGGCTGTTTTTCATGAACTAGGCCATGCGGCCAGTTTTCTCGCAACTGACAAGGATATCCCGCCGGAAGAACGGCAGCTCTTTCCTTCGGCGGCCTTGTCCGAGGTATATGCCTTTTTGATGCAGAAGATATGCATGTCGCCCCCTTTTCTGCAAAACGTCATGGGACTTTCCCCTGGGGAGGCGAAAAAGATTGCAGATGTCCATAGGGTAAAATGGCTGGCCCTGCAACGCAGGTATGCGGCCAAATTTGTTATCGAGGTGGATAATTTCCAGAACAACAGACTGCAGAAGGGAGAAGAGCATTACGCCCGGGTGATGGCAGAGGCAACCGGTTTCCAGTATGGTCCTGAAACCTATCTCTTTGACCTGATGCCAGATTTTTACAGTCTGGACTATTTTATGGCCTTCGTGGCGGTGGACCGTATTTGGGACGATTTTGAACAACAACTGGGAAAAGAATGGATGCTCTCTCCGGAAGCAGGCTCCATCTTGAAAAGCTGGTGGAAAAAGGGAAACAGGGCTGCAGAGATTGTTTTTACCAGGGGGCATAGATGAGTAGATGGCACGGCCATGTCAAGGTGAGCCTTAACAACCTGAAAAAAGGTGATTATCTACCACGAAGGACACGAAGAGCACGAAGAAAAAACAAAAAAGATTTTTTTATGTTTTTTCGTAGTTAACCCTTCGTGGCCTTCGTGTGCTTCGTGGTAAAATAACAATTTATACGCGACTTTGACGTTGCCGTGAATAGATGGGGATCATTCTGGCAAAAAAGATGAATCAGCATTATAATTTGTGATTACCATCGAACTTCAGCCATTCATCAGGGCAGTGCTGTAGGAGCGGCTTTAGCCGCGAAAAGGGCTGGCAAGGAGATGAAACTGCTTGCTTGCCAACCCAGAAAATTCGCGGATAAATCCGCTCCCACCCTCA
>DAOUUW010000169.1 GCA_030667965.1 Deltaproteobacteria bacterium
CTGGACCAGCTTGCATACTACGACCCCCTGACAAAACTGCCCAACAGACACATGTTCATGGATCGATTTGACTGGATGCTGAAAAAATGCAAACGCTATGAGCAGCATCTGGCCCTTCTGAATATTTCCCTGGACAAATTCGATACAGTCAGCGCAACCCTCGGTATCAAAGGAGGTGATGAAGTCCTCAAACAGATTGCCGCACGGCTTGAGCATGCTGTCAGAAGTGTCGATGTACTTGGTCGCGCCCTTCCTGAAGAAGAAGACTCGATGATGCAGCTGTTCCGCGTTGAGGGTAGCGGTTTTTCTCTCATTCTATCCCTTATCCAGTGCGCTGAATATGCCGCAATAGCCGCTGAACGGATACTCAAGACCATCCGTCAGCCCGTGCAAATTGACGGCCACGACATTTATGTCACGGCGAGCATTGGCATTTCCACCTATCCGGATGAAGGGCATAACAGCACTACTCTGCACCGTCTTGCTGCCGGCGCCAAGGATTATGCCATGAAAAAGGGGGGAAATTCTTTCCAGTTTTCATCTTCCAGTATCAATGAGATGTACGAAAAACGCATGCGAATGGAATCCGGCCTTCGCAAGGCTCTGGACAGAAATGAGTTAGTTCTGCATTATCAGCCGAAGGTGGATGTGAAAACCGGCGTCATTAAAGGAGTTGAAGCCCTGGTACGCTGGAAGAATGCGGACGGCGGACTTATTCCTCCTTTCGAGTTTATTCCTCTGGCGGAAGAAACCGGCCTCATTATCCCCATTGGTGAATGGGTGCTGCGGGAAGCATGCTCGGAACTGGTAAGATGGAACAGTCACAATAAAAACCCCGTCAGCATGGCGGTCAACCTGTCTGTAAAACAGTTTGCCGATTCAGACTTTTATTCCACGGTGAAAAGAATCGTCACTGAGACAGGTATTGACCCTCAGTTTTTGAAACTTGAAATAACGGAAAGCCTGCTGCTTGATGATATTGAAGATAAAATACTTACTCTAAAAAAGCTGAAAGAAATAGGGCTCAAACTTTCCATAGATGATTTCGGCACAGGCTATTCATCCCTTGGTTATCTCGGCAAAATCCCGGTAGATGAACTGAAAATTGACAGGTCTTTTATCATGAATGTGTTGGAGAATACTGACGACCAGGCCATTGTCGCATCGGTCATTTTTCTGGCACATAAACTTGGTTTGACGACCGTGGCTGAAGGAGTTGAAACAGAGGGACACCTGAAGTTTCTGCAGCAAGAAGGCTGCGATCAGTACCAAGGGTATTTTTTCAGCCGGCCAATACCTGGCGAGGAGTTATTGGAACTTCTACCGTTCAACTCTCCTGTTTAACACCAAAATCCTCAGCAAGAGAACCTTTGGCCCATTTCAGTTTTAACAGGGAAAGATTGAAATTCAATAAAGCCCGTACACGATTCCGTTCCGACTCATAAAAGTCATCCTGGGCATCCAGCAGTCCCTGGTTGTTTATTTTTGCCATTTCAAAACGGGTCTCTTCTCTCTCCAGCACCCTGCTGTATGCATCTCTGGCTTCTCCGGCAGCATCAATTTCATCCCAGGTCTGCTCAATTTCGTTTATTGCGGAGTTAATTTCATAGGTAATCTGCTCAATGGTTTTATTCAACTCAGCCTGGGACTGCTCATATTCATAGACCATTTTTCGGTATTGCGCGGCAGATTTACGACCACCTATGGGCCACTCAAATTCCAGACCCACCGCCCAACTGGCCTCATCGCTCAGGTATGTGTCGTCAAAGGATTCATTAAAATCACTGCCAAGCGAGTTGAACGAGTAACTTGCTTTTGCGTCAAGTTTGGGAAGTTTCTGGTGCTGTGCCAGTTTTTTACGTATTTTTGCGGCTTTCATTTTTTTATCGGCAACAAGATATTCAGGCCTTAGCTTAAGAGCTTCCTGGACAATCATAGATTTGTCCAGTGCTATCCCATACGCTTTTAACTCCTCAACAGGGATAATATCGGCGCGAAAATCAGGGGAAGAGGGAGACATGCCCACCAACAGTTTCAACTGGTCCATGGTCGTCTCATATTTTATTCTGTCTGCGATCAATCTTCTTTTCCGATCCTGCACTGCCGAGATTGCCCGATCAACATCAAGCTGACCGGAAAGTCCTTTTTCATTTCTGACCCTTATCCTGTTGCTGATATCTTCAGCATCCACCACCGCACTGCGGCTGATATCGAGCTGTTTGTAATAATAGGCAAAAAGCCAGTAGGATGAGGCGACATCCTTTATGGTTCCGGAAAAGATTTTATGAAATTCGGCATTGGCAATATCAAGATTAATGTCGGCAATTTCAATGGCAGAACGGTTTGACCTGTCGAAAAATTCCTTTAAAAGCGCCTGGCGCACCTGAAAAGTCAGACGAGAAGTGTACTGGGGATTGGGAATAACGAGATCACTGCTGCTGTTTAAATGGTCCACATCCACATATACCGAGGCGATTCCGCCAGTGGGCAGCGGCTGCTTGACCCCGGCCCGGGCATCCCATCTATGCTCGGAAAAAATTTCTTCCCCGGCTGTTCCATTGTCAAGGATACTCTGAATGGGTCGTTCGGTCCTGATGATATTATTTTCTGCAAAAAGCGCGGGATCATAAACCGACTGGGAGGACTTCAACTCCTCGGTGGCAATTGCCGGATAAAAGGTGGCTATCTGGATATCCCGGTTGCCGGTTACGGCAAGTTTGACTGTTTCTGAAATACCAAGTTTTATCGTAGACTTTTTCCATGGAGTATCTCCATTATCCAGCAGTCGGCTGCTTTCCCGGCAGAATGCCGAATTTGAAAAAAGCATGAAAAAAATCATTATGACAACAGATAAACAACATCTAAAAAGCATCTTCTCTCCACGGCAACGTCAAAGTCGCGTATAAATTGTTATTTTACCACGAAGCACACGAAGGCCATGAAGGGTTAACCACAAGAAAACATGGATTTTTTTGTTTTTTCTTCGTGCGCTTCGTGTTCTTCGTGGTAGATAATTATCTTATGTCAAAGTATTGCGAATCATTTTGAACAAAAAATCACTCTTTTTCCGTACCTGCAAAAGAAACAAAAACTCTTATCCCGGCAGGGCGACCGCCAGTATTGGCCACTTTGATCCGCACCCGCAGCGTCGTTGCCGCCGCATCAGCCAGGGAGGAAATATTGTCGATATACCCTTCTTCTACATTTCCGTCGGCATAGGTGATGATTGCCTGCTGACCGGATTCAAGCAGTTTTGCATCAGTAAGAGGAACGGCGGCATCGATAAGCAGTGGATCAATTTTAATGATGCGCATTACCGGGGCAAGCCCCAGCAAGGATTCTCCGACCTCAATAGCAACATGCTCCACAACGCCGTCGATGGGACTCCTCAGATGAAGCCGGTCAATGACGGCGTTTATCTGCTGCTCTTCAAGAATGTCCTGATCATGCTCGAATTCTGCCAGTTTCAAGGACAACAGGGACGTGTCAGCGGCAAGCCGAGCATGATCCGCTTCCCATGAAGTAACAGCTCCTTCCCTGCGGGCCTCATCCATTTTTTTCAAATCTTTTTCTTTCTGCAGTAATTCAGTTTTCGCCATTTCAATCTGCGTTGTGTTGTCTGCTCTGCCTGCGAGAATCTTCTTCTGGATTCTTTCAATTTCGTCCTCCTGGCCGGCAAGCAGGTCGCCCTGTTTTACAAGGTCGCCTTCCTTTACCTTTACTTCCTTTATCTTGCCGGGCTGCACAAAAGAAAGCTCAATATCCGCACTGGGTTTTGTGATGGCCTCGATTTCACCTGCCCAGGACATTCCGGCCAGGAGTATAAAGAAATGGAGGGGCAGGGATAATAACGCAACTGTTTTAAATTTATTACTTTTCATGTCACACTCACTTTCAGGATCAGCAAAAAAAAGATGACCAGCCCGGCACCAAAAGACCGGCATCATCCTGATAATATTCAAATGAACTATATTATCACATTTCATTATGAAAAATGAACATGAAAGAAATAATTTCTTAAAAAACAAGGGATTATTGCTTATTTTTGTAACTTCTCCAAAAGTGGTGGTAAGTAGTTATTTTTGACTTTCCGGATCGGAGTCTTCGCTACCTCCGGCTAAAAGCATACCGGAGGTAAGCGCAGACTCCGATGACGGATTTACGGGAAGTTACGATCGTCATCCCCGAATGTCGTTATCGGGAGGTAAGCGAAGACTCCGATCCAGGAATTTTACCACCACTTTTGAAGAAGTTACTTATTTTTCAGGTGTTCTTGAGATTTATACCTTTCAAATGATACGCACCTGCACCGTTTCGACAAATTTGCCTCCTGCCAGGATATCGGACAACACAATAACCCTGTCACCTGACTGTAGAATCTCCTTGTTTTTCAGCTTATCCGTGGCCCGTTCAATTGACATCTCGGGATCATTGGAAAAATTGATGCGAAATGCCTCTACCCCCCAGTAAATGCCCAGGCGACGGCGAACATGAGTCGTGTTTGTAAAGGCGTATATTGGTGCATTGGGACGGCATTGTGATAACAGAGCTGCCATCAGACCACGCCGGGTGAAAACAAGTATTGCCTTGGCATTGAGATTATTACCGAGAATGGCGGCGCTCCTGGCTATCTCATTTTTTGAATTATCACATTCTTCAACCTGGATTTTCATACCGGCCTGCATATGCCTTTCAATTCTGCAGGCAACCGCATTCATTATCTGCATGGCTTTAAAAGGATATTTTCCGGTAGCTGTTTCGCCTGACAGCATAATCGTATCTACCCCCTGCCGCACCGCAACACTGATGTCAGCTACTTCAGCCCGGGAGGGCGTCGGATTGATCATCATCGATTCAAGCATCTGGGTGGCAACGATGACCGGCTTGCCGGCAGACCGGCATTTGCCGACGATTTCTTCCTGGAGAAGAGGAACCTCTTCAAAGGGAAATTCAGCCCCAAGATCACCACGGGCTACCATAATACCGTCTGACGCCCCAATAATTTCATCAATATGCGCTATTGATTCAGCACTTTCTATTTTTGCAAGAATATCTATCGGTGCGTTTCTTTCCAGCATATAATTTTTCAGTTCAGAAACAGACGAAGCTGTCCTGACAAAGGACAAGGCAATGAAATCAACACCGTTTTCAATGCCGAACTTGATATCATGCCAGTCTTTTTCCGTGATAGAGGGCAGATCGGCACTTTTACCGCGAATATTGATGTGACGTCTTGAGGTTAAAATTCCGTCATCAAGGCTTTCGCATAGAACATCCTTGCCTGCAATATCTTTAACCACAAGGCTTATCATGCCACTGTCAATCAGGATGATATCTCCCTGTTCCACATCTGAGACAAACCCGTCATAGCTTACTTCGACGCAATATGGTTCAAGCTCGGCCTGGCGCCTCACCGTAAGGGTCAAGGTATCTCCTTTTTTCAGAATAATGTCCCTTATTACATCTCCGGTGCGGACTTCCGGACCTTTGGTGTCGAGCATGACGGCAACATGTGCGGCCATTTTTTTATTCAGCCGTTTTATATGTTTGATGATCGTCCGGTGCCATTCATGGGAACCGTGTGACATATTGAGGCGCGCCACGTTCATGCCGTTTTCAACGAGCTGTTTAAGCATTTCAAAGGAAGATGTTGCCGGGCCGACTGTGCAGATTATTTTAGTTTTTCTCATCATTTCTTTCTCTTATCGGGTAATAAATATTCCAGAACCTGGCGCTGTTTCCGCCGCTCCGTTGCATGTTTGGCAACATGTATCGGTTCAAGAGTATCCCTGTCAAGTCCACTGACATACATTGCCGTGGAAAGAGTGCCCGGTGTTGGGGTGAAATCCTGGAATTGACGAATTTGCAGTCCAAGGTTGCGGAGATTTTTAGCAAGCGCTTTCATGTCATCAAGCGTACAACCTGGATGAGCAGAGATAATATAGGGTGTTAAAAGAAATTTTTTACCGGTCTCTCTGCTGATTTGCCGACATTTTTGTATAAAAGCAGGCAAAACATCACTATCCTGCTTATGCATGAGCCGCAACACACCGGGTTCCGTATGTTCCGGAGCTATTTTCATTGCTCCCGGGGTATGACTGATAAGCAGTTTTTTTAACAGTTTCGGCGTTTGCAGAAGCAATTCCATCCGCAGTCCGGAAGACACAAAGACATTTTTTATACCTTCCATACGCTGTACCTTTTCCAGCAGGTGCAAAAACAAGTTTTCATTAATAGTCAAATGCCGACAGATTCCCCCATGCAGGCAATCATGTTTTTTACAGGACTTCAGTTCACAACCGATACCATAGAGATTTGCAGTGGGGCCGCCCAGATCGGAGATTGTTCCTTTAAAATCATCCATCCTGCCAATTTTGCCCACTTCCGCAATAATAGAATCTTCACTGCGCCAGGTCACAACCGGTCCCTGATGGCGTGATATAGAGCAGAATGAACAATTACCCGAACATCCTCTGACTATTGTGACGGAATGGCAGATCATCCGGTAGGCAGGAACATCAGGAAATGCAGGATGGGATTTACGACTGAAGCC
>DAOUUW010000059.1 GCA_030667965.1 Deltaproteobacteria bacterium
AACAGGATAGTAATCAAATAATTCTAAAAGTTTTTTTTCTATGAGCCTATGTTTGTATTCCATATATCTCCAATTTTAGCACCCAAACTCCCATAAATCAAGAAAACAAACGCTCTTTAGTTCACTTCAGTTAACTTTAGTCATTTATACCCCCTTGAGGGGATACCCCGCTTATTTTAATTAATAAATCAATAGGTTACGAAGCCTGGCCAAATTGGCTGAAGATTAGTGGTAATCACAATTTAAAAACCAAGAACCAAGGTTAAAAGGCGGTAAACAACGAAGTCAAGTCTTGCAACCTTGTAAATTGTGTGCTAGCCTTGCAATATGCAGACAAATTACATCCCACGAAACCTTGAATCAGAATTACACGAATGCTTACTCGACTTTCCTGTCGTTGCCGTGCTTGGCCCCAGGCAGTGCGGCAAATCTACATTAGCCAAGAAAATTATTTCCAATAGAAAGGATGCCATATATCTCGACCTGGAAAAACCTGCAGATCTGGCAAAACTCCAAGAACCGGAGTTGTTTTTAACCCTTCATTCCGACAAATTGATCTGCCTTGATGAAGTGCAGCGACTTCCCGAAATCTTTGCTCCTTTACGAGCCATCATTGACAACCAGGGGCGCAAAGGCCAATTTCTCATCCTGGGCTCAGCCTCTCGCGATCTTATCCAACAAAGCTCAGAAACCCTGGCCGGACGAATTGCCTATCTCGAGCTGACCCCCTTTCTCTATTCTGAAATAGACAAATGTCCCAAAAGTCTTTCATTGCAAAAATACTGGCTGCATGGAGGATTCCCAGACAGCCTGTTGGCCAGGAGTGAAAAAAGCGCAAAAAGATGGCGGGAAAATTTCATTCGTACCTTTTTGGAACGTGATATCCCACAATTGGGCTTCCGCATTCCATCGCCAACCCTGAGAAGGGTCTGGCAAATGTGTGCACATAATCAGGGACAACTGCTTAACAGTTCACAGCTTGGCTCAGCCCTTGGTGTAAGTCATACGACCTTTCGTTCCTACATTGATCTTCTTGCCGAAACCTACATGCTGAGAATCCTCCCTCCCCATACAGCAAATTTAAAAAAAAGACTTGTCAAATCACCCAAAGTTTACCTGCGCGATTCAGGCATTCTTCATTCACTGTTAGCAATTGACACTTTTGACGACCTCATGGGTCATCCCGTTTTTGCAGCATCCTGGGAAACATTTGCCCTGGAAAACACCATTGCCGCTTATCCTGACTGGGAACCTTCTTTTTACCGCACTGCAGCAGGTACGGAAATTGACCTGGTACTTGTGCGGGGTAATCGCCTTATTGCCTTTGAATTCAAGGCATCAACCACCCCTCGCTTGACAAAAGGATTCTGGAATGGATTAAAAGACCTGAATGCCGACCAGGCATGGGTTATAGCCCCTGTAGAGGAGAGTTATCCACTCAGCGAGAAAGTAAAAGTTAGCCCACTATCAGAAATCGTACATGTACATAGTGAAACCGCTACCTGGAGACCTTAAAATACTGTATGGCTCAGTTACTTCCCTTAAAAAGAAGCAACAAAATCCTTTATCTTTCTCTTTTTTTAAGATAGATTTGCATCCTTTCGCAATTCGTCAAATACCATCCTCAGCTTTAGACAAAATAACAGTTGCTATAAAATGGATTATAGATAAAATAAAAAAATAGATAAAGTTGACTTTCGGAGATTTGGAATGTTGCCACCCATCATAAGACAGGCGTCTGCATTCATCTTGGCGCAGCCACAACCAAAGTATCGTCGTTTTCTGCACGCGGAGATAGATTTCAGTGAACGTTTAATCGGCATTAAGGGTGCGCGGGGCAGTGGAAAAACTACCATGATACTGCAATACGCCCTTGGCAGTGCCATTCCCAGGGAAAAGATTCTCTATTTTGCCTGTGATCATCCAGCGATGGTGGATGCTAACCTCTATGACTTGGCGCAGATTTTTTACCAGGAAGGCGGTAAATTGCTGCTTATTGATGAGGTGCATAAGGCCAAGGGCTTTGCCGTGGCACTGAAGGCGATTAGGGACACCTTTGACTTACAGGTGGTTTTTTCAGGTTCATCGGCCCTGCGTATCGAACATGAACTTGCAGATCTTTCGCGAAGGGCTGTGGTGTATGAACTACCTGTTCTCTCCCTGCGTGAATTCATGGAAATCGAAACCAACTCAAGCTTTGCCGCCTATTCGCTGGAGGAGATTGTTTCCAGCCATCACACGATATCGGCCGATGTTTGTTCCCGCATTCGACCGATCGAATATCTCCAAAAATATCTTCAATATGGCGCCTACCCGTTTTATCGGGAGTCCCGGACGAGTTATACGCAAAAACTGCTGGAAGTCATCAATATCACCATTGACTCCGACTTATGCGGTCTATTCAACATCGAACCACTGAAACTCGATAAACTCAAAAAAATCTTGTACATGCTGTGCAGTACCCCGCCTGTGGAATTGAACAAATCCAAACTCAGCAGCGCGGTTGGAGCATCCTGGCCAACTTTATCAAAGTATCTAGAGCGGATGCAGGCCGGCAGCCTTATTCACAGTGTGCGGGCTGGAGCAGGAATGCGCACCATCAACAAGCCGGACAAGCTGCTCCTGAACAATTCGAATTTATTTCACGCCCTGTGTGCCGCCCCGAATATCGGCTCAATTCGCGAGACCTTCTTTGTCTCACAGATTTCCCATGGCCACCAGGTGCACTATCATGACCTGGGAGACTTCATTGTCGATGAAAAATTTATCTTTGAGATTGGTGGCTCCAGCAAAACAGCCAGACAACTCGGCCAACAAACCAATGCCTATGTCGTAGCCGATGACATCGAAACCGGTACACCCAATCAAATCCCGCTATGGGTCTTTGGGATGGGATATTAAACTCCAGGATCTACTGAATCTTTTTTTCAAAAACCAAGACGCTTGTTTATCTGCTAAGGATTCCTTTCATTTAGTGCCTTACAAATTGTTTGCTTGTTTTTTTAGGCAGAAAACACAAACTTTCGCATTGCATATTCATGCCCGCAATATTATAGTTCAGATATGAATAATTTCATTAATCGCAAATCAGAACTAGCCCAACTGCAATCACTCTATGAAAAAGAAGGTGGCCAACTCGCCATTGTCTATGGCAGACGAAGACTTGGCAAAACAACCTTACTGAGAGAATTTTGCACCAACAGGGCTTGCTGCTATTATATGGCAGACAGATCCGGCGAAGAATCTTTAAAGAAATCTCTTACTCTTGCCATGGCAACATCCCTGAAAGAACCCCTTTTGCATACTGCGAATTACTCTGACTGGTACGATGTTTTTGCCGCATTTGACAGATTTCGGCCTAAGGATCAAAAAGTTGTTTTGATTCTCGATGAATATCAATATATCTGCCAGATCCAACCCGCTTTTTCCACATTTATCCAAAAATGGTGGGACGAACACTGGCGATTTGAAAATGTAATGCTCATCCTGTGCGGATCAGTTACATCCATGATGTATCGAGAAACCATGGCACAATCAGCACCTCTGTATGGTCGATCCTCGGCCCAGATATTGCTACCTCCCCTCCAGTACCATTACCTCAATGATTTTTTACCGGGTTACAACGAAGAAGAACTCATTAAACTATACAGTTTATGCGGCGGCGTCCCTCGCTATCTTGAACTCGTAAAAAATTACAAAGATTTCTCTACTGCCCTGGACGATCTTGTCCTGAATCCCACCGGCATCCTTTATCACGAGGCACGATACCTCCTGCATGAAGAGATCTCATCGCCTAACACCTGCTGGTCAATTCTTCAGGTTCTCGGCAATGGAACCGGGCGGATTTCAGAGATAGGAAGCAAACTCGGTTTACCGGCCAATCAACTGACCCATTACATCGAGCTTCTGCGAGATCTCTTTCTCATTTACAGAGAGGTCCCTGTTCTTGAAAAAAATCCTGCCCAATCAAAAAAAGGCTTCTACCAGGTAGCTGATCCATTTCTACGCCTTTGGTTTGGCAGTATATATCCCTATATTAGCTTTCTGGAATTCGGGCAGCCGGAATTGATCATGGAACGCCTCACGCCCCAAATTCAAAACCATATCTCCTTTTGCTATGAGCAGATCTGCAGAGACTTTGTGAAAAACGCGGCACACACACTTGGCTGTTTAAAAGTAGGGAGGCAGTGGTCTGGCAATTATGAAATAGATGTGGCAGGGGTAAATATCGATTTTCAGTTGAACGTCGTTGGCGAATGCAAGTGGAGCAATAAAAAAGTTGGTATTTCTGTTTATTATGAATTACTTGAAAAATTACAAAAAAACAAATTACCTCTGGCAAAGAACTGTCGCTTCTTGCTATTCAGCAAGTCAGGATTCACTGAAGAACTGTTAAACAAATCAGACAAGAAAAAAAAACTCATCCTTGTCAACTCTCTATTCCATGCTACCGATGACATCTCTTCTTCTATTTTTTCATGAGGAAAAAGCAGCCGGCAGACCTTCTCAGCCTCATCACCTCAGTCCTTTTCTTCTATCAGGAACTTACGCTATGAAGTCAATCTTAACTATTTTAAGGAAATAAAAAATCATTCTCCAACCCCCTATAAAAACAAGACAGCGGTAAACAACGAAGTCAAGTCTTGCAACGATTTGAATATCGACCAGGCTTGGGTTATTGCCCCTGTAGAAGAGAGTTACCCTCTCAGCGAAAAGGTACAGGTCAGCCCACTGAAAGAAATCACTGAACAAAAACAATGAGTGAATTTACAAAAAAAAAGCCAAATATGTTAATGTAAGACATGGTCCCTGCTCCCCAAGCACCCATCAAAGGCAAATACATGTTGACATTTCCCTTGCAATAAGGAAAATATAGGCATGAAGCAAATTATAAAAACAATTATCAAGGACTTCCATTCAAGGCCGTTGCCATCATTCAAGCCACGACAATTGGAGGTGCCACTTGACCTGGGTAAAATCACTACCATCATCGGCCCCCGCCGGGCCGGGAAAACATGGTATTTTTTTCAACTGATGGCTGGCCTTGAGGCGTGCGGTAAGAAAAGAGAGCAATTTCTTTATATCAACTTTGAGGACGAGCGTCTTGAACCGGCTGCTGATTATGACCAGATCCTTGCGGCCTACCTGGAACTCTATCCCGACCAGGAGCTGGATGACATTTATATCTTTTTTGATGAAATCCAGGAATTGCCGAACTGGGAAAAATACATCCGTCGCTTGTACGATACGGTAAGCAGGAAAATCTTCCTCACCGGTTCAAATGCAAAGATGCTTTCTAAAGAGATTGCGACCTCATTGCGAGGCCGAAGCCTATCCTTTGAAATAATGCCTTTATCGTTTTCAGAATTCCTGCTATTCCGCGACATTGACCAAGAAGACCGTTACTCAACGATAAATCAAGCAAGAATCCAGCACAGCTTTGAGGAATACCTGATTTGGGGAGGATTTCCCGAACTAGTCAATGTGGAAACCCGCTTTAAGGCAAATATTCTGCAAGAATATTTTAATGTTATGCTCTATCGAGACTTGATGGATCGATATGAGATACGTGATGCCTCAATCCTTAAATATTTGATTAAACGCCTGATCGGTTCATTCACCAAAGAATTCTCGGTCAACAAGCTTTATAACGATTTAAAATCTAGAGGAATCAAGATCGGCAAGGACTCCATTTATCGCCTGATTGACCAGATATTCTCCATTTTCATGGTGACATATATAGAGAAATATGACCCGGCAGTGGTGAAAAGAGAGATGAGTAATCGGAAAATTTATCTTTATGACAATGGCTTTGCCTCTGCCACCCATTATTCTTTTTTTGAAGATCAGGGTAAACTTTTGGAAAACCTGGTCTTTACCCGACTGCGTACCATAACCGAAGAAATCTATTTTTTGAAAAACGGTTACGAATGTGATTTTGTTGCTTTTCCAAGAGTTGCCAGACCTATTCTTGTTCAGGTTACCAAAAAATTACATCAAGACAATCTAAGCAGGGAGATAAAAGGTCTGGAAAAGGCACAAAAAAAGATTAAGGATGGCCGGGGGTTATTAATTACCAACGACATAACAGTCCCCCTTGACTTGATACCGGAATGGATCGAAGTCAAAACAGCCACAGATTGGCTATTGGAATAACACATCAAAGCCTTTTATCTTTTCAACTTTAGTCACTTTAGACACTTTCAGTTATAAACTTTAGTCAATAAATCCCGGCAAAACGCTCCGCCAGAATCTGAAGGTATTTTCCCTTCATCTCTTCCGACAAAAAACTTATCCCAACCAGGGTCTCCCACTCCGGACGTGCCTTGGTAAAGTCAGCCAACATTTTGTCAATAACCCGATCAGGTATCCCCAATCGCCCCCTGGCGAAATAGTCCAGAAAATCTTCCCGCTTAAGCTTATTCTTCTTGGCATTCAGAGGCAGAGCCAGCTCCTCTTCCGGTTGCGGCAGGACAATGGTGGTGTTCAGCAGGTCATAAGCCGGGGCCAGAGAAATGACATCCTTATTGCGAATGATTGAAAAATTTTTCAGGTGCATGTCCTCGTTGCCAACAAGGAAGCTAAACAGAGTGAGACGCAAAAGTTTTACCTTCTCCACGGCCGGGAAGGTGCAAAAAGACTCAACCAGGCGGGCGACCTGCTCCATACTGGAACGGTACTTTGTGTCCCGGTTCCGCCCGCCAAGCTGAGCAAAATCCTCGACATGAAGTTTCCCTTTGCGACCGATCCGATCAAAACGCTTTATAAAGTATGTCATCGCACCATCGCACCCATACAACAAGCCGTGAAGCGGAACCTCGATGCCCACAAGGGCGGCGAGCCGCATAGTGAGGTCCTCATTCTCAGGCACCTGCACATAGTCTGCGGTTTGTGGTTTTAAGATATACTGCCCACCCAGATCAACCAGGACAAACCGCTGCTCTTTGATCATCAGACGCGCCGAAACTTTTGGTTGCACCCCCTGAATGGACATTTTACCGGCTCGTGCCGAAGCTTGCTGACGCAGTTCCTGGGAGGTAAAAGAGAGTGACTGCAGGCCGGTAAGCTGGCGAGAAAGGCGCTTCAGACCATTACTTGAATAGATTCCCTCACATGGTTCGTAAGTAATCGGACAGCGATTCATGACGGCTCTTTAACGGTAACGGCGCCCACCGTATCCGCTCCAATGATCAAAAGCTGACCGAATTTATCATTACGATCAAGCTTCTTTTGCCGCAAAAGGGCCTCAAGCTGAAAGCCTTCAGGAAGTAACCCATCAAAGAAAGGGGGGAATTCATCATAACGATAGACTTCTTCACGAACAAGCATGGTCAGCGAGACAGGCGGTCCACTGTAATCCGGCTCGTATTGAAAACAATATACCTTCCCGTCTTCAGACTCAGTGAGGATGCCGGCAAAATAATTATCAAAAAAGACCCTGGCGATCCGCATCAGACATCCTCAAGGAAAGCCTCCCGCAGAGGGCTCTGGAAATCAAGCTCGATGTTCAGCACTTGCAAGACCTTGAACAGGTTTTCCAGCCGCACGCTCTGCTTGCCGCTCTCAAGCTCATACACCATATTCTTACCAACCCCGGCCAACTCGGCCAACTCCTGCTGGGTCAGACCGCTCCGCTTGCGATGAAATAAAATTATATCGGCCAGCCAATTTCCACTTCGCATTAATTTCCCCCTATGGCGATAATTTCCCATAAATTTTACCACAAATACCTCGCCATGCAAAGAAAATCAAACGAAATACCCTTTCCGCAGGGAAATTATTACAAAAAACTCGAATCAGCAATACTAACTGCCCAGAGAAGGTCATTTTCCCCCGCATACAGGGAATAACAAACTCGCTCTACCGAAAATACCGTTTTTTTTGCCAAAGAGATGATTTTAAACGGGAAGCGGCTGTTTTGTGGAAAATACATTGCCGGAAAACCATTCAAAACTTTTGGGACGCGATACTTGAAAGCATAGGAATTTCCATTTTTTGTTTTTTATACTTGACAATCATTACACAACCCTGCTAGCATCCATGCAATTCAAGAAGAGGCGCTTTCGATATGCATGGATACATCCCAAGAACTGCTGAAAACAAAATACACAGGGCATTGGGTCGCTCGCCAGCCGTGGCCATTCTTGGCCCCCGGCAATGCGGCAAGTCAACAATGGCCAAAACATTACTCAAAGGCATTCCTGCTGTTTATCTTGACCTGCAGGACAGGGTTGATCGCAATAAGCTTTCCGAGCCGGAAATTTTTTTTGACCATCACCGCAATAAAACAATTTGCCTTGATGAGATTCAGCTTTTGCCGGAATTTTTTCAGGTGCTCCGCTCAGAAATTGACCGAGATCGAAGGCCTGGAAGGTTTTTGATATTAGGCTCGGCTTCACGTGATCTTATCAAACAATCAACAGAGTCTTTGGCCGGTCGTGTTTCTTATATTGACCTCACCCCGTTTTTACTGCAGGAAGTTACTGGAGTTGTCACCTCGTGGTCCGACCACTGGCTGCGAGGAGGTTTTCCTGAAAGCCTTCTTGCCGAAAATGATCAAGACAGCTTTGACTGGCGCCTTGATTTTATAAGAACCTTCATGGAGCGTGACATTCCCAACCTGGGATTCAATATTCCTGTTCCGGTTATAGAGCGTTTATGGCTGCTTCTGGCTCATTATCACGGCCAAACAGCAAACTATAATAAATTAGCAGAAGCAGCCGATATATCCATTCCTTCTCTCAAAAAATATCTCTCCATACTGGAGCAAACGTATATGTTACGTCTGTTACCGCCAACTTCAGCAAATCTGAAAAAAAGACTGATTAAATCACCGAAAATTTATCTTCGCGACAGCGGTATTCTGCACGCGCTGCTCGATATAGAAAATTTTGATCATCTCTTGGCTAATCCTGTTGTCGGGGCCTCTTGGGAAGGATTTGTAATCGAAAATATTATTGCCGAAAATAGTCGCTGGAAACCCTCTTTCCTGCGAACCTCCAATGGAGCTGAGATAGATTTGCTTCTTGAACGAGGAGGACGTCGCCATCTTTTTGAATGCAAGTTTTCAAAGGCCCCAAAACTCTCTCGGGGTTTTTATGAATTGGCCGATATTATACAACCGGAAACGACCTGGGTGGTTGCCCCTGTCGATGAGCCCTACGAGATAAAAAAAGGGATTGTTGTCAGTTCCCCAGAGCGTTTAATTGAAAAATTAAACATTTAGGGACCGTTATTTAATTTTACTATGACCCCTTTTATTTCTTTAGACACTTCTTCCCCTCACCTCACAAATCATCAAAAAAACTTGACATAAGTAAATTTCGTTTGCTATATACGAATATGACTGAAGCAAATCGTAATATTGAAAAAAAGGCAAATGAATTACTTCAATTTTTTCCTGTGGTCATAATACTCGGCACTCGCCAGTGCGGAAAAACCACCCTTGCAAAAAAAATGAGACCCAAATGGCGGTATTTTGATCTTGAACGTCATAAAGACTTTGAATTCATTACCAGTGATTTTGAATTTTTCATCAAAGAACACCCACATTCCATTATTATTGATGAGGCCCAGATTTACCCACAACTTTTTCAAGAATTACGAGGTGCGATTGACAGAGATCGTCAATTCAAGAACCGCATCCTGATAACCGGCTCCAGCTCCCTTGAATTAGTAAAAAATGTATCAGAAAGCCTTGCTGGTCGTGTGGGCCTTATTGAACTGGGGACGTTGAAAGCAAATGAAATATATTCTTTGAATCTGCCTGATTTTTACAAAATTTTTTCCGAAAAAATACAACCATCAACAGTAGATTTTTTAAAAAACCTCAACAACAGAATCAGCCATGACCAGCTCATGGACGTCTTCTTAAAGGGAGGCTACCCTGAGCCTGTTTTGGCAGAAAATGATCGCTATTTTTCAGCCTGGATGGAAAATTATATGTATACGTATGTCCAAAGGGACATACGCTCCCTTTTCCCCAGGCTTAATATGGTGAAGTACCAACGTTTTATTGCAATGCTATCGGCCCTGAGCGGCACAATAATAAATCGATCACAGGTGGGAAGATCGCTTGATATTTCTGAAAAATCTATTCGTGATTATTTAGAAATTGCCGAAGGAACATATATTTGGAGGAATATCCCGAGTTACGAAAAAAGTATCAGCAAATCTATCGTCAAAATGCCAAAAGGCAATTTCAGGGACTGCGGATTGACCCATTTCCTCCAGGGAATTAATAAAAGAGATCAACTTGTCCACTATCCAAATGTTGGAACCGATTTTGAATCTTTTATTATAGAGGAAATCATAAAAGGAATCCAGGCCACTGATACAGCAAACTGGCAATACAACTATTTCCGAACTCGAAATGGAGCGGAAATTGACCTCATCCTTGATGGTGCTTTTGGCACACTACCTATAGAAATAAAATTTGGTGGCATGACAAAACGCAGCCGGATACAAACATTAAAAGACTTTGTCTATAAAAATGATCTCCCCCTGGGAATTGTCATCAACAACAGCGACAGTGTTGAATTGATTGCAGAAAGAATTATCCAGCTTCCAGCAGGATTTGTTTAAAAAAACCACCACTGAACTTTAGTTCACTTACAAAATTCTCATTTCATCTTAAACAAACTTGCTGTAATGTAATACTATGAACCCACCACTCACTAACCTTCCAAAAATACTGAAAAAATTTCCTGTAATTCAGGCTGCTTACATTTTCGGGTCAGTGGCAACCGGCAAAGCAAGAAACGATAGCGACCTCGACTTAGGAATCATCCCTCGATCAGCTGAAATCCACCAACAACGAATGGATATTCTGTATGAATTAGCAAAAGCAGGTTTCAGCAATGTAGACCTGGTTTTTCTGGATACCGATGATATTGTTCTGAAATATGAAGTTATCCGTCAAAACAGGCTCATCTATCAAGCTGCCGACTTTGACCGAGGGGCAACATACTCCCTGATCGTGCGTCAGTACCTTGATTTCCTCCCCTATCTTAAAACACAACGACAGGCTTACAAGAGGAAAATACTAAATGGTAAGACAAGAAGTAATCAGCAAACGCCTCAGAAAACTTGATGAATACCTGACAATACTAAACAAACTTCGACGCTACTCTTTTGATGAGTTTATCAGTGACCCGGAGCACTATGGGAGTGTAGAGCGTTTTCTGCAATTGTCCCTGGAAACAATAGCAGACATAGGCAACCATATTATTTCCGACCTGGAGCTTGGTGAGGTTAGCTGGCACCGAGACATCCCCTCAATTTTACAAAAGAATGGACACATCTCTCAACAAATGGAAGAGAAATGGATTCGCATGATCGGTTTCAGAAACATTCTTGTTCATGATTATCTCGATATCGATCGCCGGGCAGTTTACGATGTGTTGCAAAACAATCTCGAAGATTTTGAAGAACTTAAAAAGTCCTTTGCGAACTTTTTATAATATCCAGGCCCCCAGACAAGGTTTATGAGTTTATCGAGACAGCTAAAATGCATTGCGGAACTGACAACCACAGCTGGCCGTTTCTTGCTGGTTGTATGATCAGTAAAGGGAAACGGGACAAGGATGATATCGCCGAAATTATTGCTACTAACCTGCGGGATTCCACTCACCTCAAGCAAAAAAACTTGTTTTGCTCGCCCGGATAACGTAATCTTCCAAGTGAACATACCCAATAAACGCCATCACCAATGAGCCATCACCCATCACCCATCAGCCATCACCCATGAGCCATCACCCATCAGCCATGAGCCATGAGCCATCAGCTTGACAAGTTTGATTTTATTGTATAATTTAAAAATATTATGCCAACGGTCTTACGAATTGAGTCTTACAGATTTCATTTTTATTCAGATGAGGGCAGGGAACCGCCTCACATTCATATCACAACTGCTGACGGAGAATGTAAATTCTGGCTCGCCCCGGTGCGGTTGGCCGGCAATAGAGGTCTGTCTCCAATAATCATTCGCAAGATTGAAAAATTAGTGTTTGAAAATCTCAATTTTCTCAAGGAAAAGTACCATGAAATTCATGGCAGTTAAAGAAGACATTGGAGAACCAGCCGCCATCCGTGTATGGGTTGAAAAAAGAACCGTTTTCATTGAACTGACAGACGGCAGGATTATCGGCTTTCCCGCAGACAGGTTTAAATTGCTTTCACAAGCTACGGAAAATCAATTACAAGAAGTTACATTGCGCTTAAACGGCTTCGCCTTGCGCTGGGAGAATCTCGATGAAGATATCACTGTCCCCGGAATCGTTGTAGGCAATTTTCAACTACCGTATATCGTAAAAGAAAAAATAAAAACCTCCTGATCTCAAGAATATAGAATTCATAATTTGAAACGCTGCTACTCCCATGCAAGAAAATAAAACCGAAAAAATATCCCGATACTGCGAAGAAATAAATCGAGAATGCTTTTGGGAATACAATTTCAGCAATTCCGAAACCAATGTCATTAACTTAAGCCATCCTTGAAAGTCCTCGCCCCTTTGGGAGGTAAGCGACCGGAGGGAGACTCCGGGAGGATTTAGGTGAGGGGAAAAATAAATTGATAGCTTAAGTTAATGGCATTGAGGCACTTATCCCTTCTTCCGAACGGGGTTAGTCATAGAATGTAGAATGTGAAGAAAGCAAAAAACAAAATCTTTTTATTAAATAGAATGGGGCAATAAAATGAAGCATGTAATTAAAGTTGAAATTTATCATGATGGTGAATTTTACTGCGGCCGTTGTCTGGATGCGGATATTTTCACACAAGGGCAGACTTTAGACGAGCTGACAGTGAACATTAAGGAGGCTATTCAGTTGCATTTTGAAGATGATCCCGATTCATTTGCTGAATTTAGCCCCCATCCATCGATATTTACAATGATGGATTTGGGAGAGGTACATGTCTAAGCACCAGCCGAGTATTTCTGGGGCTAAGATGATTTCGTTACTAACAGGGTTAGGTTATAATGTGGTTAGACAAAGGGGAAGCCATATCAGGTTGGAATCTCGGTTGACGAATTTATTGCTACTAACCTGCGGGATTCCACTCACCTCAAGCAAAAAAACTTGTTTTGCTCGCCCGGATAACGTAATCTTCCAAGTGAACATACCCAATAAACGCCATCACCCATGAGCCATCACCCATCACCCCATCTCAACAGGATTCATTACCTTACAACCGCAGGCAATAGCAATTTTACATAAATCCTGATCAGCAGCAACAAACCACCAGTCCTCTTCCGATATTAAAAGAAATGCCCCAAGATGAAGCGCATCAAGAGTCCTCAGCCCCATAACCTTACCATGTTGGTTGAGTAATTCTTCTGCCTCATCAACTACCGATTGCCTCATAGGCTCAACATTGAAAGAGGTAACCTGCTCAGAAAAGGCCATCAACGCCGCACTCAGCCCCTGTTCTTCAATCTCGTGATTCCGAAATCTCCGGTGCAGCGCACTGGCAAATTCAAGCCTTGCAAGATCAAGAATCCAAATAACATTTGCAGGATCTTCAACCCATTCAGTCACCTGCGCAGTTCCGTCTTCCTCATGAAAAAGTTTAACCAGAGCGGAAGAATCAAAAAACAGATTCATATACGATCTTCCCTGCTCCGGATAATGTCTTCACTCAAACTACCGGAACACCCACGCAACACCGCCCTTACCTTTTTATACGCATCTACACTCCTCCGAGCATCCGATTTGTCCACACGCCTTTTCCGCATGATCAACATCATATCGTAAACAGCCATAAGCTCAGACGGAGGAAGTGACTCCATGGTTTTTTTTGCCTGTTCCAGAATTTTCATAATCATCTCCGACTAACAATAAATATCCGCAACGCTACGTGTTTTCCGGACACTCAGTGGAAGTACCTTCGAAGCACGAGCAGTCTGGAAAACCATAGCAGCAGACCAACACTCGGCAAGAGAGTGCCGAAAACATCTATATTCTATCACAACGGGGAAAAAAACTTAGACAAAAAAGCAAACTTCGGCTCTCCAAAGAGATCGCCACCTCTCTGCGGGGCCGAAGCCTCTCCTTATATCGTTCAACATAGAAATCTCTCAGTATCTCTTTAAGGGTGCTTTCCGCACTGCTGAGATAATCCTCTAAAGCTTTATCAAGCGACATTGCGCAGCTGCCCCTCTATATCACGCCTGATTGAAATAAAATGTTCATAATCGTTAGCCCATTCGATCATGTCTGCTGAGTCTTCCAGTTGCCCTTTGGAATATTTTTCAGAAAAATCTTCCGACTCCATGTGATAACGATTTTCAAATGTATTTAACCTCTTTGAAATTGCTACAAGCGCATCAACGGGCGAATCATATTCAATTCTTTTCTTTTTCATGGTTGATCGTCTCCATCCTGCCTTAAATTACATAACTCCTGACCTCGACAGATTTTGTTATGTTACCAATTCGTAAACCAACCGAGGGAACAGGTTTGCCTGGTGTCTTACTCTGCGTATTTAGGGCCTGTTCAAAAGGTCTCTTTCGCGCATTGAACGGTTACAATCCAGGGCTGCCGGGAATTTTGGTTCTCCTGGTGAACGATTTCCGGGGTCAGGTCGTAGATTTTTCAGGGCATCTCCCGCAAAAATGGTATACTTGCTGTTTTCATTGAACAGCTCCACGCGTTGCATGTATAATACAACATACAGGGTTTTAATTGATGAGACAAGCGGCCTCTGGGTTTGTTGGGGTATTTTAGTTCAGGTAGAAGATGACACGAACCGGTGATGCAGTTTTCTCCTCCCAGATGAGATATGGTTATTGGCTGATGGCGGATGGTTCATGGGGACAGTTACCAAAAAAAGGACGATGAAACAATCCTCGCCAGTCCCATCGATGTCTCCTACGAACGGCAGCTTCCGGAGCTATGGGTTTATTTCGGCAGCCCGGCGCACCACTGGCTGGCCGGAGCGACAAGGACAGGGTGATCGCCATTGCGATAGGTGCGGAAACCAGGGGCGGCAGTGCGCACCAACTGGACGGCCGGCGCCTGAAGCGCTCGCTGCATGGCGAGCAGAGACTTGGCGGGCTGCTCGTCGGCGAGTTTGCATTCGACGAGCAGGAAGGGTTCCCGCTCATTGGCAATGAGGAAATCCACCTCCTGCCGCTCCTTGTTGCGGATAAAATGCAGGGTGAATTCTCCAGCCCCCATGGCGTTCCAGCAGGAAATGGCTCGCCGGAGCTCGATGGCCACCATATTTTCAAAGCGGGCGGCCGGGTCTTTGATGCGTGGGGCGTCAAAGAGGTAGACCTTCCGCTCTTTCTGGATCGCCCTGCTGATCTGTCTGGTCCAGGTCGGCAGACTGAAGGTCAGGAAGAACCGTTCGAATATCGCCAGCCAGTTTTGCACCGTATTGTAGGTCACCCGGAGGTCGTTGGCCAGCGACGGCACGGAAATGGGGCTTCCCACCTTGGACGGCAGGAGATGATAGAGGGTCTCCATGTCAGTCACCGAGCGGATTTCAGTCAACTCCCTGATGTCCTCGCGAATCAACCGCTGGCTGTAATTGGCGGACCAGCGTCGATAGCCGGCGGCGCGGCCGCTGAGAAACGGTTCGGGAAAGCCGCTCAAGGCCTCCAGTCCCTCCCAGGTCGCGGCGTGCGCTTCGGCCTGATCCATGGTCATGACCAGCGGGTCACTGAGAAAATCATTGAGCGGCCTGTCGATCCCTCCCAGCTCGCCGGCAGTGAACG
>DAOUUW010000244.1 GCA_030667965.1 Deltaproteobacteria bacterium
ATAGAACACGGCTTCGCCTCTTATCTTATTGATTTTACAAACTTATTGTAACATATTATAAGATTTGAGGCAACAGTGGATCTTGGGTTTATATTGTAAAATCAACAAGTTAAGGAAAAATACTTTTTACGAGACCATCAATGATTGAGTTACAAATAAAATATGCGGAAAAAAACAATTCCTATACCCTAGTTTTTCATCACTTTCAAAAAGAAAATTATAGCCCTTTCAGATCCCACAGGGTAAATAACTTGTCACAATATATCTAACCGGAGGAAAAAAATGGGACATCACGCACATAACCCCCATGGCGCAGGGGACAAAGCGGTCAGGGCAATTGATCGTAAACGAGAAAAAGAACGCAAATTTATGCTTTCCGCAGCCTATAAATATGCAGAAGATCTATCCATAAAGCTCGTTCAGCGCCTGCTGGACCAGCATATCATTGAAACAACCTCGGACAGCGCCATCAGGGAAGTCTTTACCAACCTGCTGCAAAATCTGCAGGAAATGGATGAATTTGATCTTAATTTCAAAATTGCCCCGATCAGACAGCTGACTGTCAATCCGAACTTCATCAGCCTGTATCTAACGCAATACGTCACCGAAGACTTGATAAACCATTCAAAAATTGAAGATGTCTTTGGCGATGACTTAACTATTTACAATACTATCGATTCCATACTGGACAAGATACGCCCTAAAGACAAATAAACCTTCCAGCCATGAATGTGCCGCATCCCCATCGCATGCCTTGCCTGGTGTTTGCCAACAACAAGGGTGAAATTCAGGATTTTCCGGAACTGGATATGGCCGGACGCAGCGCTTCCTGGTTTTTCCGTCCCGAACTGACGGATCTGATTCCCCTTCCTGAAGGCAGTGACCTCTTTGTCCTGCCCGGCAGGTTGCCCATCGGTGTTGAAAAAGATTCCCCTGATCCCGTTCTCCTCAATGAAAATCCATATGCCTCCCATGAAGGAATCCAGGCCCTGGCGGCCTTCATGGCCCCGGCCCACACGGCAACCCTGACCGCCGCCTTTGAAAAAAAACATGGTGATGCTGCTCCTCTTCCTCTGTTTGCCTATGCCGCCGTTGGCTGGCTCGATGATCGTTTCTGGGTATGCGGATTCCGCAGCGACGAGGACACACGTCAGGACTTTGCCGGCTTCAACATCGATCTGATACGTAAAAAAACAACGAAAAAACTCAAAGAATTTCCAAAGAACAGGCTGATCCAGCACCTGGGAAAATGCTCACTGACCTATGGCTGCCCTGCGGCAAAAAATTATTTTCTCGACCGCTATGAAGCACCCCTGCCGACTTCACCCGCCTGTAACGCCAGATGCGTTGGCTGCATTTCCCTGCAGCCCGCCGGCTGCTGCCCCTCCACCCAGGACAGGATTCAATTTGTGCCAACGCCCTCTGAAATTGCCGAAATCGCCGTGGCCCATCTTCAAAACGCTCCGCGACCGATAGTCAGTTTCGGCCAGGGCTGCGAGGGCGAACCCCTGCTGCAGGCGGACACCATTGAAAAGGCCATCCGCCTGACACGAAAACAGACGGACAGGGGAACAATTAACCTGAACAGCAATGCGAGCCTGCCGGATGCAGTGCAACGTCTTGCCGAAGCCGGGCTTGACTCCATTCGAGTCAGCATAAACAGCGCCCGAAAAGGCTGTCATACCCTCTATTGCCGGCCAAATGGGTATACTTTTAAAAATGTGCTTGAATCAATCCTGGTGATGAAAAAGGCGGGCCGCTTTGTCTCACTGAATTACTTCATCCTGCCGGGTTTCACTGATGATAAGGACGAATTTGCCGCCTTATGCGACCTGGTCGATCTCTACCGGCCTGATCTCATACAATTGCGCAATTTAAATATGGACCCGGACTGGTATTTCGAGGTGGTGCAGCATCCGGCCAGGGAAAAACCCATGGGTATGCGTAAGTGGCTTGAGAGATTAAAGAAACGTTTTCCTGAACTCAAATTCGGCTATTTTAATCCACCATTGAAATAAAAAAACCGGGCCCAAACAAGCGGGAGCCCGGTTTTTTTATGTGATTACCAACAAACTTCAGCCTTTAATCAAGGCACACTGTAAGAGCGGCTTTGGCCGCGAAAAGAGCTGGCAAAGAGCTGGAAGATGATTCTTTGCCAACCCGGAAAATTCGCGGATAAATCCGCTCCCACACCCGTTCTTCGACAGCTACTTACCTGTGAGGCTGAGGATGAGTGGTAATCACATTTTTTATGACAAAAAAATGTCGGATGCAACCGTGTACTGATGCGACTCATCGTTTATTTATCAGTTAATGTCCCAAGAAAGGCCACGATGTCATCAACCTGCTCGGCACTCAGACCCAAGTTGCCCATAGCTGTGCTCAGATTGTCGCCAACCTCTGGTTCATAACCACTGTTGTCATTCATAAAGGAAACCATATCACCCAATGTAGCGAAATACCCGTTATGGGAATACGGAGCTGTCATGGCAATATTTCTCAGGGTTGGTACCTTGAATTTACCATTCTGGCTAGGATCATCAACAACAGGACCTAGTCCAAGATCTGGATACTCATACGCGCAATCAATATCATCTTCCAAAACTGTATTTATTGGTACGCCGGCATTTACATAGCCGTAGTTGGTGAAAAGAGCATGCCCACTTCCCCGCTTACCCATAGCGTGGCACGTGGTGCAATTTTGCTTGAACAACTTCTTACCAAGCATCTCCTGCGCGGTCATGCTTACTCCCATGTCATAATCGGATGTAAACCGCGTTACCTCTGAAGAGCGCTCATAAGCGGCAATAGCCCTGGCAAGATTATCATAGGCTTCTGCCGCATTGGCAAAAGCATCTATACCAAAAACTCCTTCGAAAAGTTCGGCTATTTTCGTGTCCTGACTAATCCGAGCAATTACTGTATCTGCATCCGCCATATTCATTTCCACCGGATTCAATGGAGGACCCTGGGCCTGTTCAGCCAGGGGATCACCGAGGGTATCTCCAGTGGCACGGCCATCCCAGAACATTCCGCCGACCCACTCGCCATTTACTTTCTGGTGGAGTATAGGACTGAATCCGCAATAGGCGGAAGTGGGTGCGTTCCTGCCTCCTAACGAGATCAAATCATCCCCCAGGGAAACCATGTAGTTTACAGGGTCTACGTTGTTCGTTGGATCAGCAAAACCGGCTGTCGAATCATGACAGGTGAAACAAGATTGTGTCTTGTCCAACGAAAGCTCCGTGCTTTCATAAAGCATTTTTCCTAAAGCCTCTATGTCTGATAATTCTGCTCCATAAGAAG
>DAOUUW010000036.1 GCA_030667965.1 Deltaproteobacteria bacterium
CAATATGTCTTCCTAATAAAATAGCTGCCCAGGACATTTGAAAACATCTTTACCTTGAAAATCATGTCCTGAAAAGTGAAGACATACTCAATCTTTACCAACCACTCCTAACACCCACTCACATTATTGCTCGGCGGGTTCTTCGTATTTGCGCCAGGTGCCGTCGGGGTCAAAAATGGTCATTGCTATCGCCGCCGTGGCCGTGTCCTCGCCCATGTCTTTTTCATAGATCACGCCTTCCTGGTTGACGATGAAGGTCATGATGCCCGAGGCTCCGTACTTGGCGGGATAGGCGACCAAGGCGAAGCCGAGGACCATTTTGCCATCGGCCACATAGTCAAAGGCCCCGCCGTTGGCGTGCTCACCTTGCGCCTTGAGGATTTTGAAATAATAGCCGTGAAAGGGTTCGGGGGGGTCCTCATCCAGGCCGCCCGTATATCCCTCCTTGGTGGCCCTTGCGATCAGTGGGCCGAAAGGATTTTCCTCCTCCCCATCCTCTGCTTCCCAATAGAGTCCGTCCTTCTTGCCCTCGCTGCTGGCAAACTTCTGAGCGAACTCCGGGCTGGCGCCGTTGCGTTTCATACAGGCATACTCTCGCTGAGCGTCGGTATAGGCGTGCATCACCTCGATGGTATGCAGCTCGTTTCTGCCGATCCGCCGGTTGAGTATTTCCTCCATGCCCGCCTGGGTGTCGAAGAGCCAGGCTTCACCCTGCCCAACGATGGGGATAGGGAAAGGATAATCCTTGCCGCCGACGAGGAGCACCATGCGTCCTTCACCCTCCTGCTCGAGGCTGTTCTTCTCCTCATAGCCCTTCAGAAAACGTGCTCTGCCGTTTTGGTCCGCCACCTTGTCACCGGAAGAGATAAGGTCCTCCGAACCGGGGCCTAAAATGGCGAGCAACTCGGCATCGTTGTTGTCCTGCACAGCAGCGACCAGGGCGGCCACCGCCAGTTGCGCGGAGGCAAAACTCTTCTGCCCTGCCAGCCCATCGGCCATAACGGTGGAGGCGGCCAGGACGGCCATCGCGATGAACATTGCCATTGCGCCGGGGAACAACCTCAACATCTTGTATTTATATGCTTTCCGTACAATCATCTGCGTCCCTCTCTGTATGAATAGAATCATAGCTGGGTTCTCCGGCTCACTGCCTGTTGCGGCCCCTGTCGTCACTGTCCGAACGGCCGCCCCTGCTGCGGGAATCATCGCCCCGGCCTTGCCGGCTGACCCGGCCGCGCTCGCTTGATTGGTGTTCCCTCCCGCCGTTGTCGAACCTGTTGAAAACATTGTCGCGGCTTTGGTCAGGCGCCCTCTCTCTTTGAACGGCTTTGCTGCTGTCAACCGGTTTCGATACCTGCTTTTCCTGTTGTGGCCGTTGCCGCATCTGCGGTTCACGTTCAACACGTTTCTGCTTATCTCGGTCGATCCCTACTCGCTCCTGCCGTTCACGCATCTGTCTGTTGCGATCGACACGTTCACGTTCCTGCTGGGCCTGGTCAGTCCGTTCACGTATCTGTTTGTCACGATCGGCTGCACGTTTACGCTCCTGCTTGTCACGTTCGATCCTTTGCCGTTTCTGCTGGTCACGGTCAGTCCGTTCACGTATCTGTTTGTCACGATCGGCTGCACGTTTACGCTCCTGCTTGTCACGGTCGATCCGTTGCCGTTCCTGCTTGTCACGGTCAGCCCGTTCACGTATCTGTTTGTCGCGATCGGCTGCACGTTTACGCTCCTGCTTGTCACGGTCGATCCGTTGCCGTTCCTGACGATCACGATCAATCTTTATGCGATCATCCCCACGCTTATCCCGGTCAATTCTGTTCCGGTCATCGACGCGCCGGTCCCCATCCAGGTCCCGAACTCTCCGTTCAGGGAAACCGCGGGTGTCGGACCTAAACTCCCTGAAGCGGTGGTCGGGGTACTGGCCGTATTTCCGGGCGGTGTGTTTATCACGGAAGGCAACACCCCGCCGGTGTATAGGGGCGTGATGCCAACGACCGGAATTTGTTTTCCACCGATCGTGCCTGACATATCTTGGCCGCTTGTGCACATCGATATAAATATAGCGTTGATTCCAATCGAAATAACTCCAGGTGCCGAAGTCGAACCCGAAGTAAAAGACGGGCCAGTATGAGATGCCGACCCCGATGCTCATTCCCGGGGGGCCCCAATAATAAGGCCGGTAGGCGGGATACCACCACGGGCCATAGATATAGAAGGGATCATAGTACGGCACGTAGATGACCCCGGGGTCTGCCGGTTCGATGATGATCGTCTCTTTTTCGACAATGACCTTCTGTTGGGATGTAGTGCTGAGGTTGTCCTGAGCATAAGCCTTAGCCCGCAGTTCCTGAACCATGTCCATAACCTCGTCCTCCTGGGCAAGAAAGGCGTTGCCGAGATTGGTGGTCTCGGAGACCCGCTCACTCATCAGGGCCAGGATTGACGGAAAGTGACAAATCGCCTTAACGCTGGGCTCCCAGTCCTTATCCAAAAGCGCCGCACCAAGGGCCTCGTCCTTCAATTCCGGATTCCTCCTGACCCAACGGTCAGCCTCGATCACTTCAATGGGATAAGTCGACGCCATCAGAACCTGGGACAGGAGCGCATCAGGATAGAGGGCGATGGGCGCAAGCATCTGGGTGAGCTCCTCCCTGCTGTATTTTTCGGATGACTCCAGATAGCCGCTGTCTTGGGCCTGAGCCTGCTGCGGTGAAAAAGCAAGGCATGAAACAAGGAAAGAAATAACGAACAGACCGAGAACCAGATGGATGATAGTGGCTGCCTTCATGATACCTCCTCAAATGCCGAGGCGGCGCGGCATAAATTCGCGCCTGCTTACGGCGGTGACAGGGAAACAGCTTTGGAGTCCCGGACGGAAAATGTTAACGGAATACGTTCCACTCTTCATATGTGAAAATATATAAGCATAAAATGTTCCCGAAACAAACAACAAAAAAGGGACCTTCATGATAAGATGAAAAATTCGGGTCTTGAAATGTAAGTTTTGTTATATTGCATTGGTTATTCACCTGCTGGAAGCAGACTCCACGGCGGGCATGTGATGCCGGATGTTCAGCATCAATATTCATGAAAAAAAATTCACACGTAAAAATATAAAATAGTATTCTATCCTCAGATTTGAACAGAATGTAACTTCAGAATGGCTACAGAATGTCCTTTTTACGGATTCATCACATATGAAAGCTCACAATAAAGGTGCCGGCTTAGTTTATTCTACCGAGTTTGGTAAAATGTGTCCCGGTTGTAATAAACCTGCAGTGAAATGTATTTGCCGGAAAAAACAATCAATCCCTGAAAGCGATGGTATTGTCAGGTTAATGAGGGAAACAAAGGGGCGAAAAGGAAAAGGCGTAACCTTGATAACCGGCGTACCTCTGGATAATGATGGACTGAAAAAACTTGCGAAATCCCTTAAACAAAAGTGTGGGAGTGGTGGCAGTTTAAAGAATGGAGTCATTGAGATTCAGGGTGACCACAGGGATGTGCTGGAAAAAGAATTAAGCAGTCTTGGCTACAAAGTTAAACGTACTGGAGGTTGATTAGTTTTGAAAAATCATATCTGCATGCATTGGAAATTTACTTACCCTGAATATGGCAAGAGACGGGAGATAGGACATAATTATGTTGAATAACGATATTTTACGCCGTATCCGCTATATATTCGACTTTGACGATTCAAAAATGATTGCTATATTTGGCTTAGCTGATCATCAGGTAACGCGGGCGCAGATCAGCGATTGGTTAAAAAAAGATGATGATCCGGCGTATCAGGAATGCAGCGACACTCAGCTGGCGATTTTCCTAAATGGTTTGATTAACGATAAACGAGGAAAAAAAGAAGGGCCACAACCCGAGCCGGAGAAGCGTTTAACTAATAATATCATTTTCATGAAATTAAAAATTGCATTAAACCTGAAAGCCGAAGATGTATTGGAGATTATGAACCTGGCTGATTTGCGTATGAGTAAACACGAATTAAGTGCATTTTTTCGTAAGCCAGGTCATAAACACTACCGTGATTGCAAGAATCAGATTTTCCGTAATTTCTTACAAGGTATGCAGCTTAAATATCGCCCTAACCTGTAAATCAAATTTAACGTTTTATGAATTAAAGTACTATTTTTATGGATGAACTGATGCTGTTTACGGATGGAAGTGTGAATACTCAGGCACATGGATATGGGGCTTACCTCGCTGTGTCTGATCGTAGACTTTCGTTGGATTCGTTGAGTACGCACGTAAAAGTGAGGCGATTTGAACATACTTCTTCAACAAAACTGGAATTGCAAACTTTATTATGGGCGCTAAGCGATATTCACGCATTAGGAAGAAAGGTGATTGTGTACACGGATTCTCAAAACATAATGGGATTACTGGGAAGACGTGATCGGTTTGAGCAAAATGATTATCGTTCAAAGAAAAATAAACGCCTCAACAATTATGAACTGTATCAGGAGTTTTATAGAATGACCGATCAGTTGGATTGTGAATTGGTTAAAGTGCGTGGACATAAAGTATCGAATCAAAAAGATGACATTGATAGGCTTTTTACACTTGTGGATAGAGCTTCAAGAAATGCACTGAGAGAAGATAATCGGAGACCTGTCGTTTTCAACAAATCGATGAACTCAACAGAAGTGCCATGAAATGAAAATATGGGTAGACGCAGATGCATGCCCTGTGGTGATCAAATGAAAAACAGAACCGATATAAATGATTTCAAAAAAGTTCCTAACGTTGGCCCTGCAACAATTCGGTGTCTAAATTTGTTAGGTATCAAAAAGCCTTTTGAGTTAATTGGTCAGAATCCTTATTCAATGTATAGAGAATTATGCAAGATAGCAGGCAAAAAAATTGATCCTTGTCTTGCTGACGTATTTATCTCAGCAGTAGAATTTATGGAAGGTGCACCACCCCATAAATGGTGGCACTACACAGAACAAAGAAAAACAACATTATCAAAAAAAAAGGAACTGACAAAATAATCGCTTATTATTGAATGGATTGCTCAAAATGTGACATAAAAATGGTCTGCTCAATACAATACACAGAAATAAAAGGCTATTCCCCATAAATATGGTGTCAAATGCACGAAATTCATCAGAAAATATTTGGTACTTTTAATAGACACGGCCATAAAGTGCATCGCCTTTCATTAGGTGTCATTTTTGTTTGGTTTGGCCTTCTCAAGCCATTTGGAGAAAAGACAACCACTTCTCTCCTTGCTCATACAATATATTTTTTCCCTCCAGAACTTATCCTTCCTCTTTTAGGGTGGTGGGAAGTCGCCATCGGCATCTGCCTCATCTGTAGACCTTTAGTCAAGTTTTCAATAATACTACAGTTTATTCGAATTCCAGGCACTATACTGGCTTTTTTTATACACCCTGATGTATGTTTTGTTCATATGCCTTTCGTCCCTAGCCCGGAAGGTCAATACTTGATAAAAGACATCGTCATCCTCTTTGCCGGTATTGCAATTGCTGGAACAGTATATGGTGAAAAAGATTGAAACCAGCATTTTAAAGAATAAGAGCCATTTTCCTCATTAAAAGTTGCGGGATCTTGAAGATATGAATTGCGGAAACCCCTCCCAGGGAACCCGCTGAGGCGTTTGAGCCGTATGATGGGAAAGAAACTGCAAGGTCCCTGCCCTACCCGGTATTCAGCCAGGAGAACATATGGGATACTTGTATTTTTTTATAGCAAATAATTGCAGACGTTATCGGAACCAGCGCGTTAAAAGCATCGGATGAATTCACAAAAGCTGGTTCAATTATTCTTGTGATTATTGGTTATACCGTATCATTTTATTTCTTATCCCTTGTACTGAAAGTGTCATGAAATGAAAATATGGGTAGACGCAGATGCATGTCCTGTGGTGATCAAAGATATTTTGTTTAGAGCGGCAGAGCGTACCGGAGTACAGATGACGCTTGTGGCTAATCACCCTGTGCGCATACCGTCGTCGCGCTGCATTAAATTTCTTCAGGTAAAATCTGGTTTTGATGTTGCTGACAATGAGATAGTTAAAAGGCTTGACGCAGGTGATCTTGTAATCACAAGTGATATTCCTTTGGCGGCAGACGTGATTGAAAAAGGAGGGTATGCTCTCAATCCTCGCGGCGAACTGTATACTGATGACAATATTAAAGCCCGCCTGAATATGAGAGATTTTATGGATACTCTGCGGTCCAGCGGAATAGATACAGGTGGTCCGCCGGCGCTGAGCCAAAGTGACCGGCAATCTTTTGCAAATAACCTGGATAAATTTTTAACCAGGTATGCAAAAGGTGCATAATCTCAACTGTATTCCCGTGTTTTGTGAAAAATAATGTCCGGGAACAGCTCCATGGTGCGTGACAACCGCCATTCGCTGTCTGCCAGATACGACAGATGTCCTTCGCCGTCCAGGGCAAGCTTTGCCTGATTCTTGCTCTTGAATTCATCGAATTTTTTGCGGTCATCACAGCTCACCCAGCGGGCCGTGGAGTAATTTACACCCTCATACACCGCATCCACTCCGTATTCCGCCTTGAGTCGCGACATGGTCACGTCAAACTGCAGCACACCCACGGCGCCCAGTATATAATCGCTGCCCATCAATGGACGGAACACCTGTACGGCTCCCTCTTCGGCCAGCTGCACAAGTCCCTTGTTAAGCTGCTTTGCCTTGAGAGGATTTTTAAGCAGCACCCGGCGAAAATGCTCCGGGGCAAAATTGGGAATACCGGTAAATTTCATTTCTTCTTTGTCCGTAAAGGTATCGCCGATTTTGATTGTACCGTGGTTATGAATGCCGATAATATCGCCGGGATAGGCCTCCTCAACATTGGTACGGTCCTGGGCCATAAATATGGTGGCATTGGCCAGAGAAACCTCTTTACCCAGCCGATGGTGACGAACCTTCATGCCTCGGGTAAATTTACCGGAACAGATACGGAAAAAGGCGATCCTGTCCCGGTGGGCCGGATTCATATTGGCCTGGATCTTAAAGGTGAATCCTGAAAACCCCTCCTCGTCCGGAGAAACCGGGCGATTGTTTGTGGAGCGGACACCCGGTGCAGGCGCCAGTTCGACAAAGGCATCCAGCAGCTCCTTCACACCGAAATTATTAATGGCGCTGCCGAAAAAAACCGGGCTCTGGCTCGCCTTTAAATATTCCTCGTACTCAAACGGGTTGGCCGCCCCTTCCAGCAGATCGATATCCTCCCGAAGCTTTTTAGCATCAGTCCCAAGCAGTTCATCAAGCATCGGATCATTCAAATCATTCACAACAACACTGTCCGCATGTCTTATATCAAGACTCGGAGTAAAGAGCTGCAGCTGTCTGCGATAAATATTGTAAACACCCTTGAAGCCCTTTCCCATGCCAATCGGCCATGACAATGGCACGCACTCAATCTGCAGCTTTTCCTCAATATCTCCAAGTATATCCAAAGGGTCCATGCCTTCGCGGTCAAGCTTATTTATAAAAGTGATGACCGGGGTGTTGCGCATACGACAAACCTCCATCAGCTTTTCGGTCTGCGTTTCCACACCCTTGGCATTATCAATGACCATGAGAGCACTGTCCACGGCGGTGAGCACCCGATAGGTGTCTTCGGAAAAATCCTGATGCCCCGGAGTGTCCAGCAAATTGATTTCATAGTCACGATAATTAAATTTCATCACCGAAGAGGAAACGGAAATGCCGCGTTCCTTCTCAATGGACATCCAGTCGCTCACCGCATGATTTGACGTTTTACGCGATTTTACCGCACCAGCCATCTGGATGGCGCCGCCGAACAACAGAAGTTTTTCGGTCAAGGTGGTTTTTCCCGCATCAGGATGACTGATAATGCCGAAGGTACGACGACGATTTATTTCTTTTAAAAGTTTACTGCCCAATGTGATATCCCTGTTTATTTTACAAAGCGTTCAGCTTTTTGTTTAGTTGTTCAAGCTGAGAGCATCCAAACTAACACCCCCACCCAACCCTCCCCTCAGGGGGAGGGCAAGGGAGGGGGCTGTACGCTGAATGCTCCAATAAAAAACGGCCCGCAAAAAGGCCGCAAAACAACAATTTATACCCGATAAAACATTCTTTGTCCAGTTTCATACAACGTGCTTCACGGCCATGTCAAAGTGATCCTTAACAACCTGAAAAAAGGTAATTATCTACCACGAAGACCACGAAGCGCTCGAAGAAAAAACATAAAACACTTTCTTTTTTGTTTTCAACAAGTTGTTCTTCGTGGTTAACAGCAATTTGTAATGTGATTACCACTAATTTTCAGCCTCCTGAGTAAGTAACCGGCGAAGAATGAGGGTGGGAGCGGATTTATCCGCGAATTTTCTGGGTTGGCAAGCAAGCAGTTCCATCTCCTTGTCAGCCCTTTTCGCGGCTAAAGCCGCTCCTACAGCAGTGCATTGATAAATGGCTGAATTTCGATGGTAATCACAATTTATAATGAACTTTGACGTTACCCTGCAACGTGCTTCGTTTTTTCTATAAAAGCACAGGCAGTCAGTGTATACTTACCTTTTCTCTTCTCAATTTTAAAATGGTGCATCATTGTCTCCCAGAAAATTCCCCCCAAAAAGTCATTCCAGCCAGGTTGAAAAAAAACGCCGCCTTGCCGATAAATCCAGGCCTGCAAACCTTAAAAGTGAACCCGCCAAGGCACGACCTGCTTCCACGGAATCAGAGGCACAAACTTCTTTTGCCTCCCTGTTAAAACCACTCACAACTCCAGCGCCTGCTTCCGTGCCAAAAGCCACCATGCAGAGCGCCTCACTAGCCCATCTTGTTTATGCTGAAGAACTTCAGGTAAAAGACAAAGGACTCCGCCTCTTCTGGAAGCATCATAAGCTTGCCGGTCAGCCGGAACAGGTGGTTCCCTCACCTAAGCCTCGCGCCTATCGCACCACATCGAAACGAAAAACCATACTGCACGGCCAGACTCTCCACCTTCTTTTAGGGGAAAAAATGTCCGCCTCCGGTAAAAAAGACTGCTTTCTGCCATCACCGCTGGAACCGCCTGAACACGAACATATCTACCGTTTCCTCCAGCAGAAACTCAGCGAACCGTCTTTTCGCCTCGTTGCCACGCATCTTAACTATATCATCATCCGCGGCAGTTACTCTGAAAGGGCCGTCATTTTTAACGTCAACATGATGAACGGGCCACTGGTGCGCAAGCTTAAAATTCTGGCGGGTCATCTGCAAAAAACACAGGATTTTGCATCTGCGGCTTTTGCCTATCTTGATCCGACAAATTCGGACTATTATCTTGAGAACAGAAAGCAGGATGACGCCCTTCACTTAAAAAAACTCTTCGGACATGACCAGCTCGCCGTCTCCCACAAAAACTGCCGTTACCGTTTCCATCCGACCTCATTTTCCCAGGTAAATGAATCCATGGTTCCGGTCATGCTGGATCTGGCCCGTGAAATGCTGGCCCCGGCAACGGACGAGTTTCTTCTTGATCTTTACTGCGGCTACGGTCTGTTCAGCCATTATCTTGCCCCTGACTTCCACAAGGTGGTGGCCATAGATTTTGAAGGCCCTTCCATCAAGTCCGCCATTGCCAACAGCCGCTTGAACAAAAATCGAGGCGGGCATATTACATTTCTATCCCACCGAATTAGCCCAAAATCGCTCGAGCAGATCCTCTCATCATCCATACCCGATAGTATTATTCTCGACCCGCCCCGGCAGGGTCCGCAGAAGGATGTTATAAAAACTCTCAGTGCCGGCCATCCGCGGAATGTCCTGCACATTTTCTGCGGGGTCGACCAGATCCCTGACTCATTAGACAAATGGCGAAAAAACGGTTATCAGGTACGTCGTATTGTTCCATTGGACATGTTCCCCGGTACTGCCAATCTGGAGGTAATGGTCCTCCTGACCCCAAAAGACTGACAAAATGACAGACAAACCATGTCCCTGTCATTCCGGTAGACCTTTTTCCTGTTGTTGCCGCCCCGTGCTAGCCGGTGAAAATGCAGTAACTGCCGAAGCACTCATGCGCTCAAGGTACACCGCATACGTGGTGGGTAATGTGAACCACCTGCTCGGGAGCCGGCATCTTTCCACCAGGCCGGACCATATTGACCCCGCAAACTTCCCAAAATGGTGTGGACTTGAAATTATCAGTACGGAAGAAGGTGGCAGTGGTGATGACAGGGGAATTGTTGAGTTTAAGGCAAGTTTTTTATCAGAAAATTCAATCAGAACACTGCATGAGAAAAGTCGTTTTGTGAAAGAAAACGGAAAATGGTTTTACGTTGACGGTGACATTCGGCCTGTTACAGTTAAACCCACGAAAAAAACAGGCCGCAATGACCCTTGTCATTGCGGCAGTATGAAAAAATTCAAAAAATGTTGCGGCAGATAATAGGCAGAACCTCAACAAAAATGAATTCTTATAACAAATACCGGTTTACCGATACGGATTAAATGTCAGAACAGGACAGGGTGATCGCTTCAACACCCTTTCCGCCACACTGCCCAGCAAAATCTTTTCAAGGCCCTTTGTCCCATGGGTGCCCATAATAACCAAATCGGCCTTTTGTTTTTCGATATAATCGAGAATGCTATCGACTTTATCTCCACTCAACACCTTGCCGCCGTTGCAGGTGGCGCTATTATCCTCAATAAGATTTTTCATTTTCTCATCATTGGCGGCTTTTAGTTTTTCTTCAACATCTTTAAACGAGATGCTGCCCAGCATCATGTCATATCCCTGGAAAAATTCGGTCACATGGACAAAGCTGATTTTGGCAGAGAGTTTCGTTGCCATGTAGCCGGCAAATTCTACAAGTTTTTCCGTCTGTTTGGCAAAATCAACCGGCACCACAATTTGATTAATTTCTTTCATCTTTTTTTCCTCCTTAATAATCATTTTTTCATTTTCAGAACGATCCTTCCTTTTGAATCATTCTGTGCATATGTTTATCATGGTCAACTGTTCAAGAAAATGTCAAGCATGATTGGCAAACGAATTTCAGTAAATATCCTCAAAAGACCGCCTTACTTTTTTAATTTCTTTGCGATAAATGCGACCATCCCCATAATCCATAAATTTTTTATAACGGCTGTAGCAGCCTTGGTCCTGCGGGCATGTTTGATGGGGCACCAGTATTGTTCCGTACGGGCCGATATCTCCTGCACATAGGCAATGAGCCCGGTAAAATACCCACAATAACAACAGTTAGTTTTCTCTATCCAGTTAAGATAACTTAAATAGTGACGGTCTATTATAATATAATCACTTCACTCGACCTTGGGAATGGAGTAAACCGGAAAACAGATAAACTGGTAAATAAATACCACCAGATCCAGAAAAAGGGCAGGCAGCAGACAGGACCATATCAGCGGCGCGGTAACGATATTTAATAAGGCGGCATCACGCAGATAGCACCGTATTTCCTTGGCCGGTTTCTTGTTTTGCCTTTTTATCTCGTATTTCGTAAAAATACTCTTTTTCCTTTTTCTGAATCTCTATAAGTATTTCATTTTCAAGTAGCTTTATCTTTGCCGGCAGCTCCTGCAATCTGTCATTCATATTCTCTCCTGAAACTCCTGTTTATGTTTCCTCATGCCAGGGTGAGACAGTTACATCCGGCGGAATTGCATAAGATGGATCGCCGCACCTGTCAACAGGGGCTGATAACATCAGCTCGCTTATTTTTTTGAATGTGGTCAGGCCGCTCTCTTCCACAAAACAGTCAAAAAAATTTCAGTATGATATGGAACTAATGAAAATTGTTAAACAAAGTTAGCAGGAATGTAGGGGGGGAAAAGCAAGAGAAATATATTTTTCTGCGCAAAAAATTGGGGGTCAGCAAGCAAAGAGCCGGCTTCCAGGCAGAAAATCAGCTTTTGCAAAGGGGTCAGATATGTTTATCTCCCCGGCGGTCAAAACCGGAACGATTATCCTCCCTCGTGGATAATTTTACATGTACTCCATCATTAACGGACTGGCGCCGATCAAACCTGTTTTTACGCCGCTCCCGAATAGGCTTTTCAGGGATAAGAAATCCCTGATTCTGCCGCCGGTCAACCGTGGCCCTTCGTTCACGACGATGGGATAGATTGACCACAACATCATCATTTTTCTGCCGTCGCCTGTCCGAGGTGATTTTGCGACGATCCACCTTGGTATTTCTCGCTATGCGGAGAAGTTCACGAATTGTCCTTTGAATTGAAAAAGAGCTGTCATCCATCTGTGGATTCTGGGTAGGGGGTTTGCCGTTAAAAATGTCAATCATAGCGACCCTCCTGAACGGTTTGACACGTTCAACAATTTAAAATGTGATTACCACTAATTTTCAGACTCCTGCGCAAATAACTGGCGAAGAATGAGGGTGGGAACGGATTTATCCGCGAATTTTCTGGGTTGGCAAGCAAGCAGTTCCATCTCCTTGCCAGCCCTTTTCGCGGCTAAAGCCGCTCCTACAGCACTGCACTGATGAATGGCTGAATTTCGATGGTAATCATAATTTAAAAAGACCATCAAATGTAGCTTTATTACCAAAACATCAGCCTTACATATAGTATAAGACGAAATTTCAAGACCGCAAGTTCCCTTTATATACACAAAAAAAGGAATACTCAATTCATTAACCATGAATCGACAATTTTTCCAATAGCTACCCCCTCTTTTTTCTCAAAAGTCGTGCCAGGATAAAGCAATAAACAACAATATTAACCGCCACGACAATCAAGCCAAGAGCGATTTGCACCTTCCGGGTGAGACCTGCCGGATAGATCAGCGGCACAAGGTAATGTTCAACAAATCCTCCCTGATAGGCCGGGCCGGTCATTTTCCTGAAATATTGCTCCAGGGGAGTAAGCGGGCAAAACCACCCCTGGAACTCAATGAGCGCCCCCCAGAGTGCTGCGGGAATGTGAATGAAAGCAAGGTGCCGCCATTTCACAACAAGACATCCTCCCAGCACCACAAATACAATAAAGGCAAGATGCAGGATCAGGAGGAGATCTGCAATTATCCGCGATACCATCCCTCTTTCCCTCAGAAGTCAACCGGGCAGATGGTGCCCTTCGTAGAGCTTGACAATTTCCCTGTTGAATTTTTTTGTTATTTCATGGCGTTTGAGTTTCATCAGGGAGGTTACAAGCCCCTGTTCAAATGCCCAGGAGTCAGATAGCAGCCGCACAGCACGTATCTGCGCGCAGGAAGGAAATGAGCTGAGCAGAGCATCGATTTTTTTGAGAACCGCACTGACAGCTGCCGGAGAATGAAGTGAAGCAGGATCATCCGGATCCAGCGAAAGCCCGGAGGCAAAATCCTTCCACGCATGTCGGTCCACCACGATGAGTACGGCAAGATAGGGTTTTCCTTCACCTGTCACCATGGCCTGAAAAAAAAGAGGGTCCTCGGTTATGCACATCTCAAGATTTGCCGGAGGGACTTTTTCACCCGTTGAGGTCACCAGAATCTCCTTCAGCCTGCCGCGGATGTAAATGCGCCCGTCCTCTATTTCCACCACGTCACCGGTATGAAGCCAGCCTTTCTCATCGACAGCCTCGCTTGTGGCCTCCGGGAGATTCCAGTAGCCTTGCATGACCCCGGGACTGCGCACAAGAAGCTCATTATCAGTCCCAATCTTCACCTCAACTCCGGGCAGAGGGGGGCCAACCGAGGCAGGCAGATTGTTTTCAATGGTGTTGGTGCTGACCACGGGCGAAGTTTCCGTAAGCCCATATCCCTGAACCAGGGGCAGCCCCAGGCCGATAAAAAAATGTCCCACCTTTTCGTGCAGGGGAGCGCCTCCCGTTACAGCAAGCCGCAGCCTTCCGCCCAGCCTGTCCAGCACCTTGCGGGCCACAAGCGGTTTGAGAACAGACCAGAGAATACGCTCACCCAGAGTGAGTGAAGCAGCACGTCCCTGGCTTGCCTCAAAGCAGCGCCAGCCTGTTTCCACCGTCATGCGAAACATTTTCTGCGCCACAGCGCCCTTTGTTTTCAGTTTTTCATTGATACGCCCATAGACACGCTCATAAATCCTGGGTACTGAAATCAGCACCGTCGGACGTACGTCAAGAAAGTCCTCGGCAAGCTCCTTGACGGATCTGGCAAACACCACCCGGGATCCGGCCATCATGGGCACATAGTAGCCGACTGTTCGTTCAAAGGTATGGGAAAGGGGCAGAAACGAGAGAAATATATCGTCCTGATAAGCAGGCACCACTTTGATCACCGCTTCAGCGTTCCACAGGATATTATGATGAGACAGCACGACACCCTTGGGGCTGCCGGTGGTCCCTGAGGTATAAATAATCGTTGCCGGTTCATGGGGGTCGACCTGCAGGAGCGGTGCAGCTTCAGCCTTTTGAGGCAGCCAGTGGACCACCCCGGTCAGGGAAACGTTATCCGACCGATCCGTGTCCTTTGCGCCTTCAAGAAAAAGAACATGTTTCAAATCCGGCAGATCAGACTGGTATCGGGCCAGTGCCTGCCACTGTTCCAGGTCTTTCGTCAGCAGAAGCCTGCAGCCGGAATCCCGCAGAATATAGGCGATGTTTTGTGGAGTATCCAGGCTGTAAACCGGCACAACAATGAGCCTGAGCGAGAGTGCCGCCTGTTCAAAACAAACCCACTCAACACTGTTTTTAAGATAAACGGCCACCCGGTCACCGGCCTTGAGTCCTTCACCCATGAGGCCTGTTTGCCAGCAGTCAATTTTCTGTCGCATCCATCCCCATGTATAGTTTCTCCATTTTTTATCAAGGAAATCATACTGCCGGTAGGCAATGGCGTTGAGAGTGGCTTCAGTCCGCAGGCGGAAAAGACCGGGCAGGGTAAGGGCTTCACCGCAGGTGATAAAGGCGTGGTTGGCTTTTTCCATTCTATTTTTTACATCTTTCATGGTTTTACTCCCTCTTTTTTTGCTCCCCTTACCGGAGGCCTGGTTCCAGCCAGATCCGGCTCACCGGAGTGGCGCAATATTTCCTGACGGGTGGCACCCCGTAATGAAACGGCGGCAGTCCACCCTGAACCATCACCTGTGACAGGTTGGCCTATTTTCACCGTGACAACCCCTGGCCGGAGGAACCAGGAACCTGACGTGAGTTTTTGACGGGTTCCCCTTATTGTCACCGGAACCACTTCCAGTCCGGACTGGGCAGCAGCCACAAAAGCTCCCATGTGAAACGGCAACAGGCCGGGAATTCTCTGGAAGGTCCCTTCCGGAAAAAAAAGGAGCGATTTCCCCTTTCCTGCGCTGCGGGCAATACGTCTGGTACTGTCAGCCCCCTTTTCCACATCAAAACGCTCGACAAACTCAACGTCCATCCGTCTAAGAAACAGGCGTACTGCAACATGTTCCTGCAGTTCCGACTTAGCCACAAAACTTACGTCCAGGGGAAGGGCTGCGACCAGAACCAATCCATCAAGATAACTCATATGATTAGACGCCAGCACCACAGGCCGGTCTGCCGGGATATTGTCAAGACCATGAACCACAAGCGGCGTGCCTGAAAGGCGGACAAGGAGACGTGTTGCGCTCCGCAGCACGGACCAGCGCTGACGAGGCCGTGGCAAAACAACAACCAGCACCCATACGGGCGGCCCAAGCAAAGCAAAGAGGCTCCATGCATAAAAGGAGTAAAGGAAGTCGGAAACCGTCCGCATCCCCCGACGAATCTGCGGAAGCAATCCGTCCATGCCCAGGCGGACAATCTGCCACCAGAAGGCTTTGCTGCCCCTGCCCAGCCGGCCCCCTTCATAGAGTTCACAGATAGCGGAACGCCGCAGCTTGCCGCTGGATGTTTTCAGCACAGTGTGCGGCGGCACAATAAGAATCTGGTCCGGAGGAAGGCCGAGGAGATCGGTTACGCTGTTATTGACTTCGGTATAAAGTTGTTGCAGTCTCTTTGCATTTTTCTCCCTGGTCTCGGCAACCACCACCATCCGCTCCATTGCAGAAACCTGATCCCGGCTGCCGAAAACCGCCACGCATCCTTTGCGGATGCCGGTTATTTTACCCAGCATTTCTTCAACTTCATGGGGATAAATATTTCTGCCGCCGCGAATAATGATATCCTTGATTCGGCCGGTTATATAAACAGATCCGTCCGCCAAATATGCCATGTCACCGGAATCAAGCCATGTGCCGTGGAACAGGAGTTTTGTCTGCTCCCTGTTGCGGAAATAACCGCTTGTTGTTGAAGGGCCCTGAAACTGCAGCCTGCCTTCCCTGCGCTCCCCCAGTTCCGAGTCGCCCTCATCAACGATACGAATACGGTGTCCCTCAAGGGGGCGGCCGCATGCAACAAATTGAAGAGACTTGTTATCAGCTTTATCAGCAGGTACGGCTCTACCGGAACGTATGAACTGCTCCCTGTCCACCCGGTCAATGACAGCACCGTCGCCAATCGTCGGGAAAGCAAGGCCAACAGATGATTCGGCAAGACCATATACCGGCGTCATCGTCTCCGACCTGAAACCATAAGCCCTGAAGCGTTCAGGAAAATTTATGACCGTCTCGGGGCTCACCGGTTCGGCCCCGTTAAACGCCAGACGCCAGGAGCTTAAATCAAGCCCTTCCAGGTCTCTGGCATCAATTTTTTTAAGACAGTATTCGTATCCGAAGTTTGGCGAAGCCGAAAGGGTGCCCCGGTGCCGGTGAATTGCCCATAACCATCTTTCAGGGTGAACAAGAAATGAAAGAGGCGGCATGATAACCAGTTGGGAACCATAGTAGAGACTGCCCAGCCAGGCACCGATCAGACCCATATCATGATACAGCGGGAGCCAGCTGACAAAGACATCGCCTGAATGGGCCTGAATGCAGCGGCCCATTGCACGAATATTGGCGAGGAGATTTGCATGTGACAGGACGACCCCCTTGGGGTTGCCGGTGCTGCCGGAGGTGTATTGCAGAAATGCCGTATCATCCGGCCGGGCAGACGATGCGGTGTAAGCTCCGCCGCAGTCGGTGAGCTGATCCACCGTCACGACGTGATCTAATGTTTCAACATGGGCCTTTAAGAGATAGGCAAGGGGCAGAACTTCGGCAATGGTGATAAGGGTGGTGGCCTGACAATTTTTCAGAATTGTAATGTGCCTGCGCAGATGTTCTTCAATTTGTCCGGGCCTTGCCGGCGGATAGAGAGGGACCGGTACCGCTCCGGCCTGGAGCACTCCGAAAAAACTGAAAAAATAATCTTGGCTGGTGGGCAGCATGAGAGCCACGGTCCGGCCCGGCTCAACACCATAACTCTGCAAACCGGCGGCCACGGCTTCAGCCCCATACTTAAGGCCACGGAAGGAAATTTTTCCCCGTAACTCTCCTTCTGTGTATATATTGATGTGAAGGCGGTCCGGCTGTTTTTGGGCATGCCAGTCAAGCACATCCACCAGGGTGCGGGCTCCAGCGGCTTCAGTCGTCGCCTGTCCGCCGGCAACTGCTGAATCTTCAAGGGCCGCAGGTGGCGAGCGCTCAAGGGGTTTAGCGGCCAGAACAGCCCTCAACAGGTCCCTTGGAGACTCTGCTGCAGCCAGAACCTGCTCTGAAAGCCTCACGTCGAAGGTACGTTCAATACGTGAAAGGAGTTCCACCCGGGCCAGACTGTCAAAGCCGAGATCACGATCCAGGGCACTGTCAAGGCTGATTGCCAACCCGGCATCCCGGCCTTCATGAAGTTCTTCGGCAAGTTGCCGTACAACCCCGATCAAGCGGTCAGACTTCTGGGATGCATCGTTTTTCCCGGTCGTGTCTTTCAATTTTCAGCCCCACAGGTAAGTAGCTGTCGAAGAACGGGTATGGGAGCGGATTTATCCGCGAATTTTCCGGGGTTGGCAAAGAATCAGCTTCCAGCTCCTTGCCAGCTCTTTTCGCGGCTAAAGCCGCTCTTACAGCGTGCCTTAATTTAAGGCCGAAGTTTGTTGGTAATCACATATAAATATGTATTCCTTCCCGGAGTAAATTTCAAGGTGATTATTAAAAATGATCCTGTTTCATAATCATTTGCTTTCTTGTCGTTTTTCCGTTTAAAATCAAATCAAGGGAGGGTCATGATGTTACGGTTCTTTACTGTGCTGAAGATATGTTTTCTGGTTCTGCTGTTAAGCCACCCTGTTGCGGCAGATGATTACGCCGCTCTGCGAAAAAATCTTGTAGAGCGCATCGCTGCCGATGTGCGGGCAACCAGCTTCTATCTGGACAAAACCGTTCTGGATGAACGGGTCATGCAAGCCATGAACAAGGTGCCCCGCCACAAGTTTGTCCCTCCGCAATACAGACACTACGCCTATCTCAACCGACCATTGCCCATTGGCGAGGGACAGACAATTTCCCAGCCATATATCGTCGCCATCATGACGGATCTGCTGAAAATAAACCCGACGGACTCTATTCTTGAGATAGGCACAGGTTCTGGATACCAGGCTGCTGTTCTGGCGGAGCTGGCAAAACAGGTCTACAGCATTGAAATTATCGAAAGCCTGCAGACTTCGGCGGCAAAACGTCTGGCAAACCTTGGTTATGCCAATGTAAAGACAAAACTCGGCGACGGATACTTCGGCTGGGAAGAACATGCCCCTTTTGATGCCATCATGGTGACCGCCGCTTCCGGCCAGATTCCTCCCCCTCTTATCGCTCAGCTCAAGCCGGGCGGCAAAATGATGATCCCTGTTGGCGGAGCATTTTTGACGCAATATCTCATACTGATTGAAAAACGCGCTGACGGCACTGTTTCGACCCGCCAGATTCTGCCGGTCCTGTTTGTGCCCCTGACCGGAAAGCATTAATGCGTCCCCCTTTTATTGCCATTACCCTTCTTTCCGCCGCAGCGCTTGGCTGTGAAATTCTTCTCATCCGTCTTTTATCGATTATTCAATGGCATCATTTTGCCTATATGGTCATTAGCCTCTCGATGCTGGGATACGGAGCCAGCGGCATGTTTCTCACCCTTGCCAGGGAAAAAATTCTGCCCTGTTTTACTGTGGCTTTCATGATAAACGCCGTGCTCTTTGCCTTTTCCAGCGTGGCCTGTTTCCTGGTTGTCCGGCACATACCGTTTAACCCCCTTGAGTTAGCCTGGGGACTGCATCAGCTCGCTTTTCTCTTTCTGCTCTATCTGGTGCTGACCCTTCCCTTTTTTGCTGCAGCAAACTGCATCGGGCTTTGCCTGATGCGGTTTGCCGATAATATATCCAGGATTTATGCCTGCGATCTTACGGGCGCCGGACTTGGTGCTCTGGGCATAGTCATCCTTCTCTGCCTGCTTCCCCCCATGACGGCTCTCTACTGCATCGGTTCACTGGCTCTTTTTGCCGCCGGGATTGCTTTTCTCGAATGGAGCCTCCGTCCCCGCTGGGCGGCCGCGCTGCTGCCGGCTGCAGCGCTGTTGTTTCCTCTTGTGCTGCACCAGCTGCACATACCTCTTCCTATTTCTCCATACAAAAGCCTCAGCCAAACCCTTACGGTAACCGGCACCGAGGTGGTTGAGGAGCGCAACAGTCCCCTGGGCCTTCTCACCGTGGTGCGAAGCCCGCTTGTCCCATTCAGATATGCCCCCGGACTGAGCTTGAATTGCACAACCGTGCCGCCTCCTCAGCTGGCTGTGTTCACCGACGGAGAAGGCATGAATGTTATTACCGCAAGTGACGGCCGGTACGAATCACTTACCTACCTGGATTATGTAACCTCAGCCCTGCCCTATCACCTGCTGAGCAGGCCGACAGTCCTGGTGCTGGGAGCCGGGGGCGGCTCGGATGTGCTGCAGGCCCTGCATCATAAAGCTGAGCATGTTGATGCCGTGGAACTGAACCCGCAGATTGCAGACCTTGTCACCACCTACGCCGATTTTGCAGGCAATCTCTATACACATAAAAATGTCACACTGCACATAGCTGAAGGACGAGGTTTCGCAGCAGCAAGCAGCTTACAATACGATTTGATCCAGGTAGCGCTGCTCGATGCTTTCAGTGCCTCGTCGGCCGGTCTTTATGCCCTTACTGAAAGCTACATCTATACCGTGGAAGCCTTGACGGAATACATTGAACATCTGCAACCCGGTGGAATGCTGGCCATCACCCGCTGGATCAAGCTTCCTCCACGGGATGGACTGAAACTCTTTGCTACAGCAATAGCGGCCCTGGAACGTATGGGGGTAACGGACCCGTCCAGTCATCTCATCCTCATCCGCAGCTGGAAGACCAGTACCCTTCTGGTAAAAAACAGCGTCCTGACAAAAGGGGATATACATACCCTGAAGCGGTTCTGCCATGAACGGTCATTTGACATGGCCTATTATCCCGGCATGGACCCCGAAGAGGCCAACTGTTATAATATTCTTGACAAAGGATATTTTTTCCAGGGAGCAAACGCCCTGCTGAACCGCGCAGAAAGCAGGGACTTTATAAAAAACTATAAATTTAATCTTGCCCCGGCAACCGATGACCGCCCTTATTTTTTCCATTTTTTCAAATGGGCCTCTTTTGCCGAATTACTGGCATTGCGGGCAAAGGGCGGGCTGCCCCTCCTGGAACAGGGCTATCTCGTTATCATAATCACCTTTATCCAGGCCGTCCTGGCCGGAGTATTATTGATCCTGCTGCCTCTTTGGCTTGCTGACCGAGCCCGGTCAAAGGCCTTATCTTCACCTCTTGCATGTGAGAGATTTTGGGTGGTGAGCTATTTCTTTTCCCTGGGCATCGCGTTCCTTTTTATTGAAATGGCTTTTATCCAGAAATTTATCCTGTTTCTCCATCACCCTCTTTATGCGGTGGGGGTTGTGATATCGGGCTTTCTTCTCTTTGCGGGCTTTGGCAGCCTCTCCTGCAGCCGCCTGAAACAAGAGAAAAATTCCTCAAAGCGTGTCCTCGGGTGGGCAGTGTGCGGTATTACTGTAATTTCGATTGCTTATCTTGGCATGCTGCCCATTCTTTTCAGACATCTTCTCCACCTGGGGGATCCACTGAAGATTCTTGTTTCCCTCTGTCTCATTGCCCCCCTGGCCTTTTGCATG
>DAOUUW010000196.1 GCA_030667965.1 Deltaproteobacteria bacterium
GAATGGCAATGACACCCCTGGCAACACCCTCCATCAATATTTCCGTACTGACTCCCTCATTTTCGGCACATGCCTCAAAGAGAGGGGTTTTAATATTATTTATAGCGTCTTCACGAATACTCATCTATTTCTCCAACTGAACAGTTACAGTCTGCTGTTTAGGCTAAAAATTTAGTTCCACCTGACCTCAAATAGTCAGAACAATTTATGATTACCACTAATCTTCAGCCAATTTGGCCGGGCTTCGTAACCTCTTGGTTTATTGATTAAATAATCAACTTGTTATTCGGAGTCTTCGCTTACCTCGACCAAAGGGAGAAATCTTCAACTCCGGAGTAAAGATTTCTCACATTCGTACCGGTAAGCGAGTTTATGAGACTCCGAGATGACAGAGAAAATCGCGACCACTCTATTAAAAAGGCTGAAGTTCGTTGGTAATCAATGTCATTAACTTAAGCCATCCTTTAAAGTCCTCGCCCCTTTGGGGAGAGGATTTAGGTGAGGGGAAAAATAAATTGATAGCTTAAGTTAATGGCATTGCGTTGGTAATCACAAAACAATTTGTGATTATCACTCACATTCATGCCAATTCCGGCTTGAAAAAATTTCGTCGTTAAAGATAGAAAAAAGAAATCATCCACCCCTTCCGGTGACACATCGTGGTAACCAACAAACAATAAAACAAAACTCAAGGCAATAGTAAAGGATAACAGCAGCCCTACCTCGATGCAACTTAAAAAAGTCTTCCTCCATGTACAGGATCAGGCTTGACAGTGCATGTTTTATGCTTAGTGTAGGGTATCAAAAAAATATACAATTTACTCGCAGTAACACGACATAATGGAGAATTATAATGACCACCAAACCCGAGACCAAAGAATTTCAGGCTGAAGTTAAAAAATTACTCGATATTGTTATTCATTCGCTTTACACGGAAAAAGATATTTTTCTGCGCGAACTCATTTCGAACTCGGCTGATGCCCTGGAAAAATTCCGCCTCAAGCAGCTGCTTGAGGATGAGGTCTTTGATAAGGATGCCTCCCTGGACATCAGCATCAGCGTCAATGACAAAGAGCATACCCTGACCATCATCGACTCCGGAATAGGCATGACCCGCGAGGAGCTTGAGCACAATCTGGGCACCATCGCCCATTCAGGCTCCAAGACCTTTTTGTCCGAACTGGGGGAAGCCCAGCAGAAAGACATCAACCTCATCGGCCAATTCGGCGTAGGATTTTACGCGGCCTTCATGGTGGCAAAAAAAGTACGGGTAAAATCCCGCTCCTACAAGGTTGACGAGGAGGGTTATGAATGGGCATCCGACGGCACCGGCAGCTACACCGTCACCCGGGAATCGGGCCTGCACCGGGGTACAAAAATCATCCTGGAGTTAAAGGACGATGCCCATAAGTATGCCGATGAAGAGACAATAAAGCGCATCATCAAAAAGTACTCAAACTTTGTCTCCTTCCCCATCAATGTCGGCGGTGAAGCGATCAACACGGTTCAGGCCCTGTGGACCAAGAGCAAAGATGACATCAAGGAAGAAGAGTACACCGAATTTTACAAGTTCATTGCCAATGCCTTTGATAAACCCCTGAGTCATTTTCATTTCAGCGCCGATGCACCCCTTGCCATTAAATCCCTCCTCTTTGTCCCCGGAGACAATATGGAGTTGATGGGTTTCGGCCGCATGGACCCCGGGGTGAGCCTCTACTGCCAGAAGGTGCTTATCGAACAGCACAGTAAAAATATCCTGCCTGAATGGCTGCGCTTTTTAAAAGGCGTTGTTGACAGCGAAGACCTGCCGCTGAATATTTCCCGCCAGGCCCTGCAGGATAACGCCCTGGTGGCAAAGCTGAAAAAAATCATCACCACCCGGTTCCTCAAATTTTTAAAGGAACAGGCCAAAAATGACGCGGAGCAGTACGAGAAATTCTGGACAACCTTTGGTCTTTTCCTCAAAGAAGGCGCCACCACCGACTATACCCACCGCAATGATCTGGCCCAGTTGCTGCGCTTTGAATCGTCAAAATCAGAAGCAGGCAAGCTGATTTCCCTTGCCGAGTACGTGGAGAGAATGCCGGAAGGCCAGGATGAAATATACTACATCAACGGACCCTCACGGGAAGCCATTGAGACCGGGCCTTATTTCGAGGTCTTTAAAAGACGCAATGTGGAAATCATCTACACCATGGAGCCCATTGATGATTTTGTCTTCACCCATCTCAGCGAATTTGACGGCAAAAAACTTGTCTCCGGCGACCGCGCCGACCTGAAACTGCCTGAAAAAACAGAAGAAAACAAAGAAGAAAAAGACACGGACTCTGCCGAAGAACTGGACACCCCCATCGCCCAGACCCTGGCCAAATGGATGAAGGATGTGCTGGGTGACAAGGTAAAGGATGTTGCCATTTCAAAAAGGCTTGTTGACAGCCCGGCCATGATCGTTAATCCCGACGGATTTTTCACCAGCAGCATGGAAAGGGTCATGAGCGCCACCAACCAGGAACACAAGATCGGCAGCAAAAACCTGGAGATCAACTGCTCCCACCCCCTTATCAAGGGGCTGGCTGATATGCGCATTAAGGACGAGGAGTTTGCTAAAAATATCGTGTCCCAGATTCACGACAACGCCATGATCCAGGCCGGCCTGATGATCGAACCGCGCAGCATGGTGGAACGCAGTTACAAAATACTGGAAAGGGTTTTGGGTAAAGAAAGTGCTTAAAGTAAAGTGAGCTAAAGTCAGAAAAGCCTCACGCTGACAAATCAATACAGACCTCGTCAACGTATAGACAATTAGCTGCTAAAATTTGGACAATTTATATCACGTCATTCCGGCATGTAGTTAGCCGGAATGACGAAGTGCAGTGTCCAATTATGGGTTGATTTCCCGCTACTACAGGCTTTCCGGCTAACTGTATGATTAAATTTTACGAGGTCTGTACTTGACGAAGAAGTTGTAGGGTGCGCATTGCGCACCAAAAAAACAACCATGATAAAACAAACCAAACAACCCCCGGCAAATTACGTGGGCCGCATTCTATACGGCAACTACGCTTCTGCCTTAAAAGAACGCATCCACGCTATCATTGCCGCCACCCAAGCCGCGGAAAATTGCGGAGTACCCCTCATGCCCTATCTTGCCGCCTGGCATGAGGATGAAAATATTATCTGGTATGAATACGCCGCAACTTCCTTTGTAGATCTTCTCGACTGCACCACGGTGAACATTTCCAGGGTATTCCGTGAATCCATCTTTGACCAACGGGTTTATCGATACGGTGAACAGTCTTCTTCCGAAGTGGAGGAAGAGGTGCTCACCCGCCGGGAATTATCGGGCCGCCGTATTGACCTGCGCCGGAAGGTGCAGAAAAAAGGAGAGGTTGAGGCCATCTATCAGGTCGGACTGCCATCCGGCAACGTCATCTGGCTGAAAGACCAGGCCCGCATAGAAAAACACCCGGAAGACAAAATTTCACTTTCCCTGGGCAATCTCACCGATGTCACCAAGGAGATGGAGCAAAAAGACCTGCTGGAGAAAATAGGCTACTTTGATGATCTGACCGGCCTGCCCAAAAGAAAAATCTTGGAACGGATTCTTGAGGTGAAAAACGGTGAACACAGACGCGGTTATATCAAAGATTTCTGTTTTCTAATGATAGATATTGATTTTTTTAAATCAGTCAATGACACCCACGGCCACCAGGCCGGCGACAGCATTCTCAAGGAACTGGCTTCCGTCATGCTGGAGAGCAAACGAAAAGAAGATGAAATAGGCCGCTATGGCGGCGAGGAATTTTACGCCATATGCCAGGGCGATGTGCATCGGGGCATGGACTTTGCCGAAAGGCTGCGTACAAACGTGTCCACCCATAATTTTTCCTATGAAAACACCCATATCCCCCTAACTATATCCATCGGCGTGGCATCAGCCGGGGAAATCCCTGACCGTGACATGGAAAAATTGATAAAAAAGGCTGATACCCGTCTCTACCTGGCAAAACAGAAGGGACGAAATATGATTATAGGAGGGAACCTGTGAAAACATTTGAAGAAGTTGTCCGCTTTCACGGCCATGCCTGCCCCGGCCTGGCCTTTGGCTTCAGGGCCGCCCAGGCCGCCCTTGAAAGGCTTGGGGAGCGTTCCCGGGACGAGGAGCTTGTGGCAATTGCGGAAAACCGCTCATGCGCCGTGGACGCCATCCAGGTGCTGTGCGGCTGCACCCTCGGCAAGGGCAATCTTATTATCAACGATTACGGCAAACAGGTCTACACCTTCATGAAAAGACCCGGTGGGCAAGGCATTCGCCTTGCCGTCATCTGGCAGTCCCCGCCGGAAAACGAGGAAACAAAGGCCCTCTGGCAGCGCTTTTCCGCCGGCGACACCTCCAAAGAGGTCATGCGCGCCATAAAGGCCCGCAAAGGGCAAAAAATGCAGGCCATCCTCAAGGCGAAGACGGTAGAACTTTTTAAGATTGAGGACATAAACGGTCCCCTACCGGAAAAAGCAAGGGTGTACGCCAGCATCCGCTGCGCAAAATGCGGCGAAAAGGTGATGGAGCCGAAACTGATGAAGGTTGAAGAAAATTTTCTATGTGTTCCTTGTGCGGAGCAATACAACCCTTAAAACACAACCTTACAGTCCTTACCTGGCGCTCTTCTTTACGGCGCATCATCTCAAAGCATCAATAATCGTCCGCGTTGAAGAGTCGTATGTTTGTCGCTTCAAGCTTATTTGCGTTTTTTGAGGTGGGTGAAATCTGAAACTCAAAGATCTTTCCGTGGCTGGAAAACACCTGGGGCTCATTTTCATAGAGGGATTTTGAACAATGAAAGAAGATGGTATGCATCTGCATGCCGGACGGGGTCAGACGGTGATAATGCATGAAGCCGAAACCACGGTCCGCTTTATAGTTGGCCACTGTGCCGCGCTGCCACTCCTCATTTTCCCGGGCAGCCTGAATGGGCAGCAGGCCGGGCAGCAGGAAGCCGGACAGATAAAAATCAGCCCCCTCGCGCAGGACGGTGCTGACATTATTAAAGCCGATGACTTCAACACGGCAGCCCTTATTCTGCAGGGCTGTTACCAGTCTTAAAAAATCGCCGTCTCCGGTGACCAGAATCACCCTGTCAAGGTTACGCGACTGCAGGATGGCGTCAATGGCAAGATCCATATCGGCATTGGCCTTGGTGGTGACCACGCCCTCATCATC
>DAOUUW010000092.1 GCA_030667965.1 Deltaproteobacteria bacterium
CCATCCGGTACACCTCGTCCTTAGTCAACTCCCCCAGGGGGAAAACAAGATGGCTGAGCTGATGCTGATTAAGCCCGCATAAAAAATAGGACTGGTCTTTTTTAGGGTCCCCGCCCTTTAACAGATGCAGGCCTGTGTCATTGCTTTTCAGTCGCACATAATGGCCGGTTGCCATTTTTTCCACACCCCGCCGCAGGACTGCGTCCAGAAGACTGCCGCACTTGATAAGGGGATTGCATATGACACAAGGGTTGGGCGTCAGCCCCTTTTCATAGCTTTGGCAGAAATAGTCGATGATCTCCCTTTGGAATATAGCGGCCAGATCAATGATTTCAAGATTGATATGCAGGCGGTCGGCGCTACGGCACACCCTGTCAATCTGTTCATCACGATCAGCCAAACCCAGGTCCATGAAAAACCCGCTCACATCATATTGTTTTTGCAGCAATGCGGCGCATACTGTACTGTCCACGCCTCCGCTCATGGCCACTGCTACTGTTTGCATGATTTTTTTGCTCATTGATCTTGAGATTGAAATTTCAGCATTGTATTTAATTCCTGACAAAGATGCGCGGTGCGCGGTGCGTAAAATCAACAGGTTACATGTAGGGTGCGCACTGCGCACCAAAATAATGGTGAAATCCCAAACGCAAGGTTCATTGATGTGAAACATGAAAAAGGGTAAGTAAAGGGTACAGCCTGCTACTTGCAGCCTGCTTCCAGCAGGCTGCAAGTAGCGGCAGGAAAATTTATTCAACCAGTTATCCTGTCACCCCGTCAACATTTTTTACGCGAAAGACCATTGTGAAAACAGAAGATAGGAAATATCCCCGCTGCGAACTTCTTGCTCCGGCAGGCAGCCTGGAGAAGCTGAAAACGGCCATCCATTACGGGGCTGATGCCGTCTACCTGGGCGGAAAAGAATTCAGCCTGCGAGCCCATGCAACCAATTTTTCCAGGCAGGATATGCTGGAAGCGGTTTTATTTGCCCATGACCGCAACGTCCCCGTCTTTGTCACGGTCAATATCTTTGCCCATAACAGGGACCTGACTGATGTGGCCCCCTACCTGCAATGGCTTGAAGAAATCGGAGTTGACGGTCTGATTATTTCCGATCCCGGCGTGTTAAATATTGCCAACAGGGTCGTTCCCCACATGTCCATCCATCTTTCCACCCAGGCCAATGTCACCAACATTGAAAGCGCCCGCTTCTGGGAAAAACAGGGCGTCAGCAGGCTCAATCTGGCCCGGGAGCTGACGCTTACGGAAATTTCTGAAATAAAAAAAAACATCAAGGCAAAGATTGAAATTTTTGTCCACGGCGCCCTCTGCATTTCCTACTCCGGACGCTGCATGTTGAGCCTCTATCTCACCGGCAGGGACGCCAATAAGGGCAAATGCGCCCATCCCTGCCGCTATGGGTATCGTATTGAAGAACAGAAAAGACAGGGACAGTTTTTCCCGGTGGAAGAAGACGGCCGGGGAACGTACATCTTCAACAGCAAGGACCTCTGCCTGATTAACAGGCTGCCGGAACTGATTGCGGCAGGGGTGGACTCCATCAAGATAGAAGGGCGGATGAAGGGTATCTATTATGCCGGAGGCATAGTGCGAATTTACCGGGCGGCCCTTGATTACATCTATCAGACCATGGAGGAGGCCCCCGGCGAGCCGGTTGTCATGCCCGGGGACTTTATGGAGGAAATCGTAAAACTGGGCTCCCGCGGGTATACGGAGAATTTTTTCGACGGTGCGCCGGAGGTTGACGATATGCGCTACACCGGTGCCCGGGTTGACCAGACCTATGTACCGGCGGCCATTGTCCTGCAGCCGGGTCCCCGCCCCTTTGTTGAGGCAAGAAACCGGATCAGGCCGGGGGAGAAACTGGAATATATGGGCAGAGGACTGGAAAATATCTCATTTGAAATACATGCCATTGAAACCGCCCAGGGGAAAGTGCTGCAGCAGGCTAACCCGGGCAACGAAGTTTATCTGACAACGACACCGGAGATTTCGTGGCAGCCGTATGGGCTTATCAGAAGAATTCAAAGTTAAGAGATCTTTGTCTTCATTGCGTGAAAGTCTCTCACAGAGGCACAGAGATTATATTTTTTTCTTTTTTCAAGATGCCGCGTAAAACGCAGTCTGCTTATTTTACTCATTGACGACTCATACTGATGCAGAGGCGACTTGCAGGGTCCCGGCCGAAATAATCTGCTGGTCGCTGCTTAATGCCTGCAGGAATCCGTTATACAGCCAATACCGTCACCAGTTTTTCATGCTCTGTTTCCAGGTTGGAAAGGGTTCGCAGAATGTGCAGGGCATCGGCTTTTAAAAAATGAGCTTCATCAATGACCACCACCAGCCGCTGTCCTCGTTCGTGCAATATCATTGCCTCCTCCTGCAGGCGGCTCAGGCGGTCATGGAAAGATCCCGTAGCCCGGTTCAGGAAATTTTATTCTTACCGGCCTTCAATGCCAGTTTGACCGTTTCCAGGGCCTTATCAATCAGGAAAGGCTTTTTCAGGCAGGCAAAAGCACCCTTTTTCACTGTTTTTTTGATTTCATCCATGTCGGCCAGTCCGGTGATGATTATCACCTGGATTTCCGGATACTCCTGTTTAATGAAATCCAACACCTCCATACCGTTTTTTTTCGGCATGCGCATGTCAAGCATGACAATGTGGAATTTTTCAAGACGCAGTTTTTTTAGCCCTTCAACGCCATCATAGGCCCCATCTGCCAGATAGCCGGCGGAACGTAAGGTTTCCTGCAGAATATCATTGAGCATAACCTCATCATCAATAACCAGAATCCTGCTTTTTCCCTCTTCTTTATTGGTTGTTTTATTCTTTTTCTTTGTTTTCAGGATGGATTTCATCCGGCGCAGGCGGTCGCTTTTATCCAGGGGCAGACGCAACAGGAAAGTCGCGCCTTTTCCCTCAGCACTTTCCACCCGCAGAGTTCCGCCATTATGCTCAACAATGGCATGGGAGACAGCAAGCCCGAGTCCGGTCCCTTCTCCTTCCAGTTTAGTGGTAAAAAAAGGATCAAAAATTTTATTAAGATTTTTATGGGCAATACCCAAGCCTGTATCACAGACTGAAAGACTCAGAAAATCATTGTCAGCTATCGCCCGTAACGTCATGGTCCCCCCATGGGGCATGGACTGACAGCCATTAAAAAAAAGATTGAGTAGCACCTGCTCAATCTGCTGGGGATCAACCATGAGCAGGGGAAAATCATTGCTCAAAGTATTATCGATTGTAATATTCTCCAGAGGCTCCCTGCTGGTAAAAAGATTGAGGGATTTTTCTACGATTTCGTCAATATTTGTCGGGCAGAATTTCGGCTCAGTGGGATTGGCAAAAGCCATCAGGTCCTGAATAACCTGGGATATTCTGCGTTCCTGGCCATGGATCACATCCAGACGTTCAGTAAAGGATTGGCTGTCCGGCAGGCTAGCCGCAAGCTTTTTTAATATCTGCAGGTTCAAAGAGACAATAGTAAGCGGGTTGTTGATTTCATGGGCTGCTCCCGCAGCAAGATGACCCACTGTGGCCAGGCGGTGCGACAAAAAGAGCTGGCGCTGGTTCTCTTCCATTTTGCGGGACGTTTCCGCCAGTTTTCTTGCCTGCCGGCTGAGATCATTCTGCAGCAGGAGCCTCTCAATGGCGCTGCCGACGGCAGATGTCATGGCCTCAAAGTGTTTTTGCAGACCGGTAAAGCCATGCAGGATAAAATCAGGGCCACTGCTGAAATCAACGACAAGCTGGCCAAGAAGCTGCTCATTGCGCCAGCGGGATTTCCTGTCAGCCATGAAAAATGTGGCGAGAAACTTGGAACCGGTCATCATATTGATCATTTTCGATTCTTCAATTCTGCCGTGGACAAGGTCGTGGGTGACCTGCTCAAGTCTGTTTGCCGCCTCTATCTCAATATCATTGCTTGAATAATCAAGCTTGCCCGACATGTCACTCAGGCGGCTTGGCAGCTCAATATCATGAAAAACCATGTCATCGCTGATCGTACCGACAAAGCGATGGGCAAGCGGATCGCGAATCAGGCAGAGACAGCGGCGCACATCAAACGCCTCGCACACCGAGTCCGTCACAACCCTGGCCGCCTCAGTCAGAGAGAGGTGGGCATGCAGTCTCTTGTGCATACTGCATGTGGCGGAAAGCACTTTGTTTATCGCGACATGCTCCCGATTAGACTCGTCCAGCTCCAGACTCATTTTGCCAAGAGTGACATTGGCCTTGCTCAGGAACTTATGGTATTTTTCCTTGTCCCACACACCAAGAATCTTGCCGACATCTTCAACGCGCCGGTGAACCTCGGTCATGATATCGTCAATATCATCGGCAGACAGGTGATGCAGACGCAGAAGGTTTTCAAGGGCAAAATGAAAATGCTCGTGGCAGAAAGGATTTTCCGTCAAAAAATAGCTGGAACCGACATTATGAGTAACGCAGAGGACATCTGCAAAACGAATGAGAAGGGGAAGCTGATCAGCATCCGGGCTGATGGGCTCTATCACCGGCTGGTGATGCAGCCACATGGAGCGGGTCAGATTTTCCGGAAAACCATAACGTTCCCCGAGTACTTTACCAACATCCACATGATTAACACCGGTAATTGATTTCTCGATGTCAAGGGGCAGCAATTCGCTGCGGCTTTCTTTCTGTTCAAGCTCCCGGCAGATCCGGCCGAATTTCTCCGGAAATTGCTGGTAACAGACAAGCTTGCCAAGATCGTGTATCAGTCCGGCAACATAGGCCTCTTCCGGGGCGGGAAAATGAAGGGCGCGGGCCAGCAGCTCGGCTGTGGCCGCCACACCGATTGAATGCAGCCAGAAGTAAGCTATCTTTGCCCTGTCTCCAGCAGTTTTTTCTGAAAAGCTGTCAAAGACTGAAACGGAAAGAATGATGGAGCGAACCGCATTGAAACCCGCCGCAGACACTGCCTGGGCAACCGTTTTTATTTCTTTTCTGGCGCCGACCTGGGCAGAGTTTGCATAATGAAGAATTTTTCCGGTCAGAACCTGGTCATTTTTTAATAAATTCGAGATGGAGCCGAAGGTGGACACTTCACCATCCATGAGGCCAATGGCCTCCATGGCCACGGCCGGCAGGGTAGGAAGCGATTCCAGGTCGAAAATTTTCTCAAATAAATTTTCCGGCATAATGGCTGGTCTTATTGATCTGACAGGTCGGATTGGACTGGCCGGCCTGACGTACGATCACCCGGACCAATGAGCCCAATCCAACAAACCAGACGAGTCAGACCGAATTCATTCACCACCGGTGAATCTAGCCGCCAATCTTTCACTTGCCGGTGCTGCAGGCTTGACCTTTGGGATCGTTTGCTGCGGAAAGAATATTCTGGCGAGCAACCTTAACGCGGATATTATCGGCGATTTCCAGGGTAGCAACCGTATCAGTCAGGCCGGTTATCTTGCCATACAGACCGCCGCCGCTGATGACCTCATCACCTTTTTGAAGATTGCCAAGGAAATCCCGTTGTTCTTTGGCCTTTTTCTGCTGGGGGCGGATCAACAGAAAATAAAAAACCACAAAAATAAGAATCATCGGTATAAAGCCGGCCAGTGCTCCTCCCGGAGACGCAGCTGCGTCGGCTGCATATGCTAAAGATGTCATGCTCAACTCCTCAAATTAAGTAAAAGTGTTAATTTTTCCGTTTTCAATTACGGAACCTCTTGTTCCCTTATAAAATAAAATTCTTTGCGGAACTCTTCAAAACGATCCCTGACAATAGCCTGCCGCATATCTGACATCAGATGAACAAAATAATGCAGATTATGAATTGTGTTCAGATGCGACGACAAGATCTCCCGGGCCATGTAGAGATGACGGAGATAGGCACGGGAATAGTTACGACAGGTGTAGCAGTCACATTTTTCATCCACAGGATCGGCATCATTATAATAGCGGGCGTTTTTAATTACAAGCCTTCCTTTAGAAGTAAACAGCATTCCGTTTCTGGCATTCCTGGTGGGCATGACGCAGTCAAACATGTCAATGCCCCGATACACGCATTCAACAAGGTCTTCCGGAGTACCAACCCCCATGACGTATTTGGCGGAGTCATCCGGCAGCAGGGCGGCTGTTTGAGCAGTCATATCATACATAACCTCCCGAGGCTCGCCGACACTAAGCCCGCCAAGGGCATAGCCGTCAAAACCAACGGAGACAATGTCTTCCACAGCCCGAGCCCGCAGATCCGGGTACATGCCGCCCTGAATAATGCCGAAAAGCAGCTGCTCTCTCTGCCGGTGGGCCGCCCTGCAGCGTTGTGCCCAGCGGGCGGTGAGCGCTGTTGACTCTTCCGCCTCCTGCCTGGTGGCAGGGTAGGAAATGCAGGTGTCAAGACACATCATGATGTCCGAGCCAAGGGCTTCCTGCACTCCAACCGCGTCTTCCGGGCTTAAAAAAAGGATGGCGCCGTCCAGATGGGACTTGAAGGTCGCCCCCTCTTCGCTGATACGGGCCAGTTCTTTCAATGAATAAATCTGAAAGCCGCCGCTGTCAGTGAGAATAGGCTTATGCCAGTTCATGAAAGAATGGAGGCCGCCTAAATTACGGATGAGCTCGTGGCCCGGGCGGATAAAAAGATGATAGGTGTTTGCCAGGATAATCTGGGCGCCGATATCCAGCAGATTCTCCGGGGTCACTGCCTTTACCGTCGCCTGGGTGCCCACCGGCATGAAAATAGGGGTCTGGATGGTTCCGTGAGCGGTTTTTACTTCACCGCAGCGAGCTGGACAGGTGGTTGACTGAAATTTCAGGGTAAAAGGAGGCATTTTCTTATTTTGTTAAACCAAGAGAACGTTTCTTAGTTGTATAATTGAGATTAAAATTTTTAAACCCTTCAACCTAAATACCTTCATTTACCCCTGCCACAGACGGAGAAGTTCCTTGATGCCCTTTTCCGCCAAGTCCGCCAGCTGGTTGAATTGCTCACGGGTGAAGGGTTTTCCCTCTGCCGTGCTTTGCGTCTCAACCCAGCGCCCGTCGACCGTCATAATGAAGTTGGCGTCTACTTCAGCACTGGAATCCTCAAGATAATCAAGATCCAGCACCGGTTCATTATTGACAATACCGACGCTCACGGCGGCAAGGGGCATGATACCCGGCATCTCTTCCAGCTCGCCGTTTTCCTGAATCTTGATAAGGACATCGCGCACCGCAAGGGCTGCGCCGGTAATGGCCGCCGTCCGTGTTCCACCGTCTGCATTGATGACATCGCAGTCCACCCGGATAGTCCTCTCGCCAAGCTGCCGAAGATCAAGCATCATGCGTAGAGAGCGGCCGATGAGGCGCTGGATCTCAAAGGTGCGCCCGGAACGGCCCTTTACCGCCTCCCGCTGCATCCTGCTATTGGCGGAACAGGGAAGCATGCCGTATTCCGCCGTAATCCACCCTTGGCCGCTGCCCTTTAAAAAGGGGGGAACGCTGTTTTCAACCGTAACGGAGCAGAGAACATGGGTGTCGCCCATCCTGATTAAAATCGACGCATCGGCCTGGGGCTGGAAACCCCGTTCAATAGAATAGGGCCGCAATTCGTTATTTTTCCGGTTATGTGATCGCATGGTTTAGTGCCTTATTAGTTATTTTCGCGTTATTTATGGCAAGAATAAAAAACTACTATAAAATCATAATGTTACAACCTGCTGTTAAGGCACTTATACCCCTCAGGGGGGTACTGAAAAGAGTCCCTAAAACCTTAATGTCTTTCGAAGTCTGCGCTTATCTCCAGTTTATCTGGATTAATAATTATCGTTGCTTTTAAGGGTGAACGTTTTCATCTCCGCATATTTATGCTAGTGTAGGCTCCGGCTTCGCTGGAGGAAGGCTTAAGCCTGAAAAAAAACTATATAACCTATTTTTGAGATGAAAACGATGCAATCATTAAAATACTGGCAAAGGTTTGAAAGTGACGGCATGCCGATTTATGTCAACCCCGCAAAACCGGACTGGTTTGTTCCCGGCCGGAAAGCGGAAAACCTGCTGCACAGAGCTGATGCCGGTAACGGATCTCCAGGCAGCCTTTCCGTTGATCCGCAGGAGGCGCTGGACTTCATCCAGCTTTTTTCCCAGCTTGAAAGCCCGCCGCCCGCAGAATACCGGGGACGACAGAATGCCCTTGAACTGTCCTCTTTAAAGGAATGCTGGTTCCACATAACCAATGCCTGCAACCTCTCCTGCCGCCATTGCCTTTTTTCCGCCTCACCGGATCAAACCCAGGCATTAAGCCGCGAGGATCTTGACAAGGCCCTGACCGAGGCTCGCCGGCTTGGCTGCACACTTTTTTATTTTACCGGCGGAGAGCCCTTTGTCTATCCGCAATTTGTTGACATCATCGACAACCTTCTGCAGGATCCGGCCGTCCATGTGGTGGTGCTGACCAACGGTCTGCTGCTGGGAAAAAACATTGATCAATTAAAAAAACTGCCAAAGGAGCGCCTGCATCTGCAGATCAGCCTGGACGGCCTGGAAGAAAGCCATAACGCCCTGCGGGGTAGCGGCACCTTTGCCCGCCTGCTGACAAATCTTGACGCTTTAAAAAAAGCGGATATCCCTGCCACCCTGTCCGTTGCCGTCAACCGGGAAAACATTGCCGACCTGCCCGGCATCATCGATTTTGCCGCAACCCGCTCCATACGGAACATGCACCTGCTCTGGCATTTTGTCCGGGGCAAGGGCAGTGATGAGCAGTTTGTACCTCCAGCGGAAATCTGGTCCCATCTACGGCCGGTCCTCCATCCGGCCGTAGAAAAAGGGGTGACCATTGACAATGTGGAGACCATCCGCAGCCAGGTTTTTTCCACCCCCGGCACCCGCTACGATTTAAGCAACAGCGGCTGGGAATCCCTTGCCGTTGGTCCTGACGCCATGATTTATCCCTCACCGGCCCTTGTGGGCATTGAGGATCTGCGTTGCGGCACCCTTGCTGACGGCCTGAAAAACGTATGGCAAAGCAGTACGGTTTTACAAAATGTGCGCAACGCCACCCTGGCAGGCAGCGCCTATGAAGAAAACGGGTTGAAGTTTCTTGTCGGCGGCGGGGACATTGACCACAGCTATGTTGCCTCAGGCCGGTTCAGCGGCCATGACCCCTATGTTGAACTCTACAACAATATCGCCCTCTGGCTCATTGCCGGACAGGCAAAGGCCTATCCGGAATGCAAGGCATCCCTGCTTTTGAAAATGGGCGATGTCCGCTATGACTGCCCTGACGGCAGCGAAGTCGCCCTTACCCACTGCAACTGTGTTATTTCCCTGGCCGACGACCATGGACACAGCTCTGTGCGGGAATTTTACGGACAGGCGGCCACCCGGGCAAATGAAGACATTGTCAACCCCTTTGCCCCGGAGCAGACCGAGGCCGCATTTATCCCCCTTGATTCGAGAAAAAGATCATACGGCTGCGGCAGCCCGGTGCATGACGCCGGAATACAGACAGGGGAAACCCTGGTTGATCTGGGCAGCGGCAGCGGAGTTGAATGTTTTCTGGCAGCGGAAATGGCCGGTCCGGCAGGCCGCATTTACGGCATCGACATGACCGATGAAATGCTGAACCTGGCCGGATCATCCCACAAAAAAGTCGTGGCGGATCTTGGTTTTGACACTATTGAATTCAAAAAAGGATTTTTAGAGGCCATCCCCCTTGACAATGAAATCGCTGATGCCGTCATCTCAAACTGCGTCATCAACCTGAGCCCGGATAAACGACGTACGTTACATGAAGCGTTCCGCATACTCAAACCAGGCGGCAGACTTGTTGTCTCCGACATTGTCACCGACGACCCGGTGCCGGCTGCCATTAAAAACGACGAGAAACTGCGGGGTGAATGCCTGGGCGGGGCCATGCAGCAGGAAGATCTCATGGCCATGCTCAGGGCTGTCGGCTTTACGGCTATGAAGCTGATCAAACGCTTCCCCTACCGCAGCGTTGACACCACCCAGTTTTATTCCCTGACCTTTGCCGCCTATAAGCCCCTGCCGGGGGAGGAAATTGAAGTTATTTACCGGGGCCCCTTTGCCGCAGTCTACACGGAAAGCGGCGCCCTTCTTCTTAAAGGGAAAAAGACACCAATCAAATCAGCCGACGCCCTGTCCCTGGATGATTCGGTCTTTATTGTCGATACAGAAGGGGCGGTCACCAACATTGACCAAGGAGGATGCTGTTGCGGTCTACCGCCGGAAGGTTCCGGCACATCATGCTGTCCTGTCGAATCAGAGGACAATCCATCAAAAAAGGATGATTCCCGCCGGCACTCAGATTGCCTGGTCTGCGGCAGCGAACTGCGCTACTACACAAAGGAGAGGCAGCGGGACTGTTATTACTGCGGTGAAAACAAAGCAGCCAACGCCTCCTGCCATAACGGCCATTTTGTCTGCGACTCCTGCCACCAGCACAAGGGGGTGGCGGTTATCAAAAAAATCTGCACTGAAGCGGTCATTGAAGACATGATTACCCTGATGAAAAAAATTCGCTCCAAGTCCGCCATTGCCATGCATGGACCGGAGCACCACGCCATGGTGCCTGGTATCATTCTTTCCTCCTATCGAGCCAGGGGGGGCAAGGTCGGCAAAAAAGACATCCTCACCGCCATTGAACGGGGCAGCAGGGTGCCGGGCGGCGTCTGCGGCTTCTGGGGCACCTGCGGTGCCGCCATTGGAGCGGGCATCGCCTTTTCCGTCATCCTTGAAGCAACCCCGCTCACCCCGAGGCAGCGCCAGATGGCCCAGGGGGTGACAGCAAAAATACTTGAAAAAATCGCAGGGTTTCAGGCCGCACGCTGCTGCCAGCGGGAAAGCGTGCTGGCCCTGCAGGAGGCTGCCGCTCTTTCAAAAGACATACTGCCGGTGTCTCTTCTTGCCGAAGACACCCTTGCCTGCGCCCAATACGCTATGAACAAAGAGTGTATCCGCAAGGCCTGCTCACTGTGGAAAAGCAGGGACAAAAGGGCCATGACCAGACAACCCCTGGCATTGGTTATATAGCTTCATTCAAATGCCTGAACTTCCTGAAGTAGAAGTCATACGCCGGGGCCTCATCCCCCATATTGTTGAACGCCGCATTATCTCCATCACCTGTTCAAACAAAAAACTACGTCTTGCAATTCCCCGGGCAGATCTTGCCCGCTGGGTCAAGGGAAGCCGGGTGCAATCTATTATGCGACGCGGCAAATACCTGCTTTTCTCTTTTGACAACGAAGCCGCCATGATCGTCCATCTGGGCATGAGCGGCAAGCTCGGTATTTTCCCGGCCAATGCCCCTCCGGCCCTGCATGACCATGTTGTTTTCTCCATGGAAGACGATATGGTCATGCGCTATAACGATACCCGGCGCTTTGGCTTTGTGCGGGTACTCGATCCCGGCCGGCATCAGGCAAACAATCCCTTTAAAAATCTCGGACCGGAGCCCCTGGAAAAAGATTTTACCGCAGCCTATTTAAAGAAAAAAGCCGGCACCCGGATGCAGCCGATTAAAAACTTTCTCATGGACAGTAAAACAGTGGCAGGCATCGGCAACATCTATGCCAATGAAATCCTGTTTTATGCAGGAATCCAGCCGACAACACCCATCGGCTCACTGACTCCGGCAATATGGGGAAAGGTAACGGATAAAACCAGGATTGTTCTCAACCGAGCCATAGAAAGCGGCGGCAG
>DAOUUW010000127.1 GCA_030667965.1 Deltaproteobacteria bacterium
AACCTCGCCGTTTTTGAAGAAAATGAGTGTCGGAATGGCGCGAATACCATATTTTCCCGGCGTTTCCGGGTTTTCGTCAACATTCATTTTGGCAATTTTGACTCTGCCCTCAAATTCTCCGGCAAGTTCATTGATCATGGGTCCGATGGCTTTACATGGGCCGCACCAAGGGGCCCAGAAATCTACCAGGGTGGGAATGTCTGATTTGAGAACATGTTCCTCGAAATTTGCATCGGTTGCCTGGGACACTTTATCGTCTGCCATTTTTTGCCTCCCTCACTTAATGAGCTGAAAACGTATTCGTTCTATTGGTGATCGGTGAGTATTCTTAATCAATTAATGATGTGAAAATCCTGGGTATTGTAACGGGACTTATTGTTGATGACAACATAATTCTGTTCTTTTTCAGCGCTTTGTGAGGCAGAAAAGGCTGTTTCTGGAAAGAAATCGTTCAGCAACAAATGTTCTTGTTCTTGACAAGACTTCCCTTCCTGATATTGTGCTGAAGAATTTGGTCCTTTTTCTGTAAGTATTGCTGCTAACTCAAAGAGTTTTGGCCGAAAATAAGTAGATATTCGACAAAACCATCCCCTGTCGTTAACCGGGTAGGGTGCGCACGGCGCACCTTTTTTGTCATTGATTGATACTTTAGTTGGTGCGCCGTGCGCACCCTACTCAGTCCAAACCGTTGATTTTGTGTGAATGGGTTAATCGGACATTTACGAAAACAATCAATCTGCTGAAATAAAGTGAACGGCTGTATAGGCTATATAAATACATTTCCATGGAAAAGAAGATGAGTAAAAAAATAACATTTTTACCTGATAAAAACACAATCACAGTAGATGAAGGAGATAATCTGCTGGCCGCTGCCGCCCAGGCTGGTGTTTATATCCACGCATTTTGCGGCGGAGACGGAGTATGTGGAAAATGTAAGGTTCGTATAAAGGAAGGAGAGGTGAAGGCAGACCGGGCTGCCCAGCATCTGAAGAGTGAAGAGTATGACCAGGGCGTCAGGCTGGCCTGTCAGGCAACGGTTGTCTCTGATCTGGTTGTTGAAATTCCTGAAAGTGTCGGCAAGGATGGAAAGGCCTTAAAACGCAAACCCAAAACCACCCGGGCCATTTCAGCCCGTTCCCTGGAAGCCCTCATTGGCAAATGGGATGTGGATCCGCCGGTGGAAAAACGTTTTGTCAAGGTTGATCCTCCTACCGTGGAAGACAATGTGCCTGATTTGCAGCGACTGTTGCGGGCCATTAAGGGTGGATGTTTTGACTGCTTGGAGCCTACCTACGACCACCCTGAAATGTTGAAGGAGTTGCCGTTTATCCTGCGGGAGGCAAACTGGGAGGTGACCGTCCTCATGCTGCGGGGCAAACGATCCCGGGAGCCGGACAGGATTATCGCCGTGGAACCCGGCGACACCACGGACAGGCTCTACGGTCTAGCCGTGGACATCGGTACCACGACAGTGGGCGGTCTTCTGATGGACCTCAACACCGGCAAAGTGCTGGCTGAGTCGACATCTTATAACGGCCAGATTCGTTACGGTGAAGATGTCATTTCCCGTATCATTTATTCCCAACGTTCCGGGGGGTTGAAGACCCTGCAGGACAAGGTTGTTCATACCTTGAATGATATTATCCAGTCGGTGTGCAAGAAGGTCGTCATAAGTCCGAGTGATATCAGCTATATTATGGCTGCCGGCAACACTGTGATGTCTCACCTGCTTCTTGGTATTGATCCGAAATTTATTCGTGAATCCCCCTATGTGCCCGCCTGCAGCCAGTTCCCGCTGACACGGGCTGCAGGTCTTGGCGTCATGGCCCATCCTTCGGTGCGTCTCTTTCTCTATCCCTCCATTGCCAGTTATGTGGGCGGTGATATTGTCTCCGGTGTCCATGCCTTTCAGATGCATAAAAGTCCCAAGATTACTCTTTTTATCGATATCGGCACCAACGGTGAGATTGTCGTCGGCAACGAGGACTGGATGATGTGCACCGCCTGTTCCGCCGGACCCGCCTTTGAAGGGGGTGGGGTGAAATACGGTATGAGGGCAAGTTCAGGCGCCATTGAGAATTTTCATATGCATCCTGTAACCTATGACCCGATGATTGTCACCATTGACCGGACAAAACCCCGCGGTATATGCGGTTCCGGGCTTATCAGTATAGTGTCCGAATTGTTTGAAACAGGTGTTGTCGACCGCCAGGGCAAATTTAAACGGGATTTAAACCATCCCCGTTTCAGGGAGGGGCACGATGGTTATGAATATGTCCTTGCCTGGTCAAAGGATTCGCTTATTGGCGAGGATATCGTCATCACCGAGGTGGATCTGGACAACCTTATCCGCGCCAAGGGTGCCATGTATGCCGGTTACCAGACCTTGCTTGAGGCCGTCGGCATGACCTTTGATGACCTTGACCGCATTGTCCTGGCCGGTAATTTCGGCGCCTATATTGATCTTGAAAGAGCTATTACTATTGGATTGCTGCCGGACCTTGACCGGGATAAATTCTTTTATCTCGGCAATGGTTCGCTTTTGGGCTGCCAGATCAGTCTTGATGACCACAAGCGTTTTCGCGACAGGGGAGATGTAAGCAGGCTGATGACCAACATGGAACTCAGTGAAAACCCCGAGTTCATGAACCATTATATGGCAGCCCTTTTTCTGCCCCATACGGATATGACCCTGTTTCCCTCTGTGCGCGACAAGCTGGCGGGAATGTGATAACTGACGGCACATGACCATGGAGAACCGGCCTGATCTTTCCCTTTGCGTGGTAGCGCCCGGTTCTCCTTCTTTGACCGGGCGATTTCTCCGTGCTGTGCATGATACGGCAGACCATGTCTCTTGCGAGTTTTTTGTGCTGACTCGTTCATCAAACCGTGATTATTCTGCTTTGAAAGAAGAGTTTCCCGGCGTCGTTTATGGGGAATATGATGGGGCTGCGTCCCTGAACAGGGCGATAAACGATGTTTTGCGGCAGTCCTCGGGGCGTTACATTTCTTTTTGGGATCACACATCTGTCGTGTCGGAAGGTTGCCTTGGCAGATTGGTGGGGTTTCTCGATGATGTGCCCGAGGCAGGTATTGCCGGACCCAAGATGCGGGATGAAAAGGGCCGCATCCAGCAGGTGGCCCGTACTGTTCCCTCGTTTTTTTCCCTGCTTTCGGGTAATGCTCTTCCCGGCAGGGTCGTGTCCGGCTGGGGTGAGTATGCCGGTGGTGAGGCTGCGTGGTTTGCCGGTTCCGGCATGACGATCAGCCGCTATCTTCTGGATGACATAGGTCCTGTCAGTCGTTATCTGCTACTTTACTGGCCCATAGATTTATGTCTGCGGGCCAGGCGTGCAGGCTGGCATGTTCACTATCTCCATGATGCCCAGATTATTGCTTCTTTGTCTGCATGGCAAAAGGCAATGACTTGCGGAAAGAGGTCTCCTGCCGCCCGGCTGTGGGAGGCCCTGTTCTTGAAGTTCAGGATGTGAGGAATAGGAAAGAAGGTGGTTAACAGCAATTTAGGATGAACTTTGACGTTACTCCGACATAGGTAGTTTTGCGTGTTGACAAGGTGGATTAATAGCGCTATTTTATAACGTTATTAGTTTTCAAAAGCCCGTAATATCCAGGCATTCAAGGCATAAATAACCAACATTATATAAAATATGACAAGGAGAGATTCAATGTCTCAGACAGTAAAGGCAATTGCTGAAAGCATCAACATTATGGGAAAAAGAAGCGGCGGGGCCATGAAAGAGAGAAATCCCGGTCCTGTTCAGGAAATGGCTAAAGAGGAAAGTGCAGCCGGAGCGGCCTATCTTGATCTCAATATCGGACCGGCCCGCAAAGATGGCACAGAGCTGATGCCCTGGGCTGTTGAGACTGTTGAGGCTGTAACTGATACACCTCTCTGTCTGGATACCACCAATACCGATGCCATGGCAGCCGGATTCAAGGTCGTCAAAAACAAGGCCGACGCCATTATGAACTCTATTTCCGCTCAGCCGGAGAGAATGGAGAAGCTGATTCCCGTTGCAGCTGAAGCCGGATGCAACGTTATTGCCCTGCTCTGGGGACCGGACGGCATGCCCCGTGACTCAAACGAGAGAGCGGCAATGTCTGTTGACCTGATGATGGCCCTTATGGAAGCAGGTATCCCTAATGAGAAAATGCTTTTTGATCCAATCGGCACTCCCATTACCCTTGGGGCCGACCAGATTGCCTCCGGGCTCGAGTTTATGAGTATGCTCGGCGATATCGCTCCGGGCGCCGGTTCCACCGTGGGACTTTCCAATGTGTCCAATGGTGTGGCCGATCACCTGCGTAAATATCTTGACCGCACCTATCTCATCATGTTGATGAAGCATGGTATTACCACGGCCATCGTTAATGCCTACGATGCGGAGTTGATGGGAATTTGTAAGGGAGAGCGTCAGGACCTTGTTGATATGGTGCATGGCATGATGGACGGAAATGATCCTGATCCGTCAACACTGCAGGGAACCGCCCTGGAACATTATAAGACGTACAAGGTACTGTCCGGTCAGACCGTCTTTTCCGAGTCATGGCTTGAATTGTAAGCTGTAAAAACGGCAGAAGAGGAAAGAATTGATAATTTGGATTGACGATGCATAAAGCGAGTTGGTCTTAGAGTTAACGGAGAAAAAAGATGTCTGACTGGACAAAATCAAGTTGGCAGAATTTTACGGCGCTTCAGCAGCCGAAGTGGCCGGATCAGAAAGCATACCAGGAAGCTGTTGATACTATTTCCAAACTGCCTCCGCTTGTTTTTGCCGGAGAAATAAGGGAGTTGAAAAAGCAGCTTGCCAAGGCTGTAGAAGGCAAGGCGTTTCTTTTGCAGGGCGGAGATTGTGCCGAGGATTTTGACAACTGTACCGCTCCCGGCATCAGGGAAAACCTGAAGGTCATCCTGCAGATGGCTGTTGTGCTCAGTTATGCTGGTGGCAAGCCGGTAATCAAGGTTGGCCGCATGGCAGGCCAGTACGCAAAACCCCGCTCGTCCGACACGGAAGTTGTAGATGGCCAGGAGATCTCCAGTTATCGGGGCGATATGGTCAATGGTCTTGAGGCAACTGTCGAGGCCCGTATCCCGGATCCCCAGAGGATGGTGAAAGGCTATTTTCTTGCCGCCACCACCATGAATATTACCCGGGCCTTCACCAGAGGCGGCTATGCAGCCCTGCATCGCGTCCAGGCCTGGAACAAGGAGTTTGTCAAGGCATCTCCCATGGGCCGCTCCTATGAGCGTCTGGCCAGAAATATTGATCAGGCCCTGCATTTCATGGATGTTATCGGTCTGAATACCGATAGCCCCCAGCTCAACCAGGCGTCTTTCTTTACTTCCCACGAGGCCCTTTTGCTCGGTTATGAAGAGGCTTTGACCCGGCAGGATTCCATTACCGGCGACTGGTACGACTGCAGCGCCCATATGGTGTGGATTGGTGACCGTACAAGGCAGCTTGACGGCGCCCATGTGGAATTTCTGCGGGGCGTGTTGAACCCCATCGGCATGAAAGTCGGTCCCAAGCACGACATCGAGGTTATCAAGAAGCTCGTTGAAAAACTCAATCCCGACAACGAGGCAGGGCGCCTGACCCTGATTACCCGTTTTGGTGCCAAGGATGTGGAGAAGTATTTACCGAATCTCATTCGGGAAGTGAAAAAAGAGGGATATAAAGTGGTGTGGTGTTGCGACCCCATGCACGGCAATACCTATACCGCTGAAACAGGCTACAAGACGAGAAACTTCAACGATATTCTCCATGAAATCCAATGCTTTTTCGAGATTCACTGGGCTGAAGGATCCGTTCCGGGCGGCGTTCATTTTGAACTCACCGGCGATAATGTTACCGAGTGCACCGGTGGCGGGCGTAATATTTTAGACCAGCATCTGCTGCAGAATTACCAGACAAACTGCGATCCCAGGCTTAATGCCGAGCAGAGCCTCGAGCTGGCCTTTCAGATTGCCGAGATGATCCGCAACTGACAGGTAGTTTAGCTGTATTGTGTTTTTGTAATCCAGCGCCATGGAATGTGCTTTTTTCATGGCGCTGGATTTTTTTGTGGAAAAGAGTGTGAGAAGGATTGACTCACAGTCGTAATGAACCCGTATATTGTAATTTTTTTGCAACACTTTCTTGTTTTAGTTGAGCTTCGTGTTACTTTGTAGTATTTGTTTTTTGTTACGAGACAGAAAAGAAGGACTAACCAGGAATTTTCGGGCGTTATGGATAAAAAAGAATTTGCCAAGGCAAGAAAAAAATTAGAAAAAACCCAGAAGCAGCTGGCTGCACTGCTTGGTATGTCGCTAAAGGCGATCCACAGTTACGAGCAGGGCTGGCGTTCCATTCCCAACCATATTGAAAGGCAGTTGTTCTTTCTTCTTTCCAGCCAGCGAAGAAATGACGAAGGCCGCAAGATGTGCTGGGAGAGAAAAGAATGCGATCGCAAAGAAGAATGCCCGGCCTGGGAATTCCAGGCGGGACATCTCTGTTGGTTTCTCTGCGGCACCCTCTGTGACTGTACCTCGGGCAGAAGCTGCAAGGAAAAGATGGAAGTCTGCAAGGAGTGCGAGGTGCTACGTTCCCTGCTGTGATTTATATTCCCAGATAACTGAAGCTGGGCCGTCCTTTGACAATCATCTCCGCAATTGTCATATTGAGCTTAGGCAGGATGCTTTTTCTGTGACCCAGCCACTCTATTTCAATTTGTACCAGTCTCTGATACATTTGCGTCCTGTTGAGATGGGGTATGTCCTTTTTCCCCTCAACAATTTCCTGGCAGCGGAAACAGCCGGGAAAGTCCTTTTTTTGTCCATCCGGCCGAGTCATGGATGAAGGAACCCCGTGCATGCGGCAGATCATCAGCCTGTTCAGGTAGAGGCCGCACAGGCCGTTTTCATTAATGGGGCACATGATGTTGGGCCTCTCGTCCCTGGCAAGCATTTCCTGGCTTTTGCCTACATATTCCTTTGCCCGATCGATACATTCCTGCCTTTTTTCTTCGGGCAAAACCTGCAGACCTTCCCATAAGTAGGCCCATTCAGTGTAGGTGTGGTGCTGGAAATAACTGTCGCAGCAGTTGTCCGGGCAGCCCTGACAGGTAAAATCAAGGCCGTGCGCCAGCTCGTCATAGGCCTTTTCCATTTCTTCATACAACTCGGCAACCTGTCGCGAGATGTCAGCCGGTAAAACGTTGTTATTCATTGATGTTTCCTTTTAAAAATTGACAATTGGCTGTCAATGTCATTAACTTAAGCCACCCTGCAACCCCCTCAACCTAGCCCTCCCGGAGTCTCCCTCCGGTTGCTTACCTCCTAAGGGGCGAGGGGGAAATCCCCTCTCCTTGGGGAGAGGGATAGGGTGAGGGAGAAAAATACCCTGAATTAACCACATTGAATTGGCATTGGATAATGGTCAATTAATGGCGTTGTGTCAATTTTTTCCTGTTTTGTTGTTTTTTCCCATGGAGATGAAGATGTCCGAGCGTATTTCCTGCTTTAAAGCCTATGATATCCGGGGGAAGGTGCCTGATGAATTGAATGAGGAACTTGCCTTTGCAATTGGCCAGGCCTACAGTATTCATTTCGGTCCGAAAAAAATAGCCATTGGTCATGACATCCGCCTGTCCGGTCCCTCCTTGGCGCGTGCCCTTGCTGAAGGTTTTCTTGCCGCCGGAGTGGATGTTGTTGATCTGGGCCTGTGCGGCACGGAGGAAATTTATTTTGCCGCTTTTGATCTTGATGTGGACGGCGGCATTATTGTTACGGCAAGTCATAATCCGGCTGATTATAACGGCATGAAGTTTGTTCGCAAAGGAGCGGTGCCGGTGAGCGGCGATACCGGGCTGCGCGATATCGAAAGGCTGGCGGCAGAAGGCCGCAAGCTGAATGCGGATGCTGCCGGAACTCTTGAAAAGATAAACAACCAGGCCTCCTATATTGCCCATTTGCTCGGCTATGTGGAAAAAAGCGCATTAAAGCCGCTGAAGTTAGTGGTCAATGCAGGCAACGGCGGGGCAGGGCTGATCATTGATCAGCTGGAAAAGGAACTCCCTTTTAACTTTGTAAAAATACAGCACCAGCCGGACGGCGCCTTCCCCAATGGCGTACCTAACCCGCTTCTTCCTGAAAACAGGGAAGTAACAGCAAAGGCCGTGCGTGAAAATGGGGCGGATATGGGCATTGCCTGGGACGGCGATTTTGACCGCTGCTTCTTTTTTGATGAAAGGGGCGATTTTGTCGAAGGCTATTACATAGTTGGCCTGCTGGCCCGTGCCATGTTGGAGAAAGAACCGGGTGCAAAAATTATTCACGATCCCCGCCTCATCTGGAATACGCAGGATGTGGTCGTCCGATCAGGCGGCAGGGCCATTATGAGCAAGACCGGACACGCCTTTATCAAGGAACGGATGCGGGCTGAAGATGCCCAATACGGTGGCGAGATGAGCGCCCATCATTATTTTAAAGATTTTGCCTACTGTGATTCGGGCATGATCCCCTGGCTGCTGGTGGCCGAGCTGGTCGGCAGGAGCGGACG
>DAOUUW010000034.1 GCA_030667965.1 Deltaproteobacteria bacterium
GGCCACGATTACGGAGATATGATCCTCCAGAGACTGAGCAGTGCCATGATGGATAGTCTGGGCAAGGATGATATTCTTGTCCGCATGGGCGGGGATGAATTTGCCATGCTCATTGACACCAAACCAAAACAGCGTATTCTTAACGCCACCATGTCCTTCAAAGAGAAACTGCGGGCGGAAAGCGGCACCAGCGCCAGCGACGTGAGTGTGACATACGGTCTGATATACATCGCGGCTGAGCCTCAGACGGTTTTCAAGAATATTTACAAGCTGGCGGACAGTGCCCTTTATAAAGGCAAAGAAAACAGGCACAACTGCATTATAGAAGTTGATGAGACAAGCCCCGGCCAATATGCTTTTTTCGAGCTGGATCTGCGGATGCCGGCAGAAATGACATGAGTTCCCTGGTAAATCTCATATCAGGCATTTTCCGCTCTAATGGTTCCGGGTCGCCTCTGCCCATCGGTTTTGACCTGTCAACGGAAAAGCTCCATATGCTGCAGGTGGAGAAAAAAAACAGCACCATCTCTATCCGGGCGTTCATTTCCGTACCCTATCCAGTTCCCCGTCAAGACCTCATGTCCTCACCCGGGGCTCTGCGCAAGTTTGTCCATGGTGCTCTCAAATCAAAACCCTTTACAGGCAGAAAAATTGTCTCCTGTCTGCCGAACAACGCTGCCCGAATTCTCAACCTCAATTACAAATCTACTCCCGGCACGGATGAAGCAGAACTCATTGTCAAGAGTGTACTGGAAAGGATCGGCGGCCATGCGCAAGACTATGTGATCGATTACTTGCCCATTCGTTCCGAGGAGGGAAAAGACGATCAACGCACGGCACTGGCAGCTGTGGCCAAACGGGATGAAGTCATTGAGTACCTGGAGATTATTGATGGGATCGGCCTTGACATTGCGGCCATTGATATTGGTCCTTCCGCCCTGCGACGGCTCGTTGCCTTCCTTGACCGGGAGGGTGATTTCCCAAATGTGCTGTTGATTAATTTCGGCAGGATCAAAAGTTACCTGACCGTGACCACCGGTCGCCGGCTGATGATGGACAGAGAGGTTAATTTTGGCGAGCATCAGCTGGTGAGCGAATTGAACAAAGTCCTGGAGATCAGCGAAGGCCAAGCCATCAAGTTTCTTTACGGTTACGGCTTTGACGGTGATGTGGCGAGCCGGCAAGAGGGACAGGGAGATGAAGAGGCAAAAGAAATCATCGCCACCATTGGTGCAATTCTCAAACCTGTTTTTTTGCAGTTTGTGGAAGAGGTCAATAAGGCCCTCATATATACCGCGTCCAAAACCAGGGGCGGATCAATCAAAAAGATTTATCTGGTGGGTAGTGTTGCACGCTATCCCGCCGCCGACCAGTTTCTCGCCGATATGCTTTCCATCCCGGTTGAAGTGCTGAATCCCTTTGCCGAATTTGCCGCCTGCAGCGACTGCGCCGTTCTCGCCGACCCTGATTCCATTGCCGGGATTGCCCTGGCAGCGGGCTTTGCCCTGAGAGGGATTTATGACTATGCGTGAGATTGATCTGGTTCCGGCGGACTACCGGCAGATACTTCTTCTCCGGCGCGTATTCAAGAGGTTTATTCTCCTTTTTGTCTGCATCCTGGTGGTGGTCGGCGGTGGCCGGCTGTGGCTCAACTATTTGCTCAAGACTGAGAAATCGATGATTGCCGGACTGGAGGCCGGAGAGAGTGTGATTATCGGTCAGAAAAAAATTTATGACGAACTCCAGGTTGAAAAAAAAGAGTTAACAAAACGGTTGGCCGTTCTGGATGTGCTGCGTAGCGGCCCCCAGGCTGTCCGCTTATTTGAAGTTGTTGACCGCTCTCTTAATCCGGGAATCTGGTTTACTGACTGGGAGTTTATCCGTGAGGCGAAAAAAAAGAAAAAAAAACATCCCGCCCAGATTCAAACCGGTTATTTCGTTATGGCAACCCTTGATGAAGCCGGTTCCGAGGAAGAAGAGCAATGGCGCAAGAGTATGCACATGGACATCAAAGGCCAGGCCCTGAACCACGCGGCCCTGGCCGGTTTTGTCAGAAAGCTTCTTGCCCAGCCGGAGATTGAGGATGTCAAGGTATTAAATACGGCAAGCAACATACACAGCGGGGCCGAGATCGTTACTTTTGATCTTGCCGTGGTGGTTCAGGCAGGCGGAGGCCCACCATGATAGAGCGTCTCATGAAACAGGAAATCCCCTTGCGTACTGTTGTGGCCGCCATGGCCGCAACGCTTTTTCTGTGCGTGCCGGCCTCTTATCTTTATCTCTTCAAAAAGCCCATGGCCGAATATTCCCGTTTGACCCAGTCCCGCATTCTTCTGCAGGCCAAAACAGAAAACAAGGCCGGGGCTACGGAAGATATCGAAAACCTGAAAAAGGAAATAGCGGATCTCCGCCATGTGCTGCATGGTGACACGCCCCCCATGGCGGTCAACACCCTGGTCGCCTATGCCATTGAAAAGCTCGATGCCATATCCGCAAGGCATGATGTCAGGTTCAGCAGTGTCAAGCCCGGGGCCGCCAGAACAATGTATCTATTTGAAGAGGTGCCTTTTTCCGTCAAGGTTTCCGGGGATTATTTCAGCCTGTACGAGTGGCTGTTCGGAGTTGAGAAAGAGCTGGGACCCATGGTGATTAAACGGTTTGCCATCAAACCGGAGGGCAGGACGAAAAATCTTGGCATGGAACTGGAAATCACCTCATACAGGCCGGGAGGAGAAGTCTAATGGCGCTACGGGTCACTTTATTTGTGGCTGTCAGCCTTGGCGTTGCTTCAACCGCGCTTGCTGTTGAGGGTATGGCGCCGCGCATGTTGAGCAGAGATCCTTTTTCCCAACCTGCTTTCGCCAGGGCCGCGCCTTCGTCTTCTGCTGCAGTTGCTGCCCCTGAAAAAATTGAAAACTGGAAAGATCTTCTTCATCTGCGGGCAATTATGCTTACCGACTCCTGGGCCATGGCCAATGTGAACGGCGAAATGCTCAGGCCCGGGGATATGTATAAAGGGTATAAATTGATCAAGGTGCTGGAGGACACGGCGGTTTTTGTGAAAAACGGCAAGGAAATTATTCTTGGCATGGATGATTAAATCCGAATAAATCGATTCATTATGAAAACACAAACCTTTTGGAAACAATGTACAGTGCTGCTGTTTGTTTTGGCCGGACTCATGCTTTTCGGCTTGGGGACCGAGTCCGCTTCGGCGAGGGCCGGGAGCAAGAACAGTCCCATCACCATGTCTTTCCGGAATGCCGATATCCAGGAAGTTTTTGAGATGCTTGCCAAAGGAAACAGAATCAATATCGTTCTGGGCAAAGACGTTGACGGGGAGGTCAGTCTCAATCTTTATGAAATGGAACTCGATGATGCCATCTTCACCATAGCCGAGGCCGCCGGATACGGGGTTGAGAAGAAACGCAACGGCTACATGATTCTCCCCCTGGACCAGTTGAGCGGCTTTGAGGATGGCCGTCAGGATATGACGGTTTTCTCGTATAAGACGCAGTATGTGAAACCTGATAAACTGAAAAAAACTCTGGCCGAATATATCAGTAAAAACGGCAAAATTACCACGCTTGAAGAAAATAATGTCCTCACCATCAAAGATTCTGAGGAAACCATCGCCCGTATCCGGAATTTGCTGCTGGAAATCGACTGCGAGCCCCGGCAGGTTTTAATTGAGGCCAAAATCCTGGCGATTGTGCTCGATGACAGCGAAACATTTGGTCTGGACTGGAACAGGCTTTTTTCTTCAAAAGGCGGCACTGGAAGTTTTGGCACCCAGGGGTTTGCCAACTTAACGGCAACAGGATTTGTTGCCAGTCTCATCGACAGCAAAACAGTGAATTTTGTTCTCAATATGCTGCATTCCAAGGGAAAGCTGCATACCCTTTCCACCCCGAAACTCCTTGCCCTGGAAAACCAGGAAGCCGAAGTGATGATTGGTGATCGTCAGGGCTACCGGGTCACAACAACCATTAACCAGGTGACCACCGAGAGTGTGGAGTTCCTCGAATCCGGCGTTATTTTAAAGGTCACACCGTCAGTTGATAATCAGGGCCGCATAAGAATGCGTATCCATCCGGAGGTCAGCAGCGGCGCAATTCAAGACGGCATCCCCTCCCAAAACACCATCCAGGTCACCACGGATCTTCTTGCCAGGGACGGCCAGACAATATTCATCGGCGGTCTGATTAAACACAGTACCTACCATTCCCGCAACGGAGTGCCGGTTCTCGGCGCTATTCCCATCATGGGTAAACTTTTCTCCAGCACGGAAGATACAATTTTGACCACAGAGACCATTATCCTGATCACTCCCCATTTAATCAATAACGAGGAAGATAAAGTCATTACAGACGAGGTGGAGAAGGTGGGAAAAAGCGAAAAAAAAGCTGCCGAGGAGCGGCAGGCAAAAGAGGTAATCACGGACTATGAAGATAATCATGATGAATAAACAACTTCCATCTTCATCCGCCCATGCCCGAAGGAGCCCTCTAAGCTTTTTTTAAGCTTCGTCACTACTTTAAGGATTTTCTTTTCAGGAAGAAAAAAGGCGGCAAAAGCTGCATCAAGAAAAATTAATGGGATACCCTTATTTCTCTTTCGGAGCACCTTCTTTCTCAAGCCTTTTCAACAGATCCTGCACGGCCCATGTGGGGATCTGGCGCATGACAATTTCCACTGCCGCATGCTTGAGGGAATCAGGATCTTTGGGGTTCTCCGGGTTGGCCTCAGCAAGAATTTCCTCGGCGTCATACCAGCAGAGTTCGGCTCCCTGCTTGTCATACACCGTTAAAATACGCCTGTTCTGCTCTTGGATATGCTCTTCTTCAATGACATTGCCAACGATCTGCATTGCCACTTCATAAGGGACAAACTCTGTTTCTTCCGTCATAATTACACCATTATATAAAAGGGTTAAAATTGATGCAGTCGTAAAAACTATAAATTAACCACAAGAGCACAGAGGGAACTTCCTGTAATAAAAAAGATTTCTCTGTGGTCTCTGTGCGCTCTGTGGTGAGAAAAAGACTTTTTACGGGTTCATCATAAATTTAAACTTTAAGGTTTAAGGCTGACAGCTCACGCATTACGCCAGCGCTTTGGGCCAGAATATACGCTGATACATATTCTGGGCGTACCGATCCGTCATGCTGGCAATAAAATCACAGACACGCCGTTCCAATGAAACACTCTCGGCAAAAGACCCTATCTCCTGTTCAAGAAAATCACGGTTATCAAGCAGATACAGATAAAGCTCCCGCAGAATCTTGCTGGCCTTAACAAACTCGCTGTGCACCTGGTGCGATCGATAGACATTTTCATAAAGAAAGCGGCGCAGAAGCTGCATGGCCTCCCCGACCTTCTTCTCCAGCCCGAAAACCAGCTTGCCGTTGCGAGGCTCCGTCGCCGACAGGACACCCTGAATCATGGTGACGATACGCCGGGAATGTTCTTTGCCCAGCATCTTCTGGCATTGGGCAGGAATATCTTCCGACCGAATGACCAAGCTACGAATGGCATCATCAAGATCATGGCTTAAATAAGCAATAATATCCGCGTAACGGACAACGCAGCCTTCCGCCGTTACCGGAATATCCCTTTTATTGTCCGGCAGCACCTCTCCGTAGCCTTTGGAGTGCTTGACAATGCCGTCCCGCACCTCATAGGTGAGATTCAAACCCATGCCCCCATTTTCCAACACGTCCACCACCCGCAAACTCTGACGGTAATGGGAAAAACCTCCCGGCACCAGCTCATTCAGCACACTTTCCCCGGCATGACCAAAAGGAGTATGACCCAAATCGTGCCCCAGGGCAATGGCTTCAACCAGATCTTCATTAAGAGAAAGAGCCCTGGCAAGGGTGCGGGCTATCTCAGATACTTCAAGGGTGTGGGTGAGCCTGGTACGGCAATGATCTCCCGTGGGTGCAAGAAAAACCTGCGTTTTATGCTTGAGCCGCCTGAAGGCTTTAGAGTAAACAATGCTGTCACGATCACACTGAAAAGCGCTACGAATCGGACAGCGTTCAAAGGGCCGGGTCCGCCCCAGACTTTCAGCACTCAAACAGGCGTACGAGGAAAGATAGGATCGTTCCCGTTCTTCAATTTCCTGGCGTATAGACTTCATCCGTATTACTCGTCTGCTGTAAGAAAACATCTGTAACTTCCACCCTCTCAACAAAAGAAAGACAGGAAGCGATACCGTCAAATTTCACTTTTATAGCCGGTATCTTCCTCTATAAATCCATTTCCCTGTATTTTCAAGAACCTTAACCGCATACAAAAAAACAACCCATCCTTGTTGAAGCATTTCATACCTGCTACAATGGCCAACGTACATTTTCAAAGAGGAATAACCATGCCGAATCACATACATTTTATGCAGCTTGCCCTGGACGAGGCCCGCAAGGCTCTGGAGTCGAATGAATTTCCGGTTGGATGTGTTCTCGTCTCCAGGGAAAAAGTCGTTGCCATGGGAAGGCGCAGCAACACTCTCAAAACCAATAGAAACGAACTTGATCATGCCGAGATTGTCGCCCTGCGCAACCTGATGGCAATCAGACCGGAAATCAATCCCAACCTTATCACCGCCTATTGCACCATGGAGCCATGTCTCATGTGCTACGCGGCCCTGCTTCTCTCCGGCGTGCGCAACATTGTTTACGCCTATGAAGACGCCATGGGCGGCGGTACCCGGCTGCCCTTATCACGGCTCACTCCACTCTACCGCCAAATGCAGGTTGAGATTGTTCCACACATCCTTCGCAGGGAAAGCCTTAACCTGTTTAAAGGATTTTTCCGCAACCCGGCCAACAGTTACCGGCAGGACAGCTACCTTGCCGAATACACAATGAAACAGGAATAAGGTTGCCCGTATTTTTTACATAAAAAAACCGGGCATGAAAAAATCACATCCGGTTTAAACTGTCAACTGTCCAGGATGAAGCCTCCCGGCATATCCCGCTTACAGAACAGCAATTGCTGCAATAATGACAAACATACAGATCATAAAGATACCAACCTTCAAAGGAACGCTTGAATCTTCTTCGTGATGCTCTTCATGTCCACCCATTTTTCTCTCCTCCTTTGCCATTAAAAACAAGACCACACATCTTTTTTCGTCAATCTACCCAATTCGCCGAAAATAGCAAGTTTTACAAGAACATTCATTTTTTTTCTGTGCAGAAAAAAAAGTCTGTGGTTTACTTGCCCCACATCATCAACAAATAATTATAAAAATGTGATTACCAACAAACTTCAGCCTTTAATCAAGGCACGTGTTGTAAGAGCGGCTTTAGCCGCGAAAAGAGCCGGCAAGGAACTGGAAGCTGATTCTTCGCCAACCCGGAAAATTCGCGGATAAATCCGCTCCCACACCCGTTCTTCGACAGTTACTTACCTGTGAGGCTGAGGATTAGTGGTAATCACATATTAAAATGTATTTCTCGCAGAGACGCAGAGCTCACAGAGGTTTTTTCTCAGTGAGCTCTGTGTCTCTGTGAGAGATTTTCCTGATAAGGATGCCTAATGCCCAACCCCAGAACAGTTGGCTTTAAACAGCATGAGCGCAATGTTTTTTTTCATATCCTCACGGCCTGCAATCTCTCCTGCAGCCACTGTTATATCAATCCTGAGCAGCACGGCAGTCAGACCCTGCCCATTGAAACAATCGAGGAATGGCTGCGTCTCTTCCATGATGAGCAAAAAAAGAGCAACCTCATCTTTCTGGGTGGAGAACCCACCATGCACCCGGATCTGGCCAGGGCCATCAAAAGCGCGCAGCAAATCGGCTACCAATCGGTAACCGTGGACACTAATGGATATCTTTTTCACGATTTACTGGGCAAAATCAGTCCTGACGATGCCGTGATCAGCTTCAGTCTCGATGGGCCGAATGCGGAGATCAATGATCCCATCCGGGGCGAGGGTGTTTTTACCACATGCACGGAAAATATTAAAAAAGCGGTTGCCGACAATTTTGATGTCAGCGTCATCTACACGGTAAGCCGTATGAATATCGACCACCTGCACCTGATGCCGTCTCTGCTTAATGATTTGGGGGTGAAACGATTTTTCATCCAGGTTATCGGCATAAGGGGGAAATCAGCAGGCAAGAAAAAAGACAGGCTGCAGCTCACCCAGGAGGAATGGCTGTCCGTTATTCCGCCGGTAGCGAAGGAAGCGGCACGGCTCGGCATCCATGTTATTTTCCCCAAGGTCTTTCTGGAAAAGGATGAAACATTTACCTGTGCCGGACTGGCGGCGGAGAACTTCTTTATTTTCCCTAATGGCCGAGTATACAAATGTCCACTCTGCGAAGATTTTCCCGTCCACTCCCTATCAATCAAAAATAACCGGATAATCAACAATTCCGGATTGACCGAAGAACGTTTTTTCACCCTGCAAATATCCGAAGGCTGTGTTATGAACAAACTCATGCAGCCCGGCAATATTACCTATGACAAATCAGGGCATCCCGTCCACCGCATCTCCTGTTGCCTTTTAAAACAGGAAATCCCGGCTGCAAAATAAAACAAGGATCAAAAATGACAAAAACAGATGACAAACATACCTATACATTTTACCTGCCCGGAGAAGAGCGCTTCTTTTTTAATTATTTCCACTTAATCGCCATTGCCCTCCTGCTTTTCTTCTCATCCCTTGGATTTTTTGCTTCAAAAATGACTGCAATGAGCGCCCTGGTTCAGGCGATTCTCTTTACCTCGCCGATGTATATTGTTTATTATATCTACCGAAAGAGGTTCGCCAATGAGGTAACGCTTGATTTTGACAGACAAAAAATTCGTTTCTTATTCCCCGACGACCGAGGTGCCCTGGAAACGGATTTCCAGGAGGTCAAACAGGTTCATTTCCAGTATTACCTCATTTTTGTCGTTGAAGATGCCAGGATAATGATCAAACGCCCAAAAGACAAAAAACAGGTATACGAGATGCTCCGCTCATCTTTTAAGGTCAATAGAGGATATTTCGCCTTCCCTTAAAAAAACAGCCACGCGTCAATTCAGCTTCTAAGAAAAACACGCATAACTATAAGACCAAGCTCATAGAGACAGAATAGAGGCAGGGCCAGCAACACGGAGGAGATAATATCTCCGACCGCCAGCAGAAAGGACAGGACAAGGATGGCCAGGTAAAAATATTTTCTGCGGGAAATGAAATAGTTCTTTTGCACAATGCCCGTCTTTGCCGCAGCCACCATGAGGAATGGAATTTCAAAGGCAAGGCCGAAGGCCAGTGAAGATCGGGCAACAAAAGTAAGATAGGAGTCAAGCTTTGGCAGGGCCTCCAGATTTTCACCGGTAAAGCTCATCAAAAAATGCAAGGCCTTCGGCATCACAACAAAATAGGCAAAGCACACACCAAATACAAAAAGAATCGTGGCCCAGAAAACCACGATATAGGAGATTTTCTTCTCATGCTTATGCAATCCCGGGGCAACAAAAGCCCACAACTCATGAAGCATGACGGGAAAAGACGTAATCAAACCGACCAGCACGGATATTTTGAGATAGCAGATAAAGGCTTCCGTCAAATTTGTATAAACAAGGGTGGAAAGATCAGGGCTGGCCTGAAACAAAGGAATTATCAGGAAGCGTGCTATCTCGCGGGAAAAATAATAGGCAACACCGGAACAAAATACAATGGCCCCAAAGGAAACGGAAACCCTGCGCCGCAATTCCTGAAGATGAACGCCAAAATGGTCTGCCAGCGGATTCATCAACTCTTTTTTTCCGCCCCGTCATCCGCCTCTGAAGAGTTGTTATCGTCCTTTTTGGCAATCTGAGGAGGTTCTGCCTCATAAAGTTTATCAGTTGAAAGCTCTTCGTCTTTCATCTCCTCCTGCAAAGACTCTTTCAAGGAAGCCGCCGTTTTTTTCAACTCCAGAAGCTGCTTGGCAACGGATTTCGCCATATCGGGCAATTTATCCGGTCCAATGACGATTAACGCCAGGGCCATAATAAGGATGAGTTCAGGAAGACCTATGCCAAACATATGAGAAAGTCGAAGGTTAAAGGTTAAAGGTTGGAGCCATTCAGCTTCCGCTAAATGAGGTAATCTACGGTATTTGATTTTTAGTGTCAAGGTGCTTGGCGCATTGACTTTTTGAGACTCTTTGGCTAAACTCACGTGGTTTTTCAATGAACAAAAGTACTTCAAGCTTAAAATAGACTATAAAAAACATATATATCGAGGTGAAAAAATGGCCAATGTTGTCGTAGTAGGCACCCAATGGGGTGATGAAGGGAAAGGCAAAATTGTTGATCTGCTGACGCAGTACGCAGATTATATTGTCAGATTCCAGGGCGGAAACAACGCCGGCCATACCCTGGTTGTGGAGGGGAAAAAATATATTTTCCATCTGATCCCGTCAGGCATTCTTTATGAAAATAAACAATGTTTCATCGGCAACGGCGTGGTCATCGATCCGGGTGTTCTGCTTCAGGAGATGCAGGAACTCGCAGACAGCGGCCTTCCTATTACTCCGCAAAGGCTGACCATCAGTGAACGCGCCCACCTGATCATGCCCTATCACAAGCTGCTCGATCTCGGCAGCGAATCGGCCTTAAAGGAAGGAGCCAAAATCGGCACAACAGGCCGTGGTATCGGTCCCTGCTATGGCGATAAAATCCTGCGCTGCGGCATCAAGATGGGAGATATCCTCGACAGAGACTTGTTCAAAGAAAAACTGCGCGACAATCTTGGCCGGACAAACCATATCATCCAGGAGCATTACAATGCCAACCCCGTCTCTTTTGACGAAATTTACGCACAGTTTGACCAGTACGCGGAAAAACTGGCCCCCTATATTGATAATATTTCCGTAAAGCTGCATGAAGGCCGCAAAGCAGGCAAACATATTCTTTTTGAGGGAGCCCAGGGCACCCAGCTGGACATCGACCACGGCACCTATCCCTTTGTCACATCGTCAAATGTTGTGGCAGGCAACGCCTGCACCGGATCAGGATTCGGTCCTACCCATATTGATTCGGTTATCGGTATTCTCAAAGCCTATACGACAAGGGTTGGCGAAGGCCCCTTCCCCTCCGAGCTCTTTGACGAAACCGGCGATGCTATCCAGAAAAAAGGCGGAGAATTCGGCGCCACCACCGGCAGAAAGAGGCGCTGCGGCTGGCTTGACGCCGTTGTGGCAAACGAGGCTGTGCGCCTGAACGGCATCACCGGACTGGCCATCACCAAGCTGGATGTCTTAAGCGGTCAAGCAAATCTTAAAATAGCCACATCCTATGAAGCCCAGGGAAAAACATACACTGCCATGCCCGGCAATATTCGCACCGCCCAACAGCTCAAACCGGTTTACGAGGACATTGCAGGCTGGGAAGAGGACATTTCCGCTGTCAGAAGTGTTGACGACCTACCGAAAAAAGCAAAAGATTATGTAAAAAGGATAGAGGACCTCACCGAAACACCGGCAATACTTCTTTCAGTGGGTCCGGATCGGACAGAAACTCTGTTGCTGGATAATCCGTTTGAGAAGTCAAAGACTATCGACTGAAGTCGATAGCTTGAGGCACAAAGGCACAAAGGCACAAAGTAAAAAACAACATAAACAGTTAATCTTTTAAAACTTTGTGCCTCTGTGCCTCTGTGCCTCTGTGCCTTTGTGCCTCTGTGCCTCTGTGCCTTTGTGCCTCTGTGCCTTTGCTCCTTTGTGCCTTGCGGACAACCGCAAACCGGTTTTTCACATTTTTGCCACAAACCTGGCCCCTGCCATCACCTCCGACATATCCACGGCTATATGAACAAGCATGTTGGGAACAACCGACGCCCCCTCCGAGGGGCGTACCGGAGGGATGGAAAAAACGGATGCCAGCCTGTGTTTTAACGAAACATCCGGGTAATCCATCTTCTGGTCCATGGTTTGGCCGATATACCAGACCGTGTCTCCGCTTTGCACATCGATGACCCGCACGGACACATCAACACGTCCGCCGCCAAATTGTGCTCCGCTCATCAAATAATTGATCTTGCCGGCCAGAACCAGGTTCGTTCCAGCCTGCCCGGCCAATGCAACGGCCTCCTCAATGGATCCGTAATGACGATTCACCGCTTTAACTATATGAAAGGCCTGTTTCGCCAGCAACACATCCTTAAAAAGAACAGCCACCCGCTCCCCCTGACCGACATCCATGCCGTCAGGAACCTGAAACGGCAACACAGCAATACTTGCCTGACTCAAATCAGCCGACATGGGGTGGATATAAACCACAGGCGAGCCCGTTTCCACCTCGGCGCGTTCATCAACGCCCTGACCGGCACAGCCGGCCAGCAGCAAAAAGAGAAGCATTATATAACGCACAATTTTCTTTCCTTTCCCTTAATATCGTCCCACTTTACGAGCATTCAGCAAGCAGTTCCCAACCTTCAGCCTTCGACCTTCAACCTAAAAAATCATCTCTCATATGCAGACAATGGACCGGTCACCACCCCTGCTTTATCGGCCAACAGATAATTAATATTTTTACTACGCTCAATTTCCAGGGCACCGACGGACACAACCTCGGCTGAACCGGCCTCAATCAACCTGACATTAACAATCACCGTTGTCGGCGTCAAAGAGTATGTTCCTGCAACAAGGGCCTGGGCTCTTTCTTTTTCGGCAATAAGGGAGGCGTCCCTGGTGAGAATTAACTCGCCTGTTTTACTCTTCACGTAAAGCCCGGGAGCCTTCCTGATTTCCGCCAGACGGAAACCTTTTTTAAAGAGGCTGGTGGACAGTGCCTCTGTCAAGGCCCGTCCGAATCCGGTTGTTTCATACAGGTCGTCCAGATTGACAAAGGTGGTGAGAATAAGCCTTTCGCCAACACCTCCACCAGTCCTTCTGTTGGCATCAAGCTGGGTGGCCAGATCCTCGCCGAAACCAAAAAAATTCGGACTGGCTACGAAAACAGTTTCCACCGGCCGGGAAGCAAAACATCCAGACAAAAACAACAGCATTAAAAACACGAATAAATGCCGAAAAAACCGGCAAATTGTTCTCTCCATTGATCGTCCCTGCAAACTAGTGCCTTATAATTTATTTTCGTGTTACTTGTGGCAAGAAATTAAAAAATCTCTATAAAATCAAAAGATTACAATCTACTGTTAAGGCACTTATACCCCTCAAGGGGGCACTGAAAAAAGTCCCTAAAACCTTAATGCCTTTTCCAGCTTATCCGGGTTAGGCTGATAACTCATGTCACCTGCTCTGCTCCAGCAGCTGTTCAGTTCGATGCATGCCGTCAAGAGCGTCCTCGTAAAGACTCATGGAAACAGCAGAGGATGCGGCAAGGGAAAATTGCTGCCGGGCCAGTTCAAAACGGGACTGTTTCATATAATCAAGCCCCCTCTCGTAACAACTCCACGCATAACCGTCCAGCGCTTGCAAACCGGCCGCCACACGAGGCGGCTCTTCCTTTTTCGCAGGAAGAAGCGCACACCCTCCGCAAAACAGCATTGCGATAAGTACGGTAAACACTGTAAGGAACGAACACTTCTTCATTCTTTCGTTTTTTCGTTCGTTTTTTCGCCGTTTCAATACCCCTGGGATAGCATAAAACATCTTTTATCCTCTTCATTTCTCTATCTCTCACAGAGAAAATAAAAAAACTCCGTGAACTCTGCGCCTCTGTGAGAAAATTTTTCATAAGTCAGTACCGGCTCGATGAATCCGGTGCTACTGCTCAATATCGGAAAAACCACGCAGCTCAACATAGGTCCCCTCCCGGGGCGGCATCGACTCATCCTGCAAAAGCCCAAGAAGATAGTCGTTAACAGGAAAGGCAATGGAGCCGCTCGACAGAACCAGCCCGTCTCCCTGTTGCAGCAGCCTGCCATGAACCACAACCTGCCCGTCACTGACCGTATAGGTACCGGCAACAATTGCCTGTGCATCATGCACATAAGCAAGCTGAGTCATGTCCCTGGACAGGCTGTATTCTCCATAACCCCGGCGTATCTGCACTGCCGGGGTCATGCGCACGTCTACAACCTCGACGCCTGCTTTTTGCAATTCGCTTATCATCTGCTCGGCCACAACTCGGCCCAGACCGGATGTTTTATACAGTTGATGCAGGTTGACGAAGGTGCTGACAATAACACGGCTCTCTTCAACAGGCTCTGCCGCATGGTCAAGCAGCTGCCGGGCAAGCTCTCCTACTTTCAGCTTCAGCTCAGTTGCCTGTTCAGCAGGTAAAAGGGGAGGAGGACCCGGATCTTTTTTCCTTTTAAACAATTTCTGCAAATCACTTATCCAGGTCTGTTTTTCCTTCTTCGGGGCAATGATGCTGTCGGTTCGATACACATAATCAGGACCCGGCTGCCGGGCATAATCATAACCGACCCCCATTCTGCAAGAGGGGCTTACATCTTCCGCCCCTCCTGCGGTCGGCAGCAAAAGAGCCGTCAACAATCCCACTAAGGAAAAAATCTTGAAATTATATTTCATTTCCACCTCTTTCAGAGTTGAGCTTACAGCTTGTTTTGCGGGTGCGGCTCCGCAGGATAGATTACCGCAACACTGTCATCAGTCATAAAAGACTCAAAAGCGCCACCAACGCGGGAGACAAAATCTGACCCGGCAGAACAGCCTGTCAATATGACAAGAAACAGAATAATGACACTTTTTTTCATCTTTATTTTCGTCAAAAAAATGGCCTCAAAGTCAATTCGTTAACGCATCGGGGCGGACATCATGCAGAAAAAAGGGTAGAAAAGACCTTCAGCAGTTCCAATATCTGGAAAATTTTACCTACTATCGCGTCAAATTTTCTTCTGATTGGCAATCTTTGCACTTCCCGTGCCGTGCATCTATAACAACAGATTTTCCATACCGGAAGACAAGTCCAAACCCTTCTTTTTTTTTACAACAAATACCATCTTTTACAAAGCACAACGCCAACTTCCCGTTAATAATTCTTGCCAAACCAAATAAAGAGATTATATTCATTACGTTTAAGCTTTAAATTTTCAGTAAATTTTATCAAGGAGGCGTTGTCATAATATGGCACGTATTACCGTACAGGATTGTTTGGACCAGATAGGCAAGGAAAATCGTTTTGTGCTTATCCACATGGCCGTTGAAAGAGTGAAACAGCACCGCAATGGACAACCATACCTTGTCAAGGGGAAAAACAAGGAAATAGTCATGTCGTTGCGCGAAATTGCCGCCGGCAAAGTCACTTTCGACAATATCATGGAATTTCAGAAAAAAAACCCTGTGAAAGAAACACCGGAAAGCCCTGAATCTCCCGTCGAATCAGCCTCATAATACAAGTGTAATCGCAACAGATGGATACGGATTATTATACCACTCTCGGTGTTGCCAAATCGGCAACAACCGAGGAGATAAAAAAGGCCTACCGCAAGCTGGCGATGAAATATCATCCGGACCGAAATCCCGATGACAAAGAGGCGGAAGAAAAATTCAAATCCGCAGCAGAGGCATATGAAGTCCTTCGAGACCTGGAAAAACGTAAAATTTACGACAAATACGGGCAAGAGGGATTACGCAGCAGCGGCTACAGCGGGCCCGGCAATTTTGAAGATATTTTTTCAAGCTTTGGCGACATATTCGGCGATCTGTTCGGATTCAGCGGGGGAAGCCGTCAACGCAGTCAGGGTCCGGTTCCCGGCAACGATCTACGCTACGACATGACCATCCCCTTCATGGATGCTGTGCATGGCGTTGAAAAAGAAGTAGAAATCACCAAACGTGACACATGCTGGACCTGTGAGGGAAGAGGCATTCGTCCCGGCTGTAAAAACAAACCATGCACCAGTTGTCAGGGGACAGGCCAGGTAACCAGAACCCAGGGCTTTTTCAGCGTACGAACTCCGTGCCCGGATTGCCGGGGACAGGGAGAAATAATAACTGATCCCTGCGCCGACTGTCATGGTTCCGGGCTGGTCAGTAAAAAGAAAAAAGTTTCTCTTAAAATTCCCGCAGGTGTTGACACCGGTGCCCGCATGCGTTTACGCGGAGAAGGCGAAGGTGGCCGTAAAGGCGGTCCCAGCGGTGATTTATACGTGGTTATCCATGTTGAGCCGCATCAATTTTTCCAGCGGGAAGGAGACTTGATATACGCAGAACTGCCCATGTCGATGATCCAGGCGGCACTGGGATGCACCCTTGACATCCCGACCATCAATGGGGAAAAATCACTGAAAATCCCCAAGGGAACCCAACCGGGGCAGACCTTCCAGCTCAAAGGTGAAGGCGTCCACAGTCTGCGGGGCCACGGCAGGGGTGACATGGTGGTTGAGGCTAAAATCGTCATCCCGAAAAAATTAAGCAAAAAACAGGAAGAACTTTTAGAAGAATTTGCCGAGCTGGAAACAGGAAAAGACGATCACAGTGAAGGTTTTTTTAAAAAACTTTTCTCCGGCGGTTTAGGCGGTTAAAGTATGCCCGGCCACAAGGAGACAAAAGAATTCAGTCATTTTGACCAGACAGGCAATGCCCGCATGGTGGATGTCAGTCACAAGGTTGACACTCTCCGGCAGGCTGTGGCTCAAGGCTCTATTTCCATGTCGACGGAATGCTTCCAACTTGTCCGCTCAGGCTCCATAGGCAAGGGTGATGTGCTGGGTGTAGCCCGCCTGGCAGGAATCATGGCAGCCAAAAAGGTGGATGAACTTATCCCCCTGACCCATCCGCTGCCCATCACCAATTCAAGCATAGAGTTTGACCTGGACGAGAAAAACAGCACTGTTAAAATCACCGCCACAGTTGGTATTACCGGCAAAACCGGGGTGGAGATGGAAGCCCTTACCGCTGTTTCCATCAGCGCCTTGACAATTTACGATATGTGCAAGGCAGTTGACAAATCCATGACCATCAATGCTATCAGACTGCTGTCCAAATCGGGCGGCAAAAGTGGCGATTACATCTACAAACGGAAAGAATAAGTTTTTTTGGAGAATACAGCCATGAACGACGAACAACTGCTACACTTTAAAAAGAAATTAAAGGACATGAGCGAGGATCTGTTGTCCGAAGCAAATAAAACCATTTCCGAGATGACCGACGGCAGCGGCAATTATCCTGACCCCACTGACCGGGCCAGTGCTGAATCAGACCGCAACTTCGAGTTGCGCATCCGTGACAGGGAAAGAAAACTTCTTGCAAAAGTCAAAGAGGCCTTGGACCGTATTGAAAACGATGAGTACGGAGTCTGCGATGGGTGCGGAGACGATATCGGCTCAGCCAGACTGGAGGCAAGACCGGTGACAACACTGTGCATCGCCTGTAAAACAAAACAGGAAAATTACGAAAAAGCAAAGGCAAGCTGATTACAGACCACAGTCAACCATAACTATCTGAAATAGTATACTAATCATGCCGGAATTACGTAAAGACCCTGTCCTCGGACGCTGGATTATCATTGCCAAAGAGCGGGGCAAGCGCCCTACAGATTTTATCGTTGAAAAGAGCGAAAGCAAGGGGGGGTTTTGCCCTCTGTGCCCCGGGAACGAAAAAACCACCCCGCCGGAGGTCCTCAGCTACGGTGACAGTGCCCATATGCCCAACACACCGGGATGGACCCTTCGCGTCGTGCCGAATAAATACCCGGCCCTGATCATTGAAGGCGATCTGGACAAAGAGGGCGAAGGCATTTATGACAAAATGAACGGCATCGGCGCCCATGAAGTCATCATCGAATCTCCCAATCATGATAAAGCTTTTGCAGATCTGCCGCCGCTGAAGATTCTTCTCGTTTTGAAGGCATTTCGTGACCGTATTACCGACCTGGGGCGTGACCCTCGTTTCAAATACGTCATGGTCTTTAAAAACTTCGGCAAGGCTGCCGGCGCTTCGCTGGAACATTCCCATTCCCAGTTGGTTGCTCTTCCCATTCTACCCAGGATGGTGTTGTCCGAACTCGAAGGCGGCCGATCCTATTACAAGTATAAAGAACGCTGCATCTACTGCGACATCATCCGCCAGGAAATAAAACTTAAGACAAGAATCGTCTGCCAGAACGATCTTTTCATCGTCATCGCCCCTTACGCACCGCGTTCTCCCTTTGAAATGTGGATCTTGCCAAAGAGACATTCGTCATCATATATCAATCAGGATGATGCATCTTTTCACGCCCTGGCGTCAATTTTTTCCGAGTGCATGCGTAGATTGAACATCTGTATCCCAAATGTCCCGTATAATTTTGTCCTGCACTGCGCCCCGCTTCGCTCCGAACCGCTGGAGCATTATCACTGGCATTTTGAGATAATGCCCAAACTGACCCAGATCGCCGGTTTTGAGTGGGGTTCAGGCTTTTATATAAATCCTACACCGCCTGAGGATGCTGCAAAATTTCTCCGGGAAGCAAAATTATAATAAGCAAAGTTTGATTTTCAACTTTATCAAACAGGTGTCCTATGAAAAAAATATTACTTGTCGACGACGAAGAAAGCATCCACCTTCTCTACCGTGAAGAACTTGAAGAGGAAGGCTATGAAGTCCATTCCGCCCTCTCCGGAGAAGAGGCCCTTGGTAAATTAAAAATCATTTCCCCGGATCTCGTAATCCTCGATATCAATATGCCGGGCATGAACGGCATAGATGTGCTGCGTCGTCTCAAAGAAATCAATCAGGAATTGCCGGTCATTCTCAGCTCCGCCTATCAGGAATTCAAGCAGGATCTTGCCTCCTGGGCCTCTGATGATTACATCGTCAAATCATCTAACATGAAGGAACTGAAAGATGCCGTACATCGGCTTCTTTCCTGAATACCGCCAAAACACAAACAAATGAAGGACATCCAGAGCCTGCGTGACAACAGGCGCATTAATATCAAAAAAGTAGGCGTCAAAGACATTTCATACCCCATTACCGTGCTCGACAGGGCAAACAAGGTGCAAAAAACCGTGGCCAGGTTCAATATGTATGTCAACCTGCCCCACCATTTCAAAGGCACCCACATGAGCCGTTTTATTGAAATCCTCAATCATTTTCATGGGGATATCAACCTGCGCAGTTTCCAAAACATCCTGCAGGAGACCAAAAACAAGTTGCAGGCGGAAGCGGCCCACATGGAAATCGAATTTCCCTTTTTTTTCAAAAAAAAATCAGTCGCAGCACACCAGAACGAACTGGCTGAATACCACTGCAAAATGCACGGTTCTCTGGCTGAAGATGATGACCTTACTCTGGAAATAGCTGTTCCCATTTCTCCACCCTTACCGGTGCAGACCGATTCGGGGCTGCCGGAATCCCTTGGTCATTGGGGTGTTGCCAATATATGCCTGCGTTTCAAACATTTTATATGGCTGGAAAAAGTAATAGAGATGGTGGAAGAGGTGACCTCCCATAATCTTCAGTGGTCCACATCCTCACAAAAACCGTCCAACAGCCCCCTGTCCGTTGAAAAAATAGCAAAGCAACTGGCAGACAAACTGACACACCATCCCGATATCAGCTGGTGCTCCATCACCGTTGAAAATCTCTCCCAGGGATTCAGCACCTTTGCCACCATTGAGTGGCCGGAAAAAAACAATCTCTCTAACCCAAAAAGCATACAGTAACCCATGAACAACGAATTTTTACTTGAGATAGGCACTGAGGAAATTCCGGCAGGCTATATTCAACCCGCCCTTACTTTCATGCAAGAAAAAATAGCCGACAAACTACGCGGCCTTTCCCTTTCTTATGATAGTATTGAAACAGCCGCCACCCCGCGTAGGATGGCCCTCTGTATAAAAGGCCTTGATGCCCGGCAACCCGACCGCAAGGAAGAGATACTTGGTCCACCGAAAAAAGCGGCCTTTGACAGCGACAACCAGCCAACCAAGGCGGCTATGGGCTTTGCCAAATCCAGGGGCGCCTCTCTGGACGACATACAAATTGCAAAAACAGCCAAGGGTGAATACCTCATGCTGGTGCAGGAACAAAAGGGAGAAAAAACCTCGGACCTTCTTGCCCGACTGATGCCTGATTTTATCCTGTCAATCCCCTTCCCTAAATCAATGCATTGGGGGAGCTACCGGGAGACATTCGCTCGACCCATCCAATGGCTTCTGGCGCTCTACGCGGGAAATGTTGTTGATTTTTCCATTAACGACCTGACCGCTCAAAACAACACCCGGGGACACCGTTTCATGGCCCCTGACGCAGTGACTATCACGGATTTTGACAACTACCTCAACACCCTGCGTAACAGCCATGTCCTGGCAGACATCGATGAGCGACGCAATGAAGTTGCCCGGGAGGTCAATGAAGCAGCGGTTCGCTCGGGCGGCACTGTTGTCGAAGACCCTGAACTGCTTGACACCGTCACGAATCTTATCGAGCTTCCCGTGGGCGTGGCAGGTACATTTGATGTCAAATTTCTGGCCCTGCCGCGGGAAGTACTTATCACCTCCATGCGGGTACACCAGAAATATTTCCCCATGGCAGACGGACAACAAGGCGCATTGCTGCCCGCTTTTGTCGCTGTCAATAATACAAGAATCGAAGACACTGAAATGGCTGCCGCCGGCCATGAACGTGTCCTGCGGGCACGACTGGAGGACGCTCTTTTTTTCTTCAATGAAGACCGGCAACGCTCCCTGGAGCAGAGACTCGAATCATTATCCGGTGTCATTTTCCAGGCACAGCTTGGCACCATGCTGGAAAAAACCGAACGACTGGAACAACTGACAGCCTTTTTATGCGAACAAACTTCTTCCGATCTGCATGATATTGCCGTAAGGGCGGCACATCTTGCCAAGGCTGACCTGGTCACCGACATGGTTGGCGAATTCCCCTCTCTGCAGGGAGTTATGGGCAAACATTACGCCCTTCTTGAAGGAGAAAAGCCTGAAGTTGCCACTGCCATAGAGGAGCACTACCTGCCTCTCAGGTCAGACAGCGCCCTGCCTGAAAGTCTTGCCGGCGCCCTTGTCAGCCTGGCCGACAGGCTTGACACCATTGCCGGCTGTTTTGGTGTGGGCAAGGTGCCCACCGGCACCACCGACCCTTACGGCTTAAGGCGTCATTGCCTGGCCCTGCTCCACATTATCAACGGACATGAACTACCCCTTTCACTAGAGCTATGTGTAGACAAGGCCCTTGACCTCTATGGAGACAAACTCACCGAGGACAGGGAGAAAACCCGACAGGCCATGCTTGATTTTATCAAGGGACGCTACATGCATGACCTTGTTGCCCGTGGCGTTGCCCAGGAAGCTGTCGAAGCGGTGCTTTCAACCTCCTTTGACTCCATCACCGACTGTCGTAAAAAAATTGACGCCCTCATAGCCATCAGCACACAGGAGACCTTTAAACTGCTTGCCGGTTCCTTCAAACGGGTCATTAACATTATTAAAGATCATCAGCCGAGGGAAATACAACAGCAATACCTGCTGGAAGATGCGGAAAAAAACCTCTATGAGGTATATCTGGAAGTGGCGGCTCAGGTGGAGCCTCTCATAAA
>DAOUUW010000104.1 GCA_030667965.1 Deltaproteobacteria bacterium
AAATAATAGAAAGTGATTGAGCACACTGGCCGCCAGATTACAAAATCACTTCTTCAGGCTACGTCTTGTGGAGCAATAAGGGGAAATATAGGGATTCATAATTTATATTTTAAGACAAAAAGCTTGCCAGGGAATCGAAAACAAAATTTGCTAAACAACAACGTCCCCTACACTATACACTAACTTCCTCTGTTATTCCTGGTAGTTCCTGAAACACTTATTCTGAGAAGTTAGTTTAAAACACCCCTAAAGAAAATACAGCAGAAAGAGAGTTTCTGATAAAGGAACCTGTATGTCTTCAGGGGCTTTTCTTACTCGACTTACTCTTCAGCCAGCAAGGGCTTGTACTCGTCCATACTCAATGCTCCGTTTTTGTCCACATCGAGCTGATCAAACAACTCTGTACTGATACCGGATGCTGCTGCTTCACTTAATGAAACCGCACCGTCCTTATCTGCGTCGGTCTCCTCAAAAACGGGAGCTGCCGCAAAGGCAGTTGCTGCAAAAAGCGACAATGCAAGAGCTGAAACTATTGTTTTGTACATGATTTACCTCCTGATAGTATTTGTTCATTAGTTTAGTGGACGCCCTTTATGCCTTTCTAAAAGCAGCTTTCGTGCCATATAAATTAATCCTATGATTTCAATAAATTATAAGAAATATCCGTCATAAGTAGCATTTTTTGTCTTTTTTTGCTGACGGATATACACCAAATTTCCCTATCTATCTGTTATTATGTTATTTGTGTCTGTGCCTCGATGGCGACTATTTTCTATTGCCCAACGATGCTCCCAACATTTATTGACTTTAATGGGAAGTAATTGGGAATAATTGGGGTCAGAGTAAAATTAAGCCGTGACCCCGATCAGAATTTAATTCTACTCTGACCCCAATTACTCTGGAGACGTAAATCGGAATGAGGTATGGGGGTGCAGCAAAACTCGTGACTTGATGTGTATATTCTGAATAGACTGTTTTTGTATATCACTTAATTCTTCTCTCCCTGCAGCAGGGTCAGCAATTCAGTAGCAGATATTTTACCTGCAGAATCGGAACCTTGCAGCAGGCTGTCGGCAAGATCACGTTTCTGTTTGTGCAACTCAACGATTTGCTCTTCAATGGAGTCTTTAATAACCAGGCGGTACACCGTTACCGGCCTTTCCTGGCCGATGCGGTGTGCCCGGTCGGATGCCTGGTCTTCCACAGCCGGGTTCCACCAGGGATCCATGTGTATGACATAATCAGCGGCAGTGAGATTCAGTCCCGACCCGCCTGCCTTCAGGCTGATGAGAAATACGTCACCCTCCCCATTTTGAAAATTGGCTATCCGCTCCTTTCTCTTTTTGATCGGGGTTGAACCGTCCAGGTATTGATAGCTGATATTTTTGCTGTCAAGATAAGTACGGATAATTTGCAGGTGACCAACAAACTGACTGAAAACAAGGGCCTTGTGGCTGTTGCCTAAAAGTTCGGTCAAGGTATCAGAAAAGACCTTCAGCTTGGAGCTGGCGATTTTACTGTCCGGCAGGACAAGGCTCGGATTGCAGCATAATCTGCGCAGTTTCATGATTTCACCCAGGATGCGCAGATGCTGTTGGCCGGCCCCTTCGTCATCATGGGTGCTGATGTTTTCCAGGGCATTGAGGCGCTGGGCTTCGTAAAGCAGCAGCTCCTCGCTGCTCATCTCCACCTTCAGGGTTATCTCTGTTTTGGCAGGCAGTTCCTGCAAAACATCGCTTTTCAAGCGTCGCAGGATAAAGGGGCGGATCAATTTGCGCAGTCTGTTACGGGCTTCATTGTCCTGGTCCCGTTCAATGGGAATGGCGAATTTTTCATTGAATTTTTTGAATGAACCGAGCAGTCCGGGATTAAGAAAGGTAAAAAGGGTCCACAACTCACCAAGATGGTTTTCCACCGGGGTACCTGTGGTAATGATCCTGAATTCTGCCTGGAGCTCCATGGCCGCTTTGGATCGTTTGGTCTGCATGTTCTTGATGGCCTGGGCCTCATCAAGAACAACCGTCTGCCACTTTACCCCGCTCAAAAGTTCTGCTTCCAGTGGCAAAAGTCCGTAGCTGACGATAAGCAGGTCAAAAGGTTGCAGGTTATCGATGGTCTGCTGCCGGTCGCCCGGGCCAAAGACAATGACATTTAAGGTGGGAGCAAAACGACGGCCCTCCTCCTGCCAGTTGGAGGTAACGGATAAGGGGGCCACTACCAGGGTGGGCCCCTGGCCTGCCCGGAGCAGAATGGCAGACAGGGCCTGGACGGTTTTACCAAGACCCATGTCATCGGCCAGACAGGCGCCTACCCCCCAATGGGACAGCTGGGCCAGCCAGTGAAATCCTGTTTTCTGATAATCTCGAAGAGAGGCCCGCAGGGTGGAGGGGACCTGCGGGCTGACCACTTCACTCAAGTTTTTGCAATGCTGTTTCCAGGCCTGGTCACTTTCCAGCTGTCCGGCCTCGCCGGTGAGGTCCTCCAGGGCCAGGGCCGCTAAGGGGGCAAAGCGTACTCCTTTGCCGGAACTTTCAGAGAAGGCACTCAGTTCATCAAGTCTTTTACGTAATTGTTTTGTTATGGCAAGGAAAGTTCCATCATCAAGGGGGACAAAACGACCAGTGGATCGGCTGAGCATATCCAGCAGTTTGCGCAAATCGAGGGCAAGAGAATCATCAACTTCCAGGGCGCCGGTGGCTTTGAACCAGTCCCGATCCTTTTTAATCTGCATGGAAAAGCTGCTAAAGGAAACTTCCTTGCGTACTGCCATTTTTTCGCCCTGGGGCCATTCAAGGACAACATCATCGCCGCATTCTTTTAACTCCAGCAGCAGCTCCAGTGAATCTTCCGGGTCATTCACCTGCCACTGGTTTTCAATTTCTTCAAGGTGGTTCAGGGTGGAACAGGCCCGGATAATTTTACTGTGTTGTTTCTTTTCTTTGTCAAAATCACGCACTGCCTGGATTTTTTTACCCTTAATCTCGGTGAGAACGCTTTTGCCGCCTTTACCCGGCCTGAAGCTGGAGCCGCCTGTGCCAAAAGGTTTGACCAGAAATTCCAGCTGGATGCCATCCTGATAAGGAATAATATGGGCATGGGGTCGCCAGTCTGCCTTAACAGCCTTTGTTTTTTGGCTTGTTTCAAGGTCGGAATGGATGGTGACAACGGATGAAAGAGAATCAACAACCTGTTTAACCAGTTTTTCACCTGCTTTAGGAATAGTCAGGCCTTGATCCAGGAATTCGATGATTTCATTATGTTCTTTGCTAAAGCGTATTATTTTGAAACGGGTAGGGGTGTCCTTGACTACCTGAACCTCGTTTGTGCTGCCGAGAGTGGCAGGGAAAATGCTGAGTTTCAGCTTGCCCTTTTCTTCCCTGAGTTGCATTTCAGGCTCAGACAGGACAAGTTCCACCCGTACTCCGGGAGAGTCTTCCAGGAAAAGAAGGGGGTGATCCACCAGGGCCGGCAGGGCTATATTATCATCGATTTCATATTCGGTTTTACCGTATCGCCAGCTGGTACGGTAATATTCTTCCTTGATGGCCCGGCAGACCCGGCGATCCTGGTCTGTAAGCCCTGCCATGGTAAGATGATCGTGCCGCAGGGTTTTCAGGGCCACTGGGCGGCCTTTGGTCCAACTTCCTTTATTGCTTATTTTCTGCAGGCGGGGAGCGATATGGCAGTAATTGTATTTTTCATTATGACTGAACAGCCAGATCAGCCTTTGCTCTGCCTTGGCCTTTGTTGTTGACTTTTTCTTATTGGCTGTGATGTTTAACAGGGCATTAAGGGTTTTTTCCCATTTCGGCTGTTCTTTGATAATGTCAACACAGCTGACAGTATTACATGAACTATGGAGTTTTGCTGCGGTCTCGCTGTTTTTCTGTTTCGCCTGACCAAGAAAGGCAAGTAAGGCAGACAATTCCGCCGCCAGCCAGGTATAACCGTTTTTCCGGGCCTTATCTCTGGTCTGCTTTAATTTGGATATTTTGTTTTTAGTTTTGGGTTTATTTGTCCAGGACAGGGCAAGATGAAGGATAAAAATATCCAGTGGTTCATCTTCAAAAGTGTACAGATACGGTTCATCAGGTTGAATAACAGGAAGTCCAAGCTGATCCTGAAAAACCGGTTTGATAATTTCCATCAAGGGGGAAAGCGGGTATTTGTTTTTTTTCGCTATGTCAATGTAGTCAAGCCCTTCTTTGAGATATGTGTTTACGCCGGTCTGCAAAAGAGTCAACAGGTGAAAGAGACCGGCATAGCTCCGGAGGAACAGTTTTTTCTTACCGGTTCGTTTTTTCAGAAGTTTTATGTCTTCGCTGAAAAGCCTGAGCGCTTCCTGGTAATTGCCGCTGATAAATTCCAACCATGCCGTCCGACTGAGTTGTTCCGGTTTGAGATTATCGTCAAGACTGTCTAAGAGTGATCGGGTTGAGGGGATATCACCACGGATAAGGTAATGAAATATAAGCGGCAATGCTTCGGATTTTCCTGTAATCACAGAGTGATAGGTGGTGGTGATATATTGAAGGATTTCCGTCGACGGTTCCAGAGAATGTCCTGTCGCACTGAGTAAAGATTGCAGAATCTTGAGCCTTATTTTCGGATTTATTTTTTCGATGATTTCAGCGGAAAAGGGGCGATTTATGTGCAGATAGAGATTGTCCGCATAATATTCATCACGGAAAGAATGATAGGCATAATGCGTAATGCTATCAATCTCCGTCATTGAGTTGTGGGTAAATATGGCGATCTGAAAAGATCGAATAACCTGCTGGTAATTTTCAAATGGGTTTGTTCGTGTATTTGTGGCCGGCAATGGCATATGTTTTTGGATGACCTCGGCTATCTGCGGAAATTTGCCTTCCAGCAACGCGTCGTGAACCGCCTGTTGCCGGATAGACTCAGGGCAGCATATTCCCCTGCCTGATTTCAGCAGCAACCCTTTGTCGATAAGTTCATTTTGGGCCGGTTGTATGGTGCCTGAGGTAAATTCCCTGCCGTTATCGCTTTGAAATCCCAGGTCGGTAAGGCAGTCAAGCATTGTGCCGAGCCTGCAGGAATCAACATTGACGGCCATAATTTGCAGAATGGCTTTTGGGATCGGAAGCAGGGACTGGTAATCTGATATTCGCTTGGTTGTGCCTTGTTTATTGTTCATGTTGGCAGGATTCATTATTTTTTGTTCAGCGGATGATGGGATAAAGATATCTTGAAATTTTTTTTTATAAATGTAATTAAGCAATGGAACAATCTAACCCAAAAACATTAAATTTTCAGGCGAAAATATGGCGAAACATAAAATGATCTATCCAACTTTGGCTATGGCGCTGGATGCTGAATATCTGACAGCTGATTTGAAGAAATTTACGGCTGTAATTTGTCCGGAAATGCCAACCAGGAAGGATGAGCGGATTGAGGCTATAGTCCGTATCATTTTTAATGATCCGCAAAGTGTTTTCAGGCAACTTACCTCCCTTGGACAAAATGCAGTATCTGAAACAGTTCATACCTGGGGTGGTATTTTGGAAGGCAGGATGTTTGTGAATAAATATTTCGCATCACCCTGGTCCCAGCCGGAAGGCAGTGATGAGCGAAACGTCAACCTGCTGCGTCTTTTTCTGATTAACGGACATATACCGACTGATCTGCTGAAAAAATTGAAAGATATTGTTCCAAGGCCACCTGAGGACGATATCGGATATACTGAATATGTTGACGACGATGAAAGTACGGTTCGGGAGACCGCCAGGGCAGCCCTGGCCAATTTGGCAACTTTATTAAACCTTGTTGTTGATAAAAAGATACGGGTCAGTGCCAAGACCGGCCGCGCCACTGCGGCAACTGTTAAAAATATTGACGATCTGCTTCACGATGGAGATTGGTATGATGAAGATGAAATCGGCCCGATGCAATCTTTTGCCTGGCCGCTTTTGCTCCAGGGAGGCGGACTTGCAAAGGGAGATGGCTCTTTCCTTAAGCTGACTCCGGCGGGACATAAGGCCCTGAAAAAGGATTTGGCAGGTGGCATTAAGACGGCCTGGACTAAATGGGAAAAGAGTAAAATAATAGATGAATTTTCCAGGGTTACCGCCATAAAAGGGCAACAGTCAAGTCGGGGACGCACCATGACCAGTCCGCTTAAACGTCGGCCGATGATCAATACGCTTCTGGAGGATCTGCAGCCAGGGAGATGGATCAGCGTTGATGAACTTGACCGAGTGATGCAAACGAAATCTATCTATTCATTTGACATGGTAAATTATGACTGGAAACTCTACTTCCTCGATCAACATTACGGACATCTTGATTATAATGATACCTGGCCGCTTTTGCAGTTCCGTTATCTGCTTGTTTACCTGTTTGAATATTGCGCGACACTTGGCCTTATTGACGTGGTTTACGAAGATCCCCACTTGGCAAGAGATGATTATAAATCATGCTGGGGAACCGATGAATTGACCTGTCTAAGCCACTGCGACGGGTTGGAATATATACGGGTTAATGATCTCGGCGCGTTTGTTTTTGGACATACCGATGAATTTGAGGAGAAAAAAGAGAGTGCTGATTTATATGCCTTTGAAGGAGCGGACTTATTTTTTGTCGGAGATGGCGTAATTCCCCCTGGTCAGACTCTCTATCTTGAGAAAATAGCCGAGCGTAAAGAAGTTGACAGATGGCGGTTGTCTGTTTCATCGTTGCTGGGCGCGATTAATAGCGGGGAAAGTCTTGCTGAAATCAGGACGATGCTTGCCGAAGTTTCATCGGCTGGGTTCAGCGTAGAAATTGAACAAATTTTTAAAGATGCCGAACAACGATCCACCGCCTTTGTTGATGTTGGGAAAACAACCTTGATTGAATGTCATCGGGAATTTCGCAAACAGGTCCTGGCTCATAAAAAGTTAAGTAATCTCTGTCTGCCTGCCGGAGAAAAACATCTAGCAATTCTCCCCGGCAGGGAGAAGGAGTTTGCCGGGGCGCTTGAGTCAATCGGCTTTGTCATTGGTCGTAAAAGCTGACGGCAAGATTGAACTGAAGAGAGGTTGTTAGTGATTTTATTTTGCTCCGGCGATTGTATTCAAATTCTGCCGCAGGAAATTTTCCTGCTAAAAAACGCTCAGCAGGATTCTAAGTATTTTTTGATAAATTCAACAAAGGGTTTGATATCTTCTTCTGTAGAGGCTTTTTCCAGAGAAGTCATATATTCATCTCTTTCTTCCGATTTTATCACTGTCCATCTGAATCCTCCAGACACAAGCATGAGGTTCATCAAAAATCTTCCAACCCGTCCATTTCCATCCATATACGGGTGAATGAAGACAAAGATAAAATGGCCCAGAACCGCCCTGGCGGCGGCATTTTGCTCTTTCTTCAGTATGTCAAAAAGGGCTTCCATGCAATCGGGAACAGCATTACCGGGCGGGGGAACATGCCTTGATCCGGAGATATAAACAGGTTGATTCCTATAGCCGACAAGATTTTCTGCAGAGAGGATATTGGCTTTCAACAAAGGCGCAAAAAGTTGTCTGTACCAGGTTTGCAGGTCCTCTTCAAACACCTTTCCGGACTTTTCTCCATCCAGAACCCTGCTTACAGTCTGCAAAACAGCTTTAAAGGCCGTTTGATAACCTTTTGCGGCCAGCGCATCTTTTTGTCTCCTGTCCGCTTCAATATTTTCAGGATCCCACTCGCCGGATTCAATTTTTTCAATTAGTTCTTCCGTTACCTGATAGCCCTCAATGGATAAGGAGTGATAAGCGTCTTCTTTGTATCTTTCCTGAATAGATTTTAGTGCCTCTTTAACGTCTCCCCTCATCCCGGGCGAAGCAGGCATTATGTTCAACACTTCGTCTCTCATGGAATTCCACATCATGCGGATGCGTCCAGCATAAGGGGAGGTGCTCCGGTTCGAACCCAGTTTAGGTTCGTATTTGATAAACGGATTAACTTCTTTGAGTTGGTACCCTGCGGTGATCAAGTCTTCTTGTACTTGCTTTGATTTGGTCTCTTCTCCGAGGTGCCTGTACGCTCCGATAATCCTTTCAGCGGAAGCGATTGCCCCGGTTTTTAAAATATTTCTCGAAATTTCCGGCACTGATAAAGAGGATATTTTCAGAACAATTTCAATATTCCTTGGATTTTTCTGGAAGTATACAGGTGTTAACCGGCAAAGGGCAGAGGGTAGCGACATTATCCGTACACCATTCCACTTTTCAGTATCTGCAGGGAAATTCTTTACATCCATCAGCAGGAGAATGGAAGTATCGTAGGGCAGGTTAATACTCTTGTTACTCGCCTTTTTAGTGAGAACTATGATTTGCTTTGGGATAGTCGTATCACCGGCATGCAAATTCAAAGAAGACTCTGCCGACAAACAGAAACCGTCTTTGCCAAATCTTACCGAGAGGTAGAGTTTTGTAAAGCCCCAGAAGCCTCCAAACCAAGCTATGGTTTCCCCCTCTCCTCCAGGGGCAGTCAGCAGATACCACCCTCTTATAATTTCTGTGAGGCAGGCTTCGGCAATAAGTTTTTCCCTGTATTTCCTATCAAGATCAGCAGACTTAACTATTCCCTCCCTGGCAATCAATCTTGCTGCCTTTAGGGATTCGGCAAATAATTGTTGAGGATTTTTTCTGGTTCGCGGCATTTTAACTCTCTCAAATTATAAGTTTATCTTATAGAAGTTAACGATATCATCCGCTAGAAATTAGTGCAACTAATTATTAGAAAATACTGAATAGTGATTTCCGGGCTTGACGGGAAGTAGACAAAAGACAGGTTCAGGCTTCCGTCTGCATTTTCATTGGTCTCATTTTCAACCTGACCCATGGTTCGGTGGGTTATTTTTGTCTGGTAGGCAGCGGAGGAAGTAATTGGGAAGTAATTGGGGTCAGTGGGAAGTAATTGGGAAGTAATTGGGGTCAGAGTAAAATTAAGCCGTGACCCCGATCAGAATTTAATTCTACTCTGACCCCAATTACTGTGACCCCAATTACTGACCCCAATTACTTTGTTTACTTTGACCCCAATTACTTTGCGGCAACTTGGCGCAGGCAGTGGAGATTATTCATTATCTCGAAGAATCAGTCCGCCTCCTGGAACTGCTTCAAAGAGAAGATTTAGAAAGAGTTGTGGTTGACCGGAAAGAAGTCCGGCATCAAGCCCTGGAAAGGAACGGCAACTGGCCCAGACAAGGCGTAAGTGCCATAGAAGCCCCAAGAGGTCTTTTGTTCCATGAGGTACATATCGACAAACAGGGGAATGTGGCCCTGTACAATATCATTACTCCCACGGTTCTCAACCTCTCCAGTGTCGAACAGGAGGCCACTCTGTTGCTCAGGAGTTACAGGACAGAGTTCAACGATAAAAAAAACGCACTACTGGAGGAACTGATCCGGGCCATGGATCCATGTATCACCTGCGCGGTTCATTAATTTACACAAAAAAGGGAACAGTTCTCTTTTTTCTATTACACACCCAGCGTTTCTGCCGCCCGTTCGAAGTCGTCCTCCTTTACATAGATAAGGTAGCCGTAGCTGCCTTTGCCGTCGGTGACGCCAGTTGAGGCATAGACATTGACATTTGCTTTGAACAGTTTTTCATGGATATTTGCCAGGGCGCCGAGTTCGTCATCACCCTCAACCAACAACACGTGATGCGGGCCGTCAAGGACCATGCCCGCAAGCTTAGCTTCGTGAATCAGTTTTGCAGGTTCTTTAGGGAAAATGGCCAGTTGGGTTGAGTTTGGCCCCACGGGCACCGCGGTGAAAGCAAGCTGGTTTACCCCCATCTCTTCAAGTAGGCTCAGGATGTTATAAGCCTCTCCAGGTTGATCCTTTACTGTGGTGTAATAGTACTCGACCCGTTGAATAGTGAATGCCACGGTCTACCTCCTTTTAGGTGCTGTTTTTGACGTAGAAGATTACTCCTCGGGATCTGGATTTGTTCGACTTCTTTCTTCTATCATAGATAGTTCTTCTCCCGAAAGCACATGTTTTTTTGAATAATTAACAGACGATTCTCCTGGTCTTTTTAGGACATTTTACTCGATTACCTCAAGTCTTCAAACAAAGAGAAAAGGGGGTCAAGTCTGCCGTTGACCTTCTCCTAGTATTTTTTCAAACTTTTTCAGTTGAGCAGCAAATACTTTATCCGTTGCTTTCCGACTTTTAACTCGTTCGATTATGCTGCTTACCGTGCTGTAATTCATGATGTT
>DAOUUW010000225.1 GCA_030667965.1 Deltaproteobacteria bacterium
GGCGGGCGGAGACAGTTGGCGGGCGGCAAGCGAGCTGCGCCGGCTGCCGGACAGCCTGCCGGGGTTAGGCTGTGCCATACCATCCGACGATCATCGATTCTTTGATTTCACATCAAGTCTTTCGGAAAAAGATGATCGGCTGCTTTACCATCGGCTTGACCGTTTTGTCCTGACCGTTGATCGTGACTGGGGCAGGGTTCGTCTTGGGCGCCAGGCCCTGAGCTGGGGAAACGGTCTGCTCTTTAATCCCATGGACCTGTTTAATCCCTTTTCTCCCACTGATATCAGCCGCGATTATAAAACAGGCGATGATATGGTCCTTTTTCAGCCGCAAATTCCCGGCATTGATGACCTGCAGTTTCTTGTTGTCCCGGGACGTAACCCGCAAAGCCGTAACCTGGGAAGGGATTACTCCTCTTTTGCGGCAAAGGCCCATTTTTACCGAGACGAACTGGAGTTTGATCTGCTTGCGGCCCGTCACCTGCGTGATAATGTAGCCGGACTCGGCCTCAGCGGTTTTTGGAGGGATGCGGCCTGGCGCTGCGATTTCGTCTGGACGGATCTGCCGGGGGAAAGCGACAGGGATGATTTTTTTTCCCTGGCGGCCAATGTTGATTATTCATGGACATGGTTCGATAAAAATTGGTACGGCTTTGTTGAGTTGTATCATAACTCCCTGGGGTGGACTGATTATGACAAAGCGCTTCATGACGAGGAGCTGACGGAACGGATCGAGCGGGGTGAGCTGTTTGTCCTGGGCCGCACGTATATCGCCTTTCACCTGCAATGCGAACTGCATCCTCTTTTTCATGTTTTTCTGACAACGATAAATAACCTTGAAGACCCCTCCGGGCTACTGCAGCCCTATCTCACACTGAGCATTGAACAGAATATCCAGCTGACCATGGGGGCTGCCTTGTATTATGGCGGCCATGGCAGTGAATACGGCGGTTTCTCCGATCCTGCCTCCACATACAGATTCAAGGCACCCAGCGAGTGGTATCTGTGGATAACGGCTTATTTTTGATGGGAATGTCTGACGATCTTTGAGAATTTCTCGTTTCTCGTTTGAGATTGGAGTCTCGCCATTTTTTGGTGCGCAGTGCGCACCCTACAAAACTGTAAATGTTCAATTAACCCATTCACACAAAATCAACGCCTTGGATTGAGTAGGGTGCGCACTGCGCACCATTATCTGAATTGCATAAAATGTTGAAATTTAAATCTCAAGATCCCCTGTTTTTTCCTTTATATGCCCTTGACAAAAAGATCTATCTATGTCAGCAGAAAGTGTTGTTTAGGTGAACGAGTGTTCATTTTAATTGTTAGAGATCTTTTGCGAAAATTGTTTTGTACGTATGCTTGCATGTGCGATGAGAGTTCGGCATAAGGATAGGTACAAGGGTAATTTTGTCAAGATCCGTTTAGAGACGATGAGTTGTAATTCATTCACTGGTTGACAATATCATTCCCGCTGTCAAAAGGGCCATTGTCGCCCATCCGGAAGCCCATGGCAAAGATGTCATCCCCTTTGCCATTGAGGAAAATATCTGGACAGGCATTGAAGAGCTGTTCATGCGCAGCCCTGCTTCCCGTGAGATCGTCAAAAGCGGCAAAGCCAAAGTTGTCGGTGCTATGTATGATGTTGCTACCGGTGCAGTGAGCTGGTTGCCGGAAGCCAAAGTGACTGAGATCCTTAATAAAGTTGAGCAGAATCCCGCCCGCGCCATGAACGCTATGACAGAGTAGTTTTTGCTGGAAATAGGCATAAAAAAAGCCGGTCCTTCGGGACCGGCTTTTTTTTATGGGGTTTAATGATTTGGATGGTGCTCTAGAAATTCAAAGTAACCATGCAGTCAATGTAGATGCGGTCATCAAGAAAAGTTTCTTTGTTGTCAGTCAGGGGAAATTCATAGGCCGCACCAATATCAAACCACTTGGTGATACGGAAACGGGCGCCCAGGGCCATGGTGACAAGATCCCGGTTTTCGTCGTTGTTTTCTCCACCAAGGTTGACAATGTCACCGGGGTTGAAGGTTGTGATGGCGGCAACAGTACTTGCCTGATCATCAACGTCATTATTGTCTCGACTGCCGGCGCTCAGTACGTGGAAATGGTTCAGTTCCACCAGTGGACGGAACCAGTCGGTAACAGCATAGCTCAGATGCCAGGCATCATAGAGCATGGTACTTTCCTCCTCGGTATCAAAGGGCAGCACCAGGCCCACGGTGCCGGAGAACTGCAGTTTATCCCAGCCTTTGAGAAAGAGAATGGCCGGAGCGATATTGCCGTCGCCGTTGCTCTGGTACACATCGTCATCTCCGCTTGTGCTTTCATAGATAAGACGGGCCGTCATGATGAAGTTCTCTTCCGGCTTGTAAATGAAAGAGTACTGGAAACCTGCGGCCAGATCGCCAAATCCGCTGTGATCTTCTAAAGCATTATTGTCCGGATCACAGTCAAAATAACCGTCTTTAGCAGCCACAAAAGAAAATCGCTCATTAAAGGCGTAGCTGAGCTGCACGGCGATGCCGGTCATGTCGCCCCCTAATTCCATATCACCATTGATGGTGTCAATTTTGTCCGGCAGGGACTGTTGCAGGAAAACGGGGCGTATCATGGTCACGTTACGGGCGTCGCCGTGATAGACCGGATTGGACACGGGCATCTGAAACTGGGAAAAGTCTTCTGTTTCGGCTTGGACCGTGCTGGACACCGCCAGAACGGAAAAGGCAACAAGTGTGGTAGTAGTCAGTAATTTCTTCATCTATTTCTCCTTTTTTTTGTGACGGTCTCGTACAAAGCTCTCCTGCCGGACAGGCTCTCCTCTCCCGATTATCCTGCTGTTTCGGCCTTTGTTGAGACTTTTTGCGGTTACATCCTGTGCTGATTCAGGTCATGACGACGTCTTCTTCTGAACTTGGGAACCGGGAATGATACTGCACCTGCAGTTTGGTAGACCGTCCATTGGTCTTTTATCATGTGTAAAGCTGCAAAAAAGGTTCAGAAGGCAGTTTGGTATAAGAAAACTGATGTGTGCATCACAAGATGGTCGTGTGGTGCTTTTTACACCATTTTGAGCAGTAAGTTTTTCCCAGTTTGATTTCTATAACCATATAATTTTACGCTGTAAACAGAATATTGTGGTTATTTAAATTTTTATGAATATCTATTCATTTTTCTTGATTCTTTTCGTGTCTCTTGCGCTGTGATTCCAAAGTCACTCAGTGATAAAAAAATAAAATGTTCCTTAAAACAGTTTTAAGTTTATAATTAACTGTGGGGTAATATCTAAAAAAAGATGATAAAAAGAATTTTTTTAGTTAGGTGGATTGTCAGGATGTTCAGTGTTGCATATAAAAGTTAATCAGTCTCTTGAGTGAGAGCATTCTCGCTGGGTCTCTTTGCACTCTGTGAGAAATTGTTACATGCGCGGATAGTAAAATGATCGAATTCCTTCAACAATATAATCCTGTTACCCAGGCGCTGATGGCAACCCTTTTTACCTGGTTTGTCACAGCGGCCGGGGCGGCCATGGTCTTTGCTGTTAAGGAAATCAAACCGAAAATCATGGACTGCATGCTTGGTTTTGCTGCAGGCGTCATGATCGCGGCAAGTTTTTGGTCCCTGCTGGCGCCGGGCATTGAAATGGCGGAGCAACTGGGCATGGTTCCGTGGCTGACAGCGGTCATTGGTTTCATGTCAGGCGGGGTTTTCATGCGGCTTATAGATAAGTTCCTGCCTCATCTTCATCTGGGCCTGGATGTGTCCGAGAGTGAGGGCGTTAAAACCTCCTGGCAACGAAGTAC
>DAOUUW010000050.1 GCA_030667965.1 Deltaproteobacteria bacterium
AATATCATGGGCAAGGGTGGTTTTCCCCGTCCGATGGCTGCCGCAGAGTCCTATTCCTTTGCTCATTGTGCTCATTATTTTTTAGGTGTTTAGGCTGAAGGTTGAAGGCCGATAAGCCTGGACATCGAGAGGTTAAAACAGTTCATCGTCAACCCCTCAACCTTCAGCCTTTAACCTAAATACCTCCATCCTATCTGCTGCGATTTTCGACGATCTGCCCGGCCATGGCCACTGCTGCGGCAAGGCTCGACGTATCAGCCTTGCCTGTACCGGCAATATCATAGGCCGTTCCATGATCCACCGATGTCCTGACAATGGGCAGGCCAATGGTTACATTTACGCCATCTGCAAAGTGAAGCAGTTTAAAAGGAATGAGTCCCTGGTCATGATACATGCACACCACAGCATCGAAGTCTCCTGCTGCAGCCTTATTAAAGACCGTATCCGGAGGATAAGGGCCGCTTGCCGGCAGCCCCGATTCGCAAGCCTGTCGAATGGCAGGCCCGATGAGCAACTCTTCCTCGTCACCGAACAATCCATCTTCACCGGCATGGGGATTTAGAGCAGCCACTGCCAGACGGGGTGCTGCAATGCCGAAATCTCTTTGCAGGGAAAGCGATGTCATTTCAATGAGCCCCAGTATTTTCTCTTTTGTCAGGGATGCGGAAACCCGATTAAGGGCAGTGTGGATGGTTACCAGAGTAACCCGCAGTTTTTTTCCGGCCATCATCATTGCATAATCACGGCTATGGCATAACGAGGCCAGCATCTCCGTATGGCCGGGGAAGGAATAACCAGCTTCATTCAATGCTTTTTTGGTAATGGGACAGGTGACCATGCCGCTGCATTCATTACCTTGAACAAGAGAAACAGCCGCCTCGATACAGCGGGCCATCGCCGTGCCTGTCCGGACATCGGGCTTACCCCAGGCAAGTGACTCAGGGGCAAGAACAGGAAAATTCTCCGGTTTATACACAGGAAGGGTACCGGCTTTCACCTTTTTGCCGGGATACCAACGTACAATATTGGTCCCTATCTGCAAAATTTGTCCGCAATGCTGCAACACAGCAGGGTCACCGACAACGACAGGAGTCTCATTCAAGGAAAACGCCGAACCGGCAGCAAAGAGCTTCAGGATGATCTCGGGGCCAATACCCACCGGGCAGCCCATGGTTATGGCAAGAGGTTTTACAGGTGTCATTAGCTTCAGCTGTTTACCATTCGTAGCAGAAATCAAAGGCGTTTTTTATCACCTCGACTTCTTTAGCCGTTCCGGGGCGAATCCCCACCACATCAAATCGGGCAGGCTGGTCCGTGCCGCCATGTTGAAGCAGGTATTCCAGGGCAACCTTGGAAATCTGCCTGCATTTTTTCGGGGTAAGCGCTTCAAAGGGGGAGCCGAATTTTTCGTCGGAACGTGCTTTCACCTCAACAAAAACCAGCGTCCTGCCGTCCTTTGCTATAAGATCGATTTCCCCGCTCTTTGTTCTGTAATTTGCTGCAATAATTTTGTACCCTGACTTCTCAAGATGGTGGCGGGCGATATTCTCTCCCTTACTTCCAAGACTCAGGCGTTCACGAGTCATTATTTTCCTTTTTCACAGCCGCAAGAAGCTGCCACACACCGCTGAACGTCTTGCGATGAATTTCACAGGGGCCGAAACGCTCAAGCAACCGTTTATGATCTTTAGTGGGGTATCCCTTATGTCTGTCAAAATGATACTGGGGAAATTGTTCATGATATTTCATCATGATCCGGTCACGGGTAACCTTGGCTACAATGGAGGCTGCGGCAATGGAAGCGCTTTTGGATTCACCTTTAACAAGCGCCTGTTGAGGAATGGTGAGAGGAACTGAAAATTTGCCGTCAACAAGAAGGTAATCAGGCATACAGGGCAAATCAAACACCGCCCTTTTCATCGCCAGCAAGGAAGCCTGCAGGATATTGATCTCTTCGATTTCAACAGCCGTGGCCATACCGACGCCCATGGGAACATCCATTGACAGCAAAATGGCATAAAGCTTCTCTCTTTTCAGAGCTGTCAGCTTTTTTGAATCCTGAAACTGCCGGTAATCACAATCCATCGGCAAAATTACGGAAGCTGCAACAACAGGACCGGCCAGAGGGCCGCGTCCTGCTTCATCCACCCCGGCGACAAAACGCACTCCTTTTCCGGCAAGTTCACGCTCATAGGAAAAGGAATGCATTATTTGTGGGATAACAGGGGAAAAATGTTCGTTGGAAAATAGAAACCCATTTCCGGGAAGACTCTAGTTAATGCCTTTCTCCCTGATCCTGGCAGCTTTACCACGCAGATTGCGCAGATAGTACAGTTTGGAACGGCGAACCCGTCCCTGGCTGTTCAACTCGATTTTCTCTATACGGGGAGAATGCAAAGGAAATGTTTTTTCCACGCCTACGCCATGGGAAATTTTGCGAACCGTAAAATTTGCCCCCATGGTTCCCCGCTTGCGGCCGATAACAACGCCTTTAAAAATCTGCACCCTTTCCTTGGCGCCTTCGATAATACGAATATGAACGCTTACCGTATCCCCTGAACGGAACTTAGGGATGTCATACCGCATATTCTCTTTCTCAATCTGCTCCAGCATATTCATAATGTTCACTCTCTGTTGCTATTTTTATTATTGATTACCGGGGTTTAGAGTTTTATCATTGTTGGTGCGCTGTGCGCACCCTACAGGTGCCGACACGCTGATTTTATGTAGGGTGCGCACCGCGCACCTTTAAGAAGATAGTTCATATCTTGAAACTCTAAACTCCATATTGATTAATAAGCTACATGGTAAAAATCTTTTAAGTCCTGCCGAGTAAACGGTCAAGCACAATGGAAACAGCCGATCTCACGGAGAGATGATTGTAGTCCCCATGACCGCACACAGGAGGAAGCATTGCATCAACGTCTGCCAGGGCATCTTCGGTCAACCCCCAGCCCGTACCGAAAAGCAGAAGTACATGTTCCCCCTTAAAAATTCTTTGCTGCAAGTCCCCATAAGAAAGGCCCTTGCCCTGCTCTTTAGCGCTGGTGGCCACTACCAGAGGTTTATTGCCGTCCCGGCAGACCAGATCATACAGGCTCTGCAGATCATCACATATTTTTACCGTGTTCAGCGCCTCTTGGCGATCACTGTTGTATGCAGCGCCATAACCGTCCTGCCAGTGACCGACTATCTCTCCAACCAGTTTCTGCTGGTCCTGATAAGGAGTAACAATATAATAGGCGCCAATACCAAATGTCCGACCGGCCCGGGCAATATCGTGTATATCAAGATTAGTTACCGCCGAGCCGATGACCTCCCGGTTTTTATTATAAACCGGATAATGTACCAGGGCCACATCCACATGAAAAGGCTGATCGCGGTCTGCCAAATTAATTTTTCTCTTTTGCTGCTGCTCCGGGATACATTCCCTCTTTTTCAAGCAGCTGTAATTCTTTTTTGGAAAATGACATTTTTCCAAGCAAATCCGGCCGTTTATCCAGGGTCATTCTCACTCCTGCAACAAAACGCCAGCGGGCAATTTTTTCATGATCGCCGGACAACAATACTTCCGGCACCAGATGACCTTCAAAGTCGGCCGGCCTGGTGTACTGGGGATATTTCAGCCCCCCCCTGCTGAAGGTATCATGCTCCACAGAGTCGGCACAACCAAGAACTCCGGGCAGCAACCTGGTAACCGAATCAATAATAACCATGGCCCCAAGTTCTCCTCCGGTGAGAATATAATCGCCTATGGAAATCTCTTCATCAATATAATTTTGCCTGATCCGCTCGTCAACCCCTTCATAGCGGCCACACACCAGGATAAGACTTTTTCTTTGCGCGAGCTCCTGCGCCACCGCCTGGCTATATCTTCTTCCCTGGGGAGAAAGCAACACCACATGGCCATCCACCTGCCGGGCATGTCGTATGGCTGCGGCCAACGGTTCAGGCTTCATGACCATACCTTCGCCGCCGCCAAAAGGACGGTCATCGGTCATGGCATGTTTGTCTACGGCAAAATCACGGATATTGGTAACTGCCACATCAATTTTCCCAGCCTGGCGCGCCCGACGGATAATCCCCTCCTGTAAAGGGGAATCCAGCAGATCCGGAAAAATCGTCAGCACCTGAAACCGCATTATTTATTTATTTCCAGCAAGCCATCCGGCAGATCAACAACAATCGTGCGCCGTTCTTTGTCCACTTCCCGTATAAACGAACCAACAACCGGAATCATGTATTCCCGGCCATCTTCTCCACGGACAACAATAATGTCATGAGCCCCGGTGGCCATCAGTTCTTTTACTTTGCCGAGTGTCTTCCCATCGGCAGAGGTAACTGACATGCCAATGATATCATTCCAGTAAAATTCGTCCTGGGCAATATCCGGCATTTCCTGAATATCAACACAGACCTCATATCCGACTAATGATTCCGAATCATTTCGAGAATATACACCGACAAGAGCAACAACGGCAACACGCCCCTGGCTCCGGCTCTTTTCCACCTCATACCACAGTCCTTCATTATCAGAAAACGATAAAAAGAATCTGCAATATGATGTAAGCGTTTCCACGCTGCCGGAATAGGGGTATATCTTTATCTCCCCTTTTATGCCATGGGGTTTACTGACTTTGCCGATCGGCACAAGATCAGCGTTTCCCCTTCGGCACATATCAGCATCAGGGACCTTACTCAAGAATTTCCAGCCTGGATTTTTTATTCTCCCTGCCGGCGGCGGCAGTTAAAAGAGCCCTGATGGCTCGTGCCGTTCTGCCCTGCCTGCCGATGACCTTGCCCAAATCTTCCTTGGCTACTCGCAACTCAACTACGACAAGATCATCCTCTTCTTTTTCAAGCACCTCTACTGCAGTCGGTTGATCAACAAGAGAAGAGGCAATATAGGAGACCAGATCTTTCATGTAGTTTCCCCCGCTGGAGCAGTAAATTACGCTGATACTGCTTTTTTCAGCAGGCTTTTCACCGTGGTCGAAGGTTGCGCTCCCTGGTCCAGCCAGTTTTGCAGCTTTTCCTGATGAATGGTAATTACCACAGGCTCCTGCATAGGATCATAGGTTCCAACAATTTCCAGAAATTTTCCATCACGCGGGGCCTTTGTATTTGCCGCCACAATACGGTAGAATGGTTTTTTCTTCCTGCCCATTCTTGTAAGTCTGATTTTTACCGCCATGTGCTTGTATCCTCCTTAACCGGCTTGCCGGATTTGATTAAAAAAGTATAAAGATTTTTATCGAAATAAGCCTTTTGGCTTTTTACGTCGTTTTTTACCACCAAGGGCAGGACCAGGGCCTCCGCCCATCTTGCCCTTCATTTTCTTCATCATCTTCAGCATGTCACTATAACTTTTAATGACCTTATTGACATCCTGCACCGTGGTACCGCTTCCCTTGGCAATGCGCTGCCTGCGGCCGGCGTTTATCATCTGGTACTTACGGCGCTCATCAGAGGTCATGGAACGGATAATTGCCTCAACCTTGCCCAATTCCTTCTCATCGGGTTTGGGTATGTCCTTCATCTGCTTCATGCGGTTTAAGCCGGGAATCATACCCATGATCTGCTCAAGGCTGCCCATTTTCTTGATCTGCTGAATCTGATCAAGAAAATCTTCCAGGGTAAAAGTGCTCTTGCGAATTTTCTTGGCAAGCTTATCCGCTTGTTTCTTATCAACAACCTCCTCGGCCTTTTCAATAAGGGTGAGAACATCACCCATGCCGAGGATGCGGGAGGCCATCCTGTCGGGATGAAACACTTCCAGGGCATCAAGATCCTCGCCGGTCCCGATAAATTTGATGGGCCGCTGCGCCACCTTGGCAATGGACAGCGCCGCACCACCCCGGGCATCACCCTCCATTTTGGAGAGCACGACGCCACTGATGGCAAGATCCTGATTAAACTTGTCGGCAACCGTCACCGCATCCTGACCGGTCATGGCATCTGCCACAAAAAGAATCTCGTCAGGATTGACAGCGGCTTTAATATTGCCGAGTTCGCCCATCAACTTCTCGTCGATATGCAAACGACCGGCAGTATCAATCAACAGGGTGTCATAATCGCTGTTGGCGGCCACCATGACGGCATTTTTACAGATAGTAACCGGATCCTGATCGCTTTGCGACGGATGAACCGGCACATCAATGGATCTGCCCAGCACATGCAACTGCTCAATAGCTGCAGGGCGATATACGTCAGCAGGAACCAGATACGGCCTGCGTCCCTGTTTTTTCAGCAACTTAGCAAGTTTACCGCATGTTGTCGTCTTACCGGAACCCTGCAGTCCCACCATCATGATGATAGCCGGTGTTTTGCCTTTCAGCTCAAGACCGGCAGTGGAGCCGCCCAGAAGGGATATCAGCTCATCATGGACAATTTTAACAACCTGTTGTCCGGGTGACAGGCTTTCCTTTACTTCCCGGCCGACTGCCTTCGCACCGATTGCAGCGACGAACTCCTTGACAACCTTGAAGTTCACATCAGCTTCAAGCAGAGCCATGCGCACTTCACGCAAGGCATCCTGAATATTTTTATCAGTCAGCTTGCCGTGACCACGCAGGTCTTTAAATACTTTATGTAAGCGATCGGAAAGATTTTCAAACATATTTTAATAACTCATTCCTGGGCCTTGCAACCCGGCAATAGAGACAAAATCCACATAGTAAACGCAGAAAAATAATTGTATACGGTAAGAATGTCAAGAGAAACTATCCAAACATTCCTGCAGAGAGGCAGGGTCTTCCACCTGCAAACAGGTGCAGCCATGCCCCTTGGGCAATATTTTTTTTAACAGACCGGTGAGCACCTTCTTTGGACCTACCTCAATAAAAGTCGTCACACCCTGCTGCTGCATACTCATAATGGTTTCGTACCACCTGACCATGGCGGCAATCTGGCGACTCATAATGGACTGTATCTGCTGCGGATCGGTTTCCGGCTCTGCGGTAACATTAAAAAAAAGAGTCCCCTTCGGCGGATGAAAGGCGGCCCCGGCCATTGCCTTTTCAAAATCAGGCACCGCGCCCGCCACAAGAGGGCTGTGCCAGGCACCGCTGACGGGCAGGGCGATGGCCCTGCCCCCTTTTTCCACAGCCAGTGAAGATGCCGATTCAACACCTGCAGCATCGCCGGAAATAACAATCTGCAATTCCGAGTTATGATTGGCTGCCACAACCACCCCCTGGTCGGTTCTATGGACAATGTCCTGCACATCGTCAATAGAGAGTTTTAACAGGGCGCTCATGGTTCCAGGGTTGGCAGCGCTTTCCCGCTCCATCAATCTCCCCCTTTCGGTCACCAGCATCATGGTGTCCTCCGGACTCAGCACACCGGCAGCAGTCAAAGCCGAATATTCGCCAAGACTGTGGCCGGCAAAATAACCGGCGCCAACGCCTGCCTCCTCCAAGGCCTGCAGACAAATCAGATTGAGCAGGGTCATGGCCGGTTGCAGATGCAGGGTGCGGGTCAGATCCTCCATGGACCCTTCCAGGCAAAACTTTTGTAATGGCAGTCCGCTGATTTTTTCCGCCATGGCCATCAACTCTCGGGCTTTAGCACTCTGCTCGAGAAACTCCCGGCCCATGCCGACAAACTGGGACCCCTGACCGGGAAACAGAAAAGCGGTTTTTGCCGCTTCATTTACATATGTCATTCTTTTTCCTTTTCAAAAAAACCGCCCAGCAAAAAAAGCCCGACACCGACGACAATGGCGGAATCAGCCACATTAAAAGCCGGCCAATGATACTGTTTTATATAAAAATCAAGAAAATCAACCACCGAGCCAAAGCGTATGCGGTCGATCAGATTTCCCACTGCCCCTCCGGCAATCAAGGAAAAGGCATAAACATAAAAAACCCCGCGATTCCTGAATTGCAGGAAGGCATAAAAGACAAAGCCAAGGGCAAGGAGGGCAACCCCTATAAAAAAATAACTCCGCCAGGACGAATCGGCATTGGCCAGGATACCAAAGGCTGCACCCTTATTATGAAAATAAGTCAGGTTAAAAAATCCGGGGATGACAGTCTTTATCTCATAGAGATCAAAAGATCCCTTGATAATCCATTTGCTGACCTGGTCGGCAAGCACAATTAAGCCCGCCACGAAAAACAATAAGAAAAAAGACTGACCTGCTTTCTGCTTCATCTGGGCCTTACTGCCCATCAATTTGCGCTATGACTGACGAACAGCGGGCGCAGATAGTCGGATGATCCCTATTGTCCCCCACGGTTTCACTGCGCAGCCAGCAACGCTCGCATTTTTCCGATGTGGCGGATTTCACCGCAACGGCAAGCTCCGGCAGCTCTTCGCTGACAACGGCGCCCTCAGCCGGTTTTTCGGACCGATGCAGTTTTGAAACAATGGTTATGGTTTCCAGGGTTTGCCACTTATCCTCCAGAAAATCAGCCGGCTCACCGGACACGCTGAGCCACACCTCGGCCTCCAGGGAATGTCCGATCACCTTGTCCCGTCTGGCCACCTCCAGCACCTTGGTAATCTCAGCCCGCACCTCCAGCAACCGGTCCCAAACCAGGTTCAACTCCTCGTCTAAATTGCCGTCTTTGGGCTGCGGAAAAGATGCCATAAAGATGTTCTCCTCCCTGCTTGCGTCATCAGGCAGAAACTTCCATACCTCCACTACTGTGAAAGAAAGGATCGGGCTTATCAGCCTGATGAGCCCTTCAAGAATTTCATAAAGCACGGTCTGGGCCGATCTTCTCGGCAGAGACGAATCAAGCTCCGTGTAGAGCCGGTCTTTCAGAATATCAAGATAAAAAGCACTTAAGGTAACCGTGCAGAATTGATAAACCGTATGAAAAACCGTGTGGAATTCATAATTATCATAGGCCTTCATAACCCTGCGCTTGACCAGCTCAAAACGAGAAAGCACCCACCTGTCGATTTCCGGCATGTCCTGCAGGGCAACTTTATCTTTTTCCGGTGAAAAATCGCTGATATTACCCAGCATGTAACGGATGGTGTTCCTGATTTTCCGGTAGGCGTCGGACAAGCGTCTGAGGATCTCGTCCGATATTTTGATATCATCCCGGTAATCCTCCGAGGCAACCCAGAGACGCAGGATATCTGCGCCATAATCCTTAATGATTTCACTGGGAGCAATGACATTGCCGATACTCTTTGACATCTTGCGGCCTTGACCGTCCACGACAAAACCATGGGTCAGCACTCCCCTGTAAGGCGCCTGCCCCCTGGTACCTACAGAAGCCAGCAATGAGCTTTGAAACCAACCCCGATGCTGATCGCTGCCTTCCAGATACAAATCGGCCGGGGTGGGCAGGCCCCGCTCTTCAAGCACAGCCGCATAGCTGACGCCACTGTCAAACCAGACGTCAAGAATATCGTTTTCTTTGAAAAAATCCGTAGAACCGCAATGAGAACATACGGTATCATCGGAAAGGAAATCCTGCAGGTCGTGGGAAAACCAGGCGTCCGCCCCCTCTTTGAGGAAAAGCTGGTCAATCTTCTTATTAATCTCCTCATTATTAATGATCTCGCCGCATTTTTCGCACATGATGGCCGTAATGGGCACGCCCCAGGCCCGCTGGCGCGACAAACACCAGTCCGGACGGGACTCCACCATGCCATAAATACGATCCATGCCCCAGGAAGGTGTCCATTCTACCTTTTTGATGGCGTCTAGGGCCTTGCTGCGCAGATCATTATTTTCCATGCCGATGAACCACTGTTCCGTTGCCCGGAAAACCACCGGTTTTTTACAGCGCCAACAATGGGGATAACTATGACTGAGCTCCTTTTTCTGCAGGAGGGAGCCGCTTTTCTGCATATCCTCACAGATACGGGAATTAGCATCCATGATGTCCATGCCTGCATAGGGACCGGCTTCATCGGTGAAGACGCCGTGATTGTCCACAGGAGAAAGGACAGGCAGCCCGTAGCGTATTCCGGTGATATAGTCCTCCCGGCCATGACCTGGAGCAGTATGAACGCAGCCCGTGCCGCTTTCCAGGGTGACATAATCGGCCAGCACAATGAGGGATTCTCTTTCCATGAAGGGATGTTTGCATTTTCCGCCCTCAAGCCCTGCAGCGGAAAAGGTGGCTAGAATTTCGTAGTCATCAATGCCGCATTCCCGGCAGGCCCGCTCAACCAGACCTTCGGCCATGAGCAGCACCTGGTCACCCGTCTGCACGGCAGCATAGGTAAAGGAAGGATGCAGGGCCACGGCCAGGTTGGCCGGCAGGGTCCATGGAGTGGTAGTCCAGATAACGACAAAAACGTCCTTGCCCTTCACCTCGGGAATGATATCGCTGACATCGTCATCCAAGGGGAACTTGACGTAAATTGACGGCGATGCGTGGTCCTCATATTCCACCTCGGCCTCAGCCAGGGCGGTGACACAGGAGGAGCACCAATGGACAGGTTTTTTACTGCGGGTCACCGAACCGTTTGCCAGAAAACGATTAAACTCTCTGGCAATGGCCGCCTCATATTCAAAATTAATGGTGAGATACGGATTTTCCCAGTCACCAAGTACGCCAAGGCGTTTAAAATCATCTTTCTGTTTTTGAATCCACTTCTGGGCGTATTTACGGCAGGCGCCGCGAAAGGCCAAGGCGCTGATCTCTTTTTTCTTGCCGCCCAGTTCCTTGTCCACATTATGCTCAATGGGAAGACCATGGCAGTCCCAGCCCGGAATATACGTGCAATGAAAACCGGCCATACGCTTTGATTTTAAAATAATGTCTTTCAGCACCTTGTTAAAAGCGGTGCCGAGATGGATATAGCCGTTCGCATAGGGAGGACCGTCATGCAGCAGAAAGGTAGGTCGGCCTTCGGTGGCTTTCTGCACCTGCTGGTACAGGCCCTCTTTTTCCCATTGTTTCAGCAGTTCCGGCTCTTTCTGGGCAAGATTGGCCTTCATTTTGAATTTGGTTTTGGGCAGATTGAGGGTTGCCCGATAATCCATGGTCATGTCATTATCCTTAAAAAAAATGATTTTTAGCTAAATATTATCAAACGTGAGAGAATACCAACTCAGCAACAACTTGCAAGGGATTAATGCGGGGCAAAGCCGGTAAATTCTTTTTTTCGTTTTGCTCCTTGCCACTTTTTGGCTTTCCGTTACAATAAGCTGACCTATTCATAAAAAAACATAACCACTGAGTTCACAGAGGACACAGAGAGAGTCAAAAAAACACAAAAATTCCCCAGTGCTCTCTGTGAACTCTGTGGTTATCAAGCATTTCTTGATAATGGAGAACAAACCATGACCCCGAAAGTAATAGCCATGGCCGGCAAAGGCGGAACAGGAAAAACCACCACATCGGCCCTGCTCATCAAATACCTGCTTTCTAAAAAACTTACCCCGGTTCTGGCGGTTGATGCGGATTCAAATGCCAACTTAAACGAACTGCTGGGACTGGATGTGGGAATGACAATCGGACAGATCAGAAAAGATCTCAAAAGTGATATGCCGCCGGGTATGACCCGTGATCAGTTCATGGAAATGAAAACCCAGCAGGCCATTATCGAAGAAAGCGGCTTTGATCTGCTGGTTATGGGACAGCCGGACGGCCCGGGATGTTATTGTTCGGCAAACCAGTATCTGGCCATGACCATGGACCACCTGGCCACCAACTACCGTTACATCCTGGTTGATAATGAGGCGGGCATGGAACATCTGAGCCGCATGAATCTGCGCTCCATTGATTATCTGCTCATCGTTTCAGATCCATCGGCCCGGGGCATCATGACAGCCCGCCGCATCTCGGAAATAACAGCCCCCCTTGGCCTTGAAGTAAAAAACAAATATCTCATTGTCAACCGTGCTCCGGAGCCGATGACGCCTGAGCTGGATGCCAAAATAAGAGAAGCCGTAAAAGAAAGCGATCTTCCCCTGGGAGGTATTTTTCCCTCCAGTGACGATCTTATAAAACAGGAAATAACAGGCCTTTCCTACCTGAAACTGGCCGAAGATATACCTGTGGTACAAACGGCTTTTGCCGCTTTTGACAAAATCTTTTGAATGCGAAATGACGAATGCGGATTGCGGAATGAAGGCAACATTCCGCAATCCGCATTCCAAAATCCAAAATTCATTACCTCTTCATATTAATAACATCCGCGATCATTTCATCCGTAGTCGTGACGATTTTGGTGTTTGCCTGAAAACCGCGCTGCACGGTAATCAAATTAACAAACTCGGTACCGATGTCAACGTTGGACATCTCCAGCGCATTAGGGGCGATGGTTCCCAGACCGTTACTGCCCGGCACGCCGGTTACCGGCGCTCCGGACTCCGTGGTCTCATTGAAGATATTGCCGCCTTTCTTAAAAAGTCCTTCAAGACTGGCAAAATTCGCCAGGGCCACCTGGGCTTTTTTCAGAACCTGACCGTTTGAGTAATGGCCGGTGATAACGCCTTCCGTGTCCACTGAAACAGCCTGGAGAAATCCGGAAGCAAAACCGTTCTGGTCCTGAAAAATAGTGGTGGAACTATTGGCATACTGGGTGGTGGACAGTGCTTCGGGAGAGAAATCAGCGCTGAGGATGCCCCCCTGCAGGCTTCCGTCTTCACCGCTGGTATCGGCCAACAGAGTGAGAAACGCGGTATCACCTGCTCCAGCATTGGGAGGATCATCATCCCAGGGATTGGCCCCGGTGCTGTCCACCGACGAAATGGATAGCAGGCTCGTATAACCGCCGGTGGCGGCCTCATCCGCCACCCGATCGGTCAACACGAGACGCCCGGCAAAATCGATCTCCGCATCTGCGTCAAATTCTTCCTCCAGCCAATTGAGTAAATCCTGCACCGTGCCTGTGATGTCACCCAGGGGAGTGGTTTCAACGGTAAAGACGGCCAGTGCCGGAGCCAAAGGAACATTGGTGCTGTCTCCCTTGGTGCCGACAAAGGTAAAGACATCCCCGTCCGCCATTGACGCACCGGTGCTGTCAAAGACGTTTTCCCAGGGAGTATTGGCATTGATGACAGGAACGCCGGTACTGGTGCTGAAGCCCTGCCCGGGAGAAAATATTTTCTGCTTGGAGGTGGTGATATTAATAATCGTATCACCGTTAACACCGCTTTCCCCAAAAGGATTGGCGGCGTCTTCCGTGTGCGGCGCCCCCACGACACCTACTGTGCCATCATCCGCCACAATACTGCCATCAACCACAACGCCCGTTACATGCATACCGCTGTTGCCTGCTGTGAGATCCGTCATTTTCAACCGGCCATAGGCATCAATGGTTGCCGTACAGCCAAACTCCGTGCCCACCGCATCAAGGAACTCCTGCATCTTGGCGTCCTCGTTAACATCATAGACCACATTGGCCGGACTGCCGTCATTGCCATAACCGGTTATTGTGATGGTATCGCTGGTCCCGCTTCCTCCGTCACCCCGCAGCTGCAATCCATTTATATCATAGACATCGCGCCAATAGGTTTCTGCGGTAATATAGCTGGCGCCGGTGAGGTTACTGTCAACCGCGCCAAGTTCACTGACCAGCACCTGCCGGTCTGTCGAGGTGAGCCCGTTGTACCGGGCGCCGAAATTAAGCTCAACACTCTGGTTCGTCGTTGCGCCGGTGAAGTTGGCCTCGAAACTGTAATAACTGTCCGTGTTGCTCAAAATAATACGATTATCATCGCGGGCCGGATCTACCTCGCCGTCCGGCGGGATATTATAGGCGGAAATCTCCTTTATATTACCGGAGGTGTCAAACTGAAACTCCCCATACAGCAGTGCTCCGGCACCCTTATGATCCTCGTAGTTATAGCGTTCATTGGGGGCATAGATGAGTTGTTCTCGCTCATCGAGATAGCGCATGTCCTCGGAAGAATCGCAGGTCACCAGGTATTCCCACTGGTTGTCCTCCGTTGTTCGATCAAAATAAATAGTAATGTCATGGCTGGCGCCCTTGGCATCATAAATCTTTATTGCGCTGGTGTATTCATACTGCAGGGGGTCAATGGGTGCCGTGGGCGTCACAGCAGCGGCATTGGTGCCGTTCCATGAGTCGAAAAGCCGTACCTCATTGAGTTCATTGTCCTCTCGTGAATCGAGATTGGCAATGACTTCCACTGTCAGCGTTTCAACCGGCGGGGTGGTTTTATCAATACGCATGTCGCCGATGGTTCCGGCCCGCTCTTCAGTGGTGGGATCAATGGTCCACCCCTGGACAAAATAACCCATGGGCGTCACCAGATAGCCTTCCTGGTCAAAACGAAATTCTCCGGCCCGGGAGTACATATCCGCCTCGGCATTGTCGGCAGCGCGCAGCATGAAAAATCCCTGGCCGCCAATGGCCATATCGGTGGCGATTGACGAGCTCTGAAAAGAACCCTGGGCAAAAAGACTGTCAACCGTGCTCAACGTAACACCGCGGCCAACCTGATCGGCGCCCGATGCGGTGGAGACGGTCTGGGACAACACATCCTGAAATATGGTCCGGCTCGCCTTGAATGAAAGGGTGTTAACGTTCGAGACGTTATCGCCTAAAACGGCCATGGCGTTACCCATGGTGTTAATGCCGCTGATACTTGAATAGAGTGAACTTGCTATTGCCATTATCTCCCTCCTGAAAATCTCCTGGAAGTTTTACATTACGAACTTGCTTTTTTCTGTTTTTGCCAAAACTGCCACAGCTCCATTTACATCTCTTACAAGACGCTCACCACCGATCCCACATCTACATTGACATGCTTATCAACGGTGAGCATGGCTGCGCCATTATCAAATTTAATGCCGGTCACATTACCGGTGACGCTGTAATCAACCGCCACCTGTTCTCCCAGGGCACTATAGCCTTTTACCCAGTAGGTGTAGGCTCCGTCCTCAACCGGCTCGTCCCGCATATCCTTGCCATCCCAATCCAGGGGGTAATCTCCTGACGACGATGGCCCCATATCCATCACCCTGACCAAATGGCCGCCGGCATCATAAATTTCCACAACACAGGTATCCGTATCAGCGCTGAGAACAAATTCCCCGGCGCCAGGCTCACCCTCCGACACTCCCAGGGTATTGCCCAATACCTGAACATCGGTATCCAGCAGGGTGAGAAGCTGCAGATTATTCTGGGAAACCTGGTATTCGAGCAGCTTTTCCATATTATCCGACATCCTCAGCGTTGCTTCCATGTTGCTGAACTCGGCCAACTGGGAGGCCATTTCACTGGTGTCCATGGGCTCCATGGGATCCTGGTGCTGCAACTGGGTGATAAAAAGGTTCATAAAATCGTGTTGATCCAGTTCGCTCTTGCCCACCGGTTTGAACAGATTATCATTTTCCAGCATGTCATATCCGGCTGAACCACTGGTAACACTTTCGACACTCATTATCTTTCTCCCATTTTTGTCACTGTCAAACTATCAAACAATCAAATTGATGCCGTCTTCACGGTCATCCATGCCGGGATGCATCCCTTGATGATAAAGAGCATCTTCAGGCATATCCGCCATCCTTTGCCGCACATCCCGCACAAGCTGCCTGGCCAATTCAAATCGCTGCCATTGCTCCGCGCCATCATCCTGCCGGCCCACCGACACCGAGCATTCACCCAGGGTAAAACCTTTCTGATTCATGCTCTCTTTAAATTCTTCCATGTTGCTTTCGAGCATTGCCTTGACCCTGGAATTTTCCATATTAAAGGATACGGACACCTGTTCATCCCGTATCAGCAGATTAACCTTCACCTCACCGAGGTCCTGGGGGTAAAGACGAAGCACCAGATGATGTTCCTGGTTGTTGAGACCTCGTACGACGCCTGACGTAAGCTGCTGAACAAGCTGTTGTTGCAGATGCGGGGAAAAGGTTCTCACATGTGCCGCCGCCCGCACAGCCTCCGGAGAAGTAGTGCTGTTTACGCTTATCTCAGGCAGGGTGAAAACGGTTGACGATTCAGTCTGGGTCACAGGCTGCTCGGTGACGGCAATTTCCTGCATGCTTCCAGGTACGAACTGATAATGCCGCTTCAAATCACTCCCCTCATCCTGACCGGGTTGAAAAGCATACTTCTCTTCAACTAACTTGAACCATTTGCCCGTCTCATCATCCAATTGAAACTCCTCCGTGGCCCTCCCCTCTTCCACCTTGACGCGGGCCAGATCAACCAGCTCCTGGAGCTTTTGAAAAAGAGCTGTGGCGGTTTCCTGGACAACAGGCGTCCAGCCGACAGAGCTGTTCTCAAATGATGACTGGGAAATGATCTTTTGCAAATCATTGACAAAAGACGGAAGATCAACCTTGGGCTGACGTGCTTGCACGTCATTAATGGATTGTTGCAGCAAGTCCTTTAGTCGTGCCAAACTAAGTTCGGCAGCTTCGCCGGCCTCGGGGTTGCCGAGAACCTGATTGAGAAAGCGCTCAGGCAACAACTCGTTCTGTTCGGCCAGGGTGAGTCCGGCCTTGGCCAACATATTCTGCAACTGTTCTGTTTCTGATTCCGACAAGGTAACAGGAGTCAGTTCCAGCTTATCTATCTCCTTAAGAGCATTGAGAAATAAGGAAAGATCAAGGGAGCTGTCACGGGTCACGGCCTGCTGGGAAATATCGCTTATTGCATTTTCAGAAACACCCATCTTGGCAAGCAGGGCTTCGAGCATGGGCAGTTCCGTTTCCGGAACGGTTATGGCAGGTTCTTGCCCTGCCCCCTCAAAAAAAGTCTCCAGTCCTTTAAAAAAATCGTCCAGGCTTATCTCATTGTCCTGCATGCCGATCTGCTGCATGAATTGCATAAAAGCCGTTTCGTCCATTCCGGCGTCTTGCGCTAACTGCTGCAGGGTATCCGCATCGGGCAAGGACACCTTCCATTCCCCCGGAGCCATCCGGCTTTGCCCGGCAACTTCCTGCAGTTCAGCCATGAACTGGACAAGAAGTCCGGAAGCAGTATCCGCAGTCTTTTTTTCAGCGTCGGAATTTCCTTCTGCTTTATGAGAATTTTCGGCTTTTTCAGCTCTCTTGCTCTCGCATCTTCTGCTTTCGACACCAAGCTTATCCCTGTTGCCGGCATATTTTTCATCCAGATGCCGGTCAAGATGGCCGGCAAAAGATTTATCAGGATCACGTCCTTTTTC
>DAOUUW010000220.1 GCA_030667965.1 Deltaproteobacteria bacterium
GGAATCTGGCTAAGTCTGTGACAGTTGAATAAGCTAATCTCTCACAGAGACGCAGAGGACACAGAGGTTTTTATGGTGGAAAGAGAGCTTAATCGCATTTCATCTAAAGTGATTGAGGCTGCAATTAATGTTCATAAAGAGTTGGGTCCTGGTTTGCTTGAATCAGTGTACCAGACTTGTCTTGTGCTTGAGTTGAAGGAAATGGGTTTAGAAGTGAAGTCTGAAGTTCCTGTTCCGATTATTTACAAAGGGAAAAAATTGACTCAGGAATTTCGTTTGGATTTGTTGGTGGATGAAAAAGTAGTTGTCGAGTTAAAATCTGTAAAAAATATAGAGGATGTCCATAAAAAACAATTGTTGTCCTATCTTCTGCTTGCCCAAAAGCCATTGGGATTGCTCATCAACTTTAATGTTTCCCTGCTCAAGCAAGGAATTTATAGAATTATAAATACATAAACTCTGTGCTCTCTGTGCCTCTGTGAGAGCTTATCGAGGTCTGCAATGAAAATTCTAGTGACCGGCGGTGCCGGTTTTATCGGCTCCAATGTTGTTGATGCCTATCTTGAGGCGGGCCATGATGTTGTTGTCATGGATAATCTGTTCAGTGGTAAATGGGAAAATATTAATCCCAGCGCTAAATTTTACTTGATGGATATCCGTTCGGCTGAGGTTTCCAAGGTTTTTGAGAAAGAGAAATTTGATATGATCAACCATCATGCGGCCCAGATGTCTGTGCCGGCCTCGGTGGAAGATCCGCTTTTTGATGCGGATGTCAATGTCAAGGGCTTTGTCAACCTGCTTGAAGCAGCTAAAGACACCGAGGTAAAAAAAGTCATCTTTATTTCCTCCGGTGGAGCGATTTATGGGGAGGCAAAGGAATTTCCCACCACGGAAAATTCTCCGGCGTTACCCCTTTCTCCCTATGCCATAACAAAATCTGTTTCCGAGCAGTATCTGGCATTTTACAATCATCAATACGGTCTGGATTATACCATCCTGCGCTATGCCAATGTGTATGGACCTCGTCAGATTCCCCATGGTGAAGCAGGCGTTGTCGCTATTTTCATGGATCGCCTGCTGGCGGGGAAAAAATCTACGGTCTTTCATTTTCCGGATGAACCACGCGGTATGACCAGGGATTACTGTTTTGTAGGCGATATCGTCCAGGCAAATCTCCTGGCCCTGGATAAGGGAAGTGGTGATGCCTTTAATATCGGCACCTGCAGGGAAACACATACTGCTGACCTGTATAAAGAGGTCTTCTCCTCCATGAAAAAACTCCTCCCAAACCTCTCCGATGACTTGCTTGGATATGAAACAGGTGCAGGACGTGCAGGAGATCTGACAAAAAGTTGCCTTGTCTGTGAAAAGGCAAAAAAGGTTCTGGGCTTTGAGCCGTTTCATAATTTGGAGCATGGGTTGGACAAAACGGCCGCCTGGCGCATTGGGAAACACAAATAAGCTAAAGTTGAAATATTCGTTAAAAGGTGCGATGACACAATTTTTTCTCTGTATTCTCTGTGCCTCTGTGAGAGACAAAAGGAGTGTTTATGCCCCCACCATACTCAAGTCAAGGTTTAACAACCGGTTTTAAATATAAACAGTTTGTTCTCTGTGTTCTCTGTGCCTCTGTGAGAGACAAAAGGAGTTTCATATGCCCCCCATCATTGCAGTAGTCGGTTTAGGCTATGTAGGCCTGCCCCTTGCCGTAACCTTCGGTATGAAGTTTTCAACCATTGGTTTTGATATCAAGGAACAGGCAATAGAAAGCTATAAAAAATGTTTTGATCCCAACTGCGAGGTGTCGGAAGAGGAATTTAAGGCGGCTTCTCATGTCACCTTTACAACGGATCCTGCCGACATTCATAGGGCTGATTTTATTATTGTGGCCGTGCCGACCCCTATTGATTCGGCGCGGCAGCCTGATCTTTCTCCTTTAATCGGGGCCTCGAAAACCGTGGGGCAGAATATGAAGAAGGGCGCAGTGGTCGTGTTTGAGTCCACGGTGTATCCCGGAGCCACCGAAGAGGACTGCGTGCCGATACTTGAAAAAGAGTCGGGTATGGTCTGGAAACGGGATTTTTTTGTCGGCTATTCGCCGGAGCGCATTAACCCGGGAGACAAGGAGCATACCCTGACGAAAATTGTCAAAGTTGTTTCCGGGGATACTGAAGAGACGTTGAAAAAGGTTGCTGATATCTACGGCGCCATTATCAGCGCCGGAGTGTATCCGGCGGCAAGCATTAAGGAGGCGGAAGCGGCCAAGGTCATTGAGAACACCCAGCGAGACCTGAATATTGCCCTGATGAACGAGCTGGCAGTTATTTTCGACCGGCTTGGCATTGATACCTTGAATGTCCTCAAAGCTGCCGGAACCAAATGGAATTTCCTGCCCTTCCGTCCGGGTCTTGTCGGTGGCCACTGCATCGGGGTTGACCCATATTACCTGACCCACAAGGCGGAAACCGTTGGTTATAATCCCCAGGTAATCCTGGCAGGACGGCGAATCAATGATGGTATGGGCAAATTCATTGCAGAAAAGACTGTTAAGCTGATGTTGTCCGGCGGCGTCAATCTGCAGAAAACGAAGATCGGCATTTTGGGGCTGACTTTTAAAGAGAATTGTCCCGACCTGCGTAACTCCAGGGTTTTCGATATCATACATGAGCTTAAAGCCTATGGGGTAAAACTTTTTGTCCATGATGCCAGGGCCGATACTGCTGAGGCATTGCGGTTTTTCGGCATCAAATTGACTCCTCTGGAAGAAATGACAGATCTGGGGGCTTTGATTTTTGCTGTTCCCCACCGTGAATATCTTCAGATGCCGCTCGCGAATCTGACGGAGCGTCTGGTTCCGGGTGGCTGCCTTATTGATGTCAAGTCGGCCCTGGATATGGACGAGGTTAAAACGGCTGGGGTGCCATTCTGGCGATTGTAAAACCCTAAAATTTCTCACAGAGGCACAGAGGTCACAGAGAACTAAAGAAAAAAACTCTGTGAACTCTGCGCCTCTGCGAGAGAAAAACGGTAAATGTAATGTACGCAAAACTTAAAAAACAACTTCAATCTTCCCCCGAGAAATGGTTGGTAACCGGGGTGGCGGGGTTTATCGGCTCTAATTTGCTTGAGACATTGTTGAAGCTTGATCAGCATGTGGTGGGGCTGGATAATTTTTCAACCGGTTTTCAGCATAATTTTGATCAGGTTCGCGAGCAGGTAAGTAAAGAGCAATGGCAGCGCTTTACCTTTGTGGAAGGGGATATCCGGAATCTTGCTGTTTGCCGGCAAGTTTGCGGGCAGGTTGATTATGTCCTGCATCAGGCAGCCCTAGGTTCGGTGCCCCGTTCCATTGACGATCCGATTCTGACTAATGAAAATAATCTGACAGGCTTTCTCAATATGCTTGTGGCGGCTCGGGATGCTGACTTGAAACGATTTGTCTACGCCGCATCAAGCTCCACCTATGGAGATCATCCGGGACTCCCCAAGTTGGAAGCCGAGATCGGCAATCCTTTGTCCCCCTATGCGGTAACAAAGGTTGTCAATGAACTCTATGCCGATGTCTTTGCCCGAGCCTATGGTTTTAAGGCCATCGGTCTGCGGTATTTTAATATTTTCGGCAGACGTCAGGATCCCAACGGCGCCTATGCCGCAGTTATGCCCAAATGGTTTTCCGCCGTTATTCGCGGTGAAGAGTTGTTTATTAATGGAGACGGCGAAACAAGCCGTGATTTCTGTTATATCGACAACTGCGTGCAGGCAAATATTCTGGCCGCCTGCGCCACCAAAGATGAAGCCTTGAACCAGGTTTATAACGTCGCGTTCGGCGAGCGAACAACCTTAAATGAATTGTTTCAAATGATTCAGCAGCGAGTAGTAACTATCCTGCCGGATGTGAAAGAGACTTCACCAATCTACCGTGATTTCCGGGCCGGAGATGTACGCCACTCCCTGGCCGATATCAGCAAGGCCCGCAACCTGCTTGGCTATGAACCGCAGTTTTCTGTGAAAACTGGGCTTGATCAGGCAGCCCGGTGGTATGTAACGAATTTAAAATGAGCTGATGTTTTTTCTCACAGAGTTATTCCGGTAAAAGTCAAGCAAGTTTTGAGGCGTATGCATGCCTCAAGTAAACTAATCTTGGCTTAGTTTTATCTGTTCTTTGACAATTCGGTAAAAACTTTGCAGTTCTTCTGATTTTATTTATATAGA
>DAOUUW010000191.1 GCA_030667965.1 Deltaproteobacteria bacterium
ACGACTTGTCCCAGGGTGATGGCTTCCTTGTTAACCTCTTCGGCATGTACGGCCTGCGACATGGTTAAGCCTGAGACCGCCAGCGCCGCCAGCAGCCATTTCCCTTCCCTCTTTACTAATTTCATGAACTCCTCCTCCTAACAGTTTATTATTACGTTAAAAATATATGAACTCGACGCATCTCCATTCAGGTCAGCTAAAAAACGATGGTACGCTGCAAAGGCATCTCGCCTTGGAAACGGTGAAGCATCCTGCATGATCTTCAGCGGTGACTATGGTTGTTTTTCGCCTCCACCCGTCTGCAAATCAAGAGCCGCCCGCTTCTTGTCTATATGCGAGATGACCCCCCGCGCGAGTCTCAGGGGATCTTCCTCCAATACCCAGTTGGCGCCATACTCATCGCGGCATTTATCCAAAAGGTATTCGAGCATTTGCCGGGATCCCGTGATTGGCAGCTCTCGAAAAAACGTGGTAATGCCGCTGGCCACCAGACCCTGACCGGTGGCGACGATCTTCTCGCTGGTCCATAACGGGGCGACCGCAGCCAGTGGCAGATCAGCCAAATCGCGGCCCAGGCCCCCTTCATTGACCAGACCGGCGGCAAAGATCAGCAAACGACTGCTGTCAAGGCAGGTGCCAAGGGACAGAACAGGCGGCAGGCCAAGTTCGCTGCAGGCCTCCCGCAGACCAGGGCCGACAACCTTTTCGAGCGTCTCCTGCCGCAGCAGACCCGCCCGGGCCAGAGATTCGGCGGCGCAGCCGCTGGTCAGCACCAGGATATCGTTTTTCAGCAGCAGTTGGGCCACCTGCAAATGAGCAGCTTCATTGTGACGATAATTATCGCAGCCGATCACCATGCCAATGCCGCGAATGGCGCCCTTTTTTAATTGCCCGGCGATTTTCTCCCCTTCCCCCATCCGCATGATATCCACCGGCTGCAACTCTTCTTCCCGGGCCGGTGGCGACGGGATGGAACAATCGCCTCGTTTGCCAAGGTTCTCTATGGCCATCTTCAGGATAATTTTGGCATTATCCCGCGCTTCGGGACCAGTCAGGGCATGATCCTCAGCCTCGACCATTTGTACCGAAGCACCGAAGGTAATAATCCGGGTATGGAATGCCTGGGCTATTCCGGCAAGGGAGGGCATGACGCATGAGCCGCATGCGACCATGACTTCCACCGCTCCGGTGCTCAGCAAGGTCTCCTGCCGACCGATGGACCCGCAAACCAGATTGATCCCCTTGGCCTTGGTTGTTTGCAAAAGGGCGTTCAACTCAGGGTCTGCCGAGGCCTCCCGCAGAGCAGCGATGGGCAGTGGACTTTGGTTGAAAACCACGATGTTGACCTGATCCCTCTTGACCATATTCCCGCCTGATCCGGCCGGCATCGCTTCTCTTTTGAACATGATGTCGCCCAGCCGGGTGGCTAGCAGGGAAGCGCCCCAACTGTCAGCCAGCGCACAACGAGAGGCCTGGCGGATGATGTTGATATACTCCTGATCTACCCCCATGTGGGTCCGGTGCATGAGCTCCACCACCTCCCGGTCAAGCCCCCGGGGCGCCACCCTGAGGGTCTGCCAGATCTGCCGCCGTTCTTCCGGGGCCAGCTTTAACAGTGTCAACTCCCCGTTCCGGCCTTCAAAATCGGCCAGAACCGACTCACCCACTGCAAGGGCCACTTTGTTTTTGTCCATACCCTTCGGGTCTATCCCGAAACTATGGGCCAGTTCCGTAAGCCGTTGTTCATCAAAGATTGCGTATGGGGTCTCGCCCCTGGCCGTCGCCATAAATGTCTTTACTATTTGCCGGGCCTCTTCGATCTGACTTGAAACGCCGGCGCCGACCATCCGGGCGAAATTTCTGGCCTCCACCGTGTCGGCAGTGGCCCCGCAGACCCCGATCAAATCCTGCACACCATCTATAATCTGACAGGGGCCCATGTTGCAGGTATGGCAACAGGTTCCACCTGAGCCGAACATACACATTGACATTTCACGGACATTGACCCTGTCCGGCGCGGTTCTGAATGGCAGTGCAGACTCCGCACGTCCGGATTTTTCCTTCTTATTCACTGAAACGTTCATTTTTGATACCTGTTTGATTCCCGTTAATGATATGTAAACCAGTCCGGTTCCAGACCGGAACAGGCCTGACAGCATATTTGCCCTTCAATGTCCCAGGCATTATGGACAGAGGTCGGCCTTTCGCAACGACAACACCGGGTAGTGCCGTTATCCCCAGGGGCGTGCAGAGCGCGGCAGCGTATCTGGCGGATCATGCTGAAGCTATCCACTGACCGTTTGAGAATCGACTCGACCAGCAGGTCAAGCCCGGTGCGATAAATTTTCACCACGGCAGGCTTATCCATGGCAAGGTGAGGCTCCAGGGCGCGTAAACCCTGCGGCAGTTCGATATATTTGCGGATCAAGGTGAAATGAAGCACCGTGCCGGTAATGGTGTGATAAAAGAGAAAATCCCAGGGCCGGGAGGTATCCGGCACCGTGATCCGGCCGGGATAGCCATGCTCACGGGACAGATATGACAGGGCAAAAGCGGCGTCACCTTCGGCGGCTGCGGCTATTCTCACCTCCTGCAGGCCATCGAAGAATCCCTCCACATACTTGCCTATCTGCCAGCCGATGGCGAGATCAGGGCTCAGATACCCCTTTCTCTGTGTTAGGCTGTATAATTCAATTGGTACCAGCATAGGTTGTCCCTCCTGTTCAACTTGCTATTAAAAAAAGATTCATATCAGGTCAGCTTAAATACGATGGTAAGCTCCAAAGGTATCTCTCCTTTGAAAAGGTCATCAGGCGGCCTTGGAAAGGGCGAAGCATCCCGCACGGCCTTCAGCGCTGCATTATCCAAGATCCCGCGTCCGGAACTTTTGCTGATGGCAAGGGCTTGTGTGTCTCCCGTCGGGGTGAGGACGAAGCGAATAGTCACCTCACCTTGCAGCTGCCTGATCCTGGCCCTTGCCGGATATCTTTTATGTCTTTCTATCCTGGTCTTCACCTGGGCCAGGTAGTTTTGCCTGGCCTTGCCGTTGTCCTCGTCGGAGCGATTTTCAGCGCTCTTATTTGGCGGCTGGATCGTCTCTTGGACGGCAGGCGCTCTGTCTCCCTCCGGCGGCGCTTTTTCAATAACCGCCATCGTCGTCCGCAGTTCAGGCAGTGCGGTAATTTTGGCCGGATGGACCTTTTTGACTCGATTGGCCGGAATGTCCGTGGGCACCGGCACTTTCGCGGTCGGTTTCGGCACCCGGACCTTAGGGTGCGGGGGTGCGGGAACCGGAAGGTCGGGCAGCCGCGGGTTTGCCAATCGCGTCGGCGGCGGCAGCGGAATATCCCGGATCGCCGCTGGCGCTATGTCACACATGGTCAACTCGATATAGGTTGTCGATTTCGGTTGATAAAAATCGGACGTATGCAGCAGGACAATTCCATGCAGCAGCAGCGATCCGCCTATCAAACCGTGCAAGAGCCAATTCGGTTTACTTTTCAAAGGTTTTTTTCCGTTGCCAGACTAAGCCGCTCGGCCCCGGCTGCTTTTGCCATGTCAAGGACCTTGACTGCCTTATTTAGCGCTACGGCTTGGTCCGCTTTGACCACCACCAGCTTGTTGTGTCGGACGACGAGCATTTCTTTGAGCTGATCAAAGAGCGGCCCTTCAGAAAATTCCCGGGTCCCGATAAAGAACCTGCCCTCACGGTTCACATTGACGGTAACCACTGCTTCGCTCTGCGGAGCCCCTTCCCTGGCCCGGGGCAGTTTGATAGTAATACCTTCCTCGACCATGAAATTAGCGGTCAGCAGGAAATAAATAAGCAGCATAAAAACCATATCGATGAGCGAGGTCAGGGGGGCCTGAACCTGCAACCGCTCTCTGCGGGTCGGGTGAACTATCATTTTTGCCGCTCCAACTGCCAGTAACCGACCGCTTTGATGAAATGGACGGTGCCGTGCTGGAGTCGCGCCTCATAGGTATCCAGCCGGCTGCTGAGATAGCCATGCGCAACCATCACCGGCAGGGCGACGCATAAACCGAGGGCGGTGGTCAACATGGCCTCCCAGATCCCCCCGGCAAGAACTGCAGCGTTGACCTTGCCGCCCATTTCCTGAATCACCATGAACGCCTTGATCATGCCGAGGACAGTGCCCAGCAGGCCGAGAAGAGGCGCGATATTGCCAATGGTGGCCAAGGCAGACAGATATCGTGAAGATATGCGGACTTCCTCTTCCATGGAATGGGCGATGACCGTCTCCACCGTTTCCCGGTCCTGCTCCAGGACCTCCAGGGCATGGGCCAGAATGCGGCCCATGGGACTGTTGCTTTGCCCGGCCACGACGCCTGCCTCCGGATAGTCGCCCTGTCGGACCAGCCCGGCCACCTCCGCCACCACCGCATCCTCCCGGATTTTGAGACGGGCGAAATGAATGAGACGTTCGACAAAAATAGCCAGGGCCAGCACCGAGCAGAGAAAAATCGGCACGACCAGGATGCCGCCTTTGGAAAGTAAATCAATCATGGGGTTGCCTCTTTTATTATACGGCCAGCAGAAGACGGGTCAGATTCTTCATGTGAATGTTTCCCCCAAATCGGGCCAAGATAGTTAGAAATATTTAAAAAATATGTACAAAGTGCTACAAAAATAAAATTCGTGCCACTATAACACCGGAAGGCTTATTTGCAAGAATAATATTACGAAAATGAAATTTGTATTACGAAAGCAGGAGCGAAGAACATTATGCGGAAGTTTGAGGGCCTGCTTTGTGCTTGACTGGACTTAAAATGCCAAGTAGTAAAACCATTAAACCACAACGGGTATGAAGTTGAACAATGACCGCTGCAATGATAAATAAAGGAGCTGCTATGGATAGCACCAGCACCACCCGGTTCGGTGTCTCAATTAATGACCATCTTTTAAAACGCTTTGATGAACTGATTGCCGAAAAGGGTTATAAAAATCGGTCAGAGGCGATCAGGGATCTCATCAGAAATGCCCTGGTTGAGGAAGAGTTGTCCAATGAAGAGACTGATACGGTGGGCAGCATTTCCCTGGTTTATGACCATCACACCCGGGATCTTGCCGACAAACTGACTGCTCATCAGCATTCGCACTATAAGGAGATCATCTCCGCCCTGCATGTGCATCTTGATGCCCACCATTGTCTGGAGATTGTCGTCGTAAGGGGGCAAGCCAGAAACATTAAGAAAATGGCCGATGAGCTGATAGGCACAAAAGGTGTGAAGCACGGAAAGCTTATGTTGACCACATCCGGCAAAATCCTTACGTGACCAGACAAAAGCTAGGGTTCTGTCCCTCCATGGGCTGTGCGGGACATCAATCAAGCCGTTGCGGTAATCAAAATAAGAGGGTCAGAGTGAAAGCGCCGGTAAAAGTCGGCAAAGAGTAGGGGGTGTAAGTCCCCCGCATGGTAAAGGCTAGCAACTACCCGTGGCCCCGAGTCATGCGTCGGCCACTCGTAAGGGTGGCGGCGAAGCGTTGACAGGGGG
>DAOUUW010000168.1 GCA_030667965.1 Deltaproteobacteria bacterium
AGTAACCGGCAAAGAATGAGGGTGGGAGCGGATTTATCCGCGAATTTTCTGGGTTGGCAAGCAAGCAGTTTCATCTCCTTGCCAGCCCTTTTCGCGGCTAAAGCCGCTCCTACAGCACTGCCCTGATGAATGGCTGAAGTTTGATGGTAATCACATTTAAATCTGTCATGCCGGGTTATGCTGAGTAATAAAAAAAGGGAAGGTGAATAAAACATAGGGTCAAACATGCTTCTCATGGATGGTCTCATCACCCTTTTCAACGAGATGGGAATAATCATCTTAAAAATTCTCCGTATCAATTAACCTGTTTCCAGAATTTCAAACAGGCTTTTTATTTGATATTATTTCACAACAGAGTTGACTTAGGTCAATTCATTTTCAAAAAAAATGAATTTATATCAAAGTTTGAAATTAGAAGTATGGAGGCAGGGTAGGTTTACATTACTCAACATTTTCATCTTTTGTTGTGACTTGACATGGGTTAGAATAATTTCTTTTTTTTCCAACAGTGCTGATTCCGAGAAAATTATGAAAATAAGCAAAACATATAATATCCTGCCTGGATCAAAAATCCGTATGCTTAAATATCTGCTGCTTATTGGAGTTCTGGGACAGATGCTCATGTCGGTTTCGCCGTGTGAAAGCATCGCCTTAACTCTCGAAGAGTGCGTCGAGCTGGCCCTTAAAAATAACCCGGATCTGCAAAAACAGCAGATGAACCAGCAGTTTGCCCACAGTGATCTGGTCGAGAAAAAATCACAGAACTTCGGCAGGATCGACGCTGTTGCCTCCTATACCCATTACAATCAGCCCAGGACACTGATTCCGATGACACCGGCAATCATTTCTCAAGATCCTCTAGCTGTACCGACAACCGAGGACTTTTTTGTTTCCGGTGTCATGTATGAGGCACCGCTTTTTACCGGTTTTGCCCGGAAGCGCACTGTTGAGATTGCCGCCCTGCAAGAAGAAATGGCCGGGGTCGCCCTCGAGCTGAGCAGGGAACAGTTGATCTATAACGTCAAAACCCTTTATGTAAACATTCTTTCCCTGCAAACACAGGAAGAGGCGCAAATTGCCTATATCAAAGCACTGCAGCGGCTCTATGATGACATCACCCATGAACTAAAACTTGGAAAAAAGGCCAGGATCGACCAGCTGAAAGCAGCGGCTGATCTTGAAAATGCCGGAGCCCGAAAAGCGCAGATCGCATCATCTCTGACAATTATCAAGGCAACGCTGGCCAGCCTGCTTAACATTGACCTTCTCGCTGATTTTCACAATATACCTATACACATAGAACCGGTTGAGAGCGGTGAATCCGGTTATGAAGAGCAAATCAGGGAGTTGCAGCGCTATCGCTCAGCCCAGCTGGAAATTGAAAAAAATGAAAAGCTCATAGAAAAAAGCAAGGCCTCCCTTTATCCGCAGATCTCCTTTAATGCATTTTACGGGCAGAATTTCGGCCCCAATGATGACGGCAACCCCAACAAAGACGATTGGCGACATGAAGAGGTGTGGCAGGCAGGCCTGAACCTGAAGTGGAATATTTTTGATTTTGGCCGGCGGAGCTCCAGCCTGCAGAAGGCAAACATCGCAAAACAGCAGAGCCTTAGAGAGAGGCTGAAGACGGAGCTTGAGCTCAAACGAGCCCTGATCGAAGCGGTAAGCAAAATTGATACTGCCATCATAGAATATAACAGCGTCAAGGCAGAACTTGCCATGACCCGTGAAACCGAGAGCATAGAGCAGGTCCGTTTTAATATGGGAGCAGGCGATCTCAATGATCTGCTCCAGGCAAAAGCTCGCAATCAATTGGCTCTCAGCCGCTCTATCAATGCCGGCTATAGTTATAAAAATGCCCGTTTTTACCTTGATTACCTGCTCGAAGATGGAGAGGCGAAATGAAAAAGATTGTTGTGCTCGTGCTGGTCATAGCCCTTATTTTTGGGGCTGCGATGCTGCTAAAGAAACGAAAAAATGCCATCACTGAAGCACCCACGGCAACACCTCCCTCCTATAGGGTTAAAACGGTTACGGCACAGACCCGGACCCTGAGCGAGACCCGCACCTTTCTGGCCAAACTTGAATCAGCAAAAAGCGTCTCTCTCTCTTCAAAACTGAGCGGCCGGATTACGGAGGTTAGGGTAACGGAAAGCCTGGGTGAATTACAGCCAAGATCAGTATGAGCGTGATGCCGCTCTCTTTAACGCAGGAGGTCTTGCCAAAGAAAAACTTGACGCCTCAGAAGTTGTCTCTATCAGCAAAAACGCCGAATTGCAGGCCACAAGGCAGAGGATAAAAGCGCTGCAGGCCCAGCGGGCCTATTTCTTCATCAAGGCCCCGTTTGACGGAACCGTGGGTACAATATTTCTGCGGCAGGGAGATCTTGCCACAGCGGGACGTCCCCTGCTTTTACTTCATTCGCCCGGGCAAAAACTTACTTTCAGCTATGTACCTGACACAAGCGCCATAGCTGTCAACCAGAATGTCCTGCTGGATCTTCAAAGGATCGGTGAAATAACAACCCTTTACGCTGACGCCCAAAACGGCCTGTCCGTGGCCGAGATAGCTCTTGACACACATCTTTCGCTACCCAATGAAAGTTATCTGACCATCGAGGTGCTCACCCGGGTTGAAACAGGATGCACCCTGCCGGTCAATGCCTTTCTTCATCGGAAAGAGGGTGTGGCGGTCATGGCCTATAAAGAGGACCACTTTGAACCTGTATCTGTGACTATCATAGCGCAAGACAAGCAATACGCTCTTCTCGATCCATGTGTTTCATTGCCGGTTGCCGTGGCAGCGGAAACAAAACTGAGCCTGCTGCCCGCTTTCGGCAATATCAGCGTAGTGGCCAGGAAGCAAGAATGAATAATAGCTGGATAGAGCGTCTGCTTGGGCGCCCCTACTTTATTTACTCATTTCTGATGCTCTTTGTTTTCTTAGGCATCGTCGGCTACAACAAAGTTGACCGCAAGCTTTTCCCGGAGTCCAACTATCCCGAGGTTGCCGTTGTTGTTGTGCAGCCCGGTGGATCAGCCAGGACCATTGCCGCAAATATCAGCGTGCCGGTGGAGGAGGAGCTTTACACCCTGGATAAGATCCGCCGGGTCTACTCAACCACCATCGATGAGGTCTCTGTTATTCACGCCGAGTTTGATTACAGCAAGGATCTTGATATGGCGGCAAGTGATGTCACCAACTCGCTTAACAGGATACGTTCCACATTGCCCCGGGACATAAAGGAACCTCAGGTTCATAAGATTTCCGCAGCCACGGCACCCATCCTGGTCATCGCCGTGAGCTCTGCAGGCAAAATGGACTTTGAAGACATGCGCCGTTTTGCTGAAAATGAGTTAAAGCATGAATTGATTAAGGTAAGCGGCGTTGCCAATGTCGATGTGTTCGGCAGTTACCAAAAAGAGATCCAGGTCATCATCGATAAAGAAAGGCTGGATCGCTATGGCCTGTCAATTGATGCGGTGCTTGCCGCTTTGCAGAGCAATAATCAAGATTATGCCATCGGCTTTATCACCAGTGAAAAAAGCCGCTACCTGCTCAAATCCGCCGGAAAGGAGGAGAGCATTGGCGGGCTGAAATCCCTGCGACTGACAAGCGGGGTCGTTCTTGGCGATGTCAGCGACATCTATTTCGGCCATTATGAAAACAGTTCGGCATATTACGGTAACAGCAATGAGGCCATTGCCCTTTCCGTCCAGCGCGGCATCAATGACGATGTGATCAAGGCCATTGATAATGTTGAAAAAAAACTTGAGCAAATCAAGGCCGGATATGCCAATCTTCATTTTGAAGTCACCGATACCCAGAAAGATATCATAGTCCAGAGCACGGGAAATATGTTTGAGGCGCTCAGGGATGCCATCATCATGTCAACCATTGTTGTCTTCCTCTTTCTGGCAAGTTTCAGGCAGGTGCTGGTGGTGCTGTGTACCATTCCAATGGTCTATGCCACAACCATTGCCCTGATGTGGATTGTGGGCATTGAGTTTAATGTGGTGACCTTAACCGCCATTATCCTGGCACTGGGACTGCTCCTTGATGATGCGGTGGTTGTCATGGAAAATATTGAACGCCATTACAAGGAGCTGCATTACAAGATAGACAAAGCGGTTTTTGCCGGCACCAGGGAGATCTTGTTTGCCGATCTGTCCGGCACCATAACCACCATGATCGCCCTGGCCCCGATACTTTTTGTCGGCGGCTATCCCCAGACCGTCTTCAGGCCTCTGGTCTCCACCCTGCTCTTGGCCTTAGCGGCCTCCTATGTTATCTCCATCACCGCAGTGCCCCTGCTTTCCTTGAAGATTCTTGCCATTCGTCATCCCGTTGTGTTGCGGGCAGAGGATTTTTTTCACCGTATCACAGGGGTTGTTAATGACAGAATCCAGGGTTTCTTTTCTGCAGCAGTCAAGGCTGCTCTGGGTCGTAAGATGGTGGCTGCCGCCTATTTTGCAGCACTCGTTGTTTTGTTTATTATCAGTATGAGAGGGGTGATGCCCATCGTTGGCCGGGAACTGATGCCCCCCATGGATACGGGCGGGATCAAGATCAGTATCACCACCGATGCAAACCTGCCCATTGAAGAAAGTAAAAAAATCGTCCGGCAGGCAGATATAATAATTACTGCCGGCGGCAAGCTGCTTCGGCTTTCTTCAACCATCGGCAGTGAACCGGGGGTGCTCAGCATCGGCAGCGGCAGTGGCACGGACCACATTTCAATCATTGCCACCTATGTGAATCGCCATGAACGGCAGGAGAGCATCTGGGACATTGCACGAAATCTTCGTACAGAGCTTTCGGTAATCGAAAATATAAAGAGCCTGGAAGTCGCTGATTACGGAGCAACAGCCATGGCCGGTATCCGTGCCAATGTTGATGTTATGCTGTCAGGCGCAAGCTTCGAGGATCTCGTCATTGCCGGCGGCAAAGTGAAAAGGGCATTGTACGACACCCGGGGTGTGGTGTCGGTGGGCCAGAGCTGGGAAAATGACAAAACGGTTTACAACCTCACCATCAATAAGGAGCGGGCCGCTTATTATGGTCTGAAGAATTCGGAGATTGCCGCCCAACTTCAAGCCCTGCTGCGCGGCGCACAGGTGGCAAGCTTTGCCGCAGAAAACAGCATTGATCTCGGGGTGCGTGTCTGGATTCCTGCCGGACAGCGGGATAATATTGATCTTTTGAGCACCATGCTGATTGATTCACCCAAAGGAAAAATTCCTCTGGCTGCTATCGGATCTTTTGAAAAGGAACGGGAGCCGGGCATCATTACCCGGGAGGGGTTGAACTATACTCTTAATGTTTACGGATACCGCGAAAAAGCAGCCATTTCGCATATCATGGAAGACTTTTCCCGGGCCATGGAGGGTATCATACTGCCGCCTTCGGTGACCATGGAGCAGACTGGTGATGAGAAGGAATTCCAAAACGCGGCAGGGCGGATGATCCGGTCCATCGGCTTTGCCGTTATTTTGATATTTTTCACCCTGGTGGCCCTTTTTAACAGCGTCAAGATTTCCCTGATGATCGTGTTTTCCATACCACTGACCATAATCGGTGCCGCCTGGACTCTGCTGATACTCAACTATCATGTGTCCATGCCGGCGATGATGGGTTTTATTCTGCTTTCGGGCATCATCGTTAACAACGCCATCCTGCTCATTCATTTTGCCCAGGAGAAGATGGCGGAAGGATTAAATACAAGTGAAGCCATGCTTGAGAGCATCCGGATTCGTACCCGCCCGGTGTTGATGACCGCCTTTGCCGTGGCTGCCGGCATGCTTCCTGTTGCCCTTGGTTCAGCCATCGGCCTGGAACGGCTGGCACCCCTTGGAGCTGTCGCCATTGGCGGTCTGCTGGTGGGCACTTTTCTGACCCTGATTTTTATCCCACTTGTCTTTATATGGACAACACAACCTTCCACACCTCACCAAGCTGCTGCTGCAACAGTGGGATAATCCGGCATTGCATCTTTCAGCTGCACAAAAGACCAAACTGCTTGTGGTCAGGAAAGAGACTCTTGCAGGCGCTCTTTTTTTGTCCCGAAAAAGCAAAAAAAGGTTCCGCACGAGAAAATGATTTGACAAATGAAAAGAAGCCTTTATGTTAGTAGTAACTTTTATTAAAAAAACTGGAGGTTAATTATGTCTGGAAGAAGAGAGTTCCTCAAAGGTTCCTTGGCAGCGGCGGCGGTTGTGGCGGCTGGTAGTGCTTCAAATGTACTGGCCATGCCGAAGAAGGGATGTCCGAAAAATTGCCCCACTGCTAATCCAAATTTAGCAGGGATTGTCTATTCAAAAGAGAATCCCGGTAAATGGGAGAAAAAAGTTGGCAGCCACGCTCCAGAGGTGACTGTGGCGGACGGTAAAGTTACAGTTGCAACAAAGCACGGGATGAGTGAAAAACATTATATTGTCCGCCATACATTGGTTCTGGCTGATGGAACGGTTGCAGGCGAGGACACCTTCTATCCTTCCGATGAAAAGGCTGAGTCGGTTTTTGAGCTGCCGGCAGACTACAAGGGGCGTATTATAGCGACCAGTTTCTGTAATCTGCATGACTTC
>DAOUUW010000095.1 GCA_030667965.1 Deltaproteobacteria bacterium
GCCCATTCTCACAACTGGTCATTGACGAGGCTATCTTTGGGAGAAAAACCTTGATCTTCTAAAGAAAATGAACGAAAATAACAACAGATAACAGACTAATTTAATAAGAAAAAATAGGATTTGTTACGTATACGCCCTGATTCTTTATAGGCTACAACAGAAAATAGGTAGAACAAATACCATGAAACTTATTCATGAAATCTCTGTGGATTAACGCTCTCCAGAGTCAAAATATTTCCGGTGGGCCAGCATCATTTTGATCTCGCCATAGGAGTAGTCATCTCCCAGCTCGTTTTTTACTTCACTGAGGGAATTATTTTGCGATGCAGCAAGTTTCTTTTCAATAGCCTGCTGTTTTTCAGGTGAAAGCAGCTTATTGATATCCAACTTGCCTTTTTCCACAAAAAAACTCAGATGCCCTTCAATGGTAGACTGTACCAAGCCTCTTTCTGCTGCAATCCGAGCAATAGTTAATCCCTTATTGAACATATCGAAACTTATATCTCTCGTGCCGCCGGTGCCGGAAGAAGAAGCCGCATCTTTTGACGGGGTTCCTTCTTCCGGAAGTTTTTCAGGCTCCGGCAGTACGACTTTGACTATCCCTTGTTTTTTGCGATAAGCCAAAACCTGTGCCACAAGTTCATCGCCGTATTTCTCAATGGTTTTCTTGCCGACTCCTTTTATTTTGCCCAAATCAGCAACATTGTCGGGCAGGTATACCACAATCTGGATCAATACCCGTTGATGTAAGATCTGAAAATGGGCAACCTCTTCCTCCCTGGCCTTGCGGGAACGCCACTCCTTCAGGGTCTTAAACAGCTCAGGATGATCAACGTCTGATCCAGTGTATTCCGGGGTCTGTTTCTTTTTTTCTTTTGCAGGGGTAAAATCAATTTCAGCGACTGAAACAGCGCGCAGATAGCTCGACGGTGAAAATCTTTTTTCACAGCTTTGTACTCCAGCCACCTTTACGGCAATTTCCTGTTTAAGATTATTCAGGGCATTGCCAATCTTTTTTAGAAGTTCCCTATTGTCTGTTTCCACGTGCATTTTTTGCACTGACTCCTCAAAAATAACAGCAAATTTTTCCTGAAACCATGTTGACGCTTTAGTGATCCGTTCCAAAACAACTGCATCTGACTCGGGCAGGCCGCCATCCGCAAAAATTGTGCGTAATTGACGCTTAAAATTGTCACTGATAACAAAAATATCCTCTGTGGCCATTTTCTCCAGCCGGCGGATATCGGCACCGCCTGAAACGTGTACTACACTTGCGTTACTGAGCAAAAGCCTGCCAAGATAATTGAGACGGTTGCGCAACTGTTCAAAATCAAAACAATCAAGCAACAACTGCTGCTGGTAGCTGATTTTAGCTGCCTGAAGCCGGCTTTCGGACGGCGGGTTTTGCTGAGCGTTTTCGCCAAAACACATTACTGCTTCGTCCGTTTCTACCCCCCGGGATGAAATGGGAGAACTCAGCACCATACCCTCTAAGGTTTTACAACGGCTCAGGGCCACGTAAACCTGACCATGGGCAAAAGCTGCTTTGGCATCGATAATGGCCTTTTCAAAGGTCAGCCCCTGACTCTTGTGAATGGTGATGGCCCAGGCAAGTTTCAGTGGGTATTGCTTGAATTTACCAATGATGTCCTCTTCAATTTCCTTATTCTCTTCGTTCACCGTGTATTTGATATTTTCCCAGTCCACCGGTTCAACCACGATTTCCTGTCTGTCGCCTGGGCAGATAACGCTGATATTTTTTCCTGAAATTTTGGTTATTTTGCCTATTTTACCATTGTAATAAAGTTTGTCAGCAGAGGGATCATTGCGCACGAACATCACCTGAGCCCCTTCTTTAAGTAGAAGAGAGGCGGGGGTTGGGTAGATATGTTCAGGGAAATCTCCGGAAATTTCAGCCTTGAAACGGTATTCTTTTTTGGACAGGGCTCCAAGTCTGGTTTGATTGATGGAGTCGGCGCTGCGGTTGTGGGTGCTCAGGGTAATATAGCCCTCCTCGCCCGGTGTAAAATCCGGAATGTAACGCCGGTTAAGATCCGCTATGGAGGATTCATCAAGCCGGTTATCACGCACCCGATTCAGGAGCTTGATGAAATGAACATCTGACTGGCGATAAATATGCTTCAGCTCAATGGTAAGCAGTTCAGTAAGACCAAGGGCCTTGCTGCTGAAAAAATAAACCGATTCATAATGTTGCTGCAAAAGCTGCCATTCATCCTGCTTTGCCACCGGAGAGAGCTGGTGCAGATCGCCGATCATAAGCAGCTGCACTCCGCCAAATGGCTGATTATTACGGCGATAACGACGCAGCACAGCATCCACCGCGTCGAGTAAATCGGCCCGGACCATACTTATTTCGTCAATCACCAACAAATCAAGGCTCTGTATAATCCGCTTTTTTTCTTTGCTGAACCTGAACTGGCGCTGCTTGTTGCGCTCGTATGTCTCACTTCCCGGCACAAATGGGCCGAATGGCAGTTGAAAAAAAGAATGGAGCGTCACCCCGCCGGCGTTGATGGCCGCAACACCGGTTGGAGCGGTGATAATCATCCGCTTTGCCGTGTTCTTTTGCAGATTATGAAGAAAGGTTGTTTTGCCGGTGCCCGCTTTACCTGTCAGAAAAATATTACAGCCAGTGTACTGGACAAAGTCGTTGGCAAGTTGCAGTTCATGGTTTGTGAGAGACATAGTTTTCCCGGCCTTGCACGAAGGGTTGCTTCAAAACCCAATTTCAAATTTCAACACATTTTTCCATTTTTCATTACTGTTTTTTTGTTTCTTCACAAGAGAGTTATCCCTATTAGAATTTTCAAAACTACAAAATTGTCCCCTTTCTTCATTTTTGTAACCTTCACGACAACAATATGGATTGTCGTAAAGACAAAATCCCACACCCTCCCTCATCAACACCGACAACAAGCTGATTATACACGTATTTCTCACATTATTAGCCCATGGCACAGGGGTTGCATTTTACAGCTTCAAACACCTTAAACGATAATTCTACGAGAATGTGACTATGGAAGCAACTGCCTTAAAAGAAAGAGAAGATCAGATACATCGCAAGGGAGATAAGCCTTTTGAGATCGTCTGCAACAAGGACAGTCTGGCCGGCGCTGTGAGCCAGAGGGCCTGCGTTTTCTGCGGCTCACGGGTTGTCCTCTACCCCATAGCTGATGCCCTGCACCTGGTGCATGGCCCCATCGGTTGTGCGGTATACACCTGGGATATTCGTGGAGCGCTATCCTCCGGCCCGGAACTGCACCGCTTGAGTTTCTCCACCGACCTGCAGGAACTGGATGTCATTTTCGGCGGTGAAAAGAAACTTGAAAAGGCACTCGATGAGCTCATAGACCGGCACCAACCCAAGGCGGCCTTTGTCTATTCAACCTGCATTGTCGGCATTATCGGCGATGACCTTGAAGCGGTGTGCCGCAAGATGGAGGCTGAAAAAAACATCCCGGTGATCCCGGTGCAGTCCGCAGGCTTCAAGGGCAACAAACGCGCAGGCTACAAGGCTGCCTGCGAGGCCATGTTTCGTCTCATCGGCACCGGAGACATTGCAAACATTTCCAAGCACAGCCTCAACATTCTCGGTGATTTCAACCTGGCCGGTGAGATCTGGATGATCCGCGACTATTTCAAGCGCATGGGTGTTGAGGTGGTGGCAAACATCACCGGTGATGGCCGCATAGACGATATCAAGCGGGCCCACGGAGCTGCGTTGAATGTTGTGCAGTGTTCCGGCGCCACCATGGACCTGGCCAATATGATGGAAGACAAATACGGAATTCCCTCTATGCGGGTTTCCTATTTCGGCATCGAAGACATGTCAGAGGCCCTTTATGATGTGGCCCGTTTTTTCAAGGATCCTGAAATTATGGAGAAGGCCGGCCGGATTATCCAGGAAGAGGTGGCAAAAATCTACCCGGAGCTGCAGAAATACAAAAAGGCACTGGCGGGCAAAAAGGCGGCCATCTATGTGGGTGGCTCATTCAAGGCATTTTCCCTGGTCAAAGCATTTCGCCTCATCGACATGAATGTCGTCATGGTCGGCTCACAGACCGGCACCAAGGAGGACTATGAGGAACTGGCCGAGATTACCGACCCGGGCACCATCATTGTTGATGACTCAAATCCTCTGGAACTGACCTCCTTTCTGAAAGAAAAAAAGGTTGATATTTTTGTCGGCGGCGTCAAGGAACGGCCCATTGCCTATAAACTGGGTGTCGGCTTCTGCGACCACAACCACGAACGTAAGGAGGCCCTGGCCGGCTTTGAGGGCATGATCAACTTTGCCAGGGAAGTCTATTCATCGGTGATGAGCCCGGTGTGGAAGTTTGTACCGAGAAAAAGATAGCGCTCACAGAGGCACAGAGGACACAGAGTTTTTCTATTTGTTTCTCTCTGTGACCTCTGTGCCTCTGTGAGAAATAAAAAAGGATGTCATCATGACAAAAATGCCTAATTACATATCCACCACCAACGCCTGCAAGCTCTGCAAACCTCTGGGCGCGTGTCTCGCTTTCCGCGGCATTGAGGGAGCGGTTTCCTACCTGCACGGGCCCCAGGGATGCGCCACCTACATGCGGCGCTATATCATCAGTCATTATAACGAACCGGTCGACATCGGCTCTTCCTCGCTCAGTGAAAAACATGCCGTCTACGGCGGGGCGGCCAATCTGAAGCTCGGGCTTAAAAACATCACCAATAAATACCAGCCGAAAATGATCGGTATTGCCACAACCTGCCTGACCGAGACCATTGGCGACGACGTGCCAATGATCCTCGAAGAATATAAGAAGGAATTCGGTACAGAAAACAGCCCCCTGACGGTCAATGTCTCAACCCCCAGCTACTCCGGCACCCACATGGAGGGTTTTCATGCAGCAGTTGCCTCGGTGGTTGAGCAGCTTGCCGGCAAATCCGCTGACAATGAGACCATCAACCTCCTGCCCGGCTTTGTTTCATCGGCTGACTACCGCCATCTCCGCGAGATAATGGATGACTTTTCTCTGCAGGCAACCATTCTGCCGGATCTCTCCGAGACCCTGGACGGCCCGGCCCTGCTTGAATACGAAAAAGTCCCCCAAGGCGGCACACCTCTCCACTCTATCAGCCAGATGGGAGGAGCAAGAACAACCATTGAATTTGGGCGCACCATTGTCAACAAGACTACAGCCGGCAGCATTTTAGAGAAAAATTTTTCCGTGGAAAACAGCCCGGCTGGTCTGCCAATCGGTATCTCTGAAACAGATCGTTTTTTTGAGATACTCACTGCGCTATCCGGCAAATCAATGCCTGAAAAATACGAAAAGGAACGGGGGCGACTGGTGGATGCCTACGTGGATGCCCATAAATATGTTTTCGGCAAAAAGGCCATCATCTATGGCGAAGAAGACCTTGTAGTGGGCCTTACCTCCTTTCTGGCCGAAATCGGCGTGCAGCCCATTCTCTGCGCCAGCGGCGGCAAAAGCGGCTCCTTCAAAGAAGCCATCCGCTTGGTCACTGAAGGAGTGATGGATGAACAACCCAAGGTCTATGAGGGCATGGATTTCTTTGACATTGCCGAAGAAGCGGAAACCCTGGCTCCGGACCTGCTGGTGGGTCACTCCAAAGGCTATCCGCTGGCCGGCAATCTGAACATCCCCCTCATCAGGGTGGGTTTTCCCATCCATGACCGCATTGGTGGCCAGCGCATTCTTCATCTCGGTTACCGGGGGGCTCAAATACTTTTTGACACAGTGGTCAACAGCCTGATCGAGAAGAAACAGAACGATTCGGGCATAGGTTACAGCTATATGTGATTCACACAACATTAACTTAAAGCGTTTTTTGCCCTCAACCTATGACTCCCCCCAGAAGAGGGGATTTTCTCCCTCGCCCCTCTGGGGAGAGCCCCTCTGGGGAGAGGGTCGGGGTGAGGGGAGAATAAATTCGGAGCTTAAGTTAATGGCATTAACACGTGATTTATAAAACTTAAAACTTGAATATATAGGGAGAATGCCATGAAAAAAGACTACACCCGTCATCCGTGCTTCAATGTCAAGGTCAAAGGTCAATTCGGTCGTGTTCATCTGCCGGTTGCACCGAAATGCAATATCAAGTGCAACTACTGTAACCGCAAATATGACTGCGTCAACGAATCGCGGCCCGGCGTGACCAGCACGTTGCTCACCCCTGATCAGGCTCTTACCTATATGGACAGGGTGCTTGAGAAGGAACCGCGCATCACGGTGGCAGGCATTGCCGGACCAGGTGATCCCTTTGCCAACGCCGATGAGACCATGGAAACAATGCGGCTCATCAACAATAAATATCCTGACATGATCCTTTGTCTTGCTACAAACGGTTTAAACCTGGCCCCCTATGTTGAGGAGTTGGCCGCGCTTAATGTTTCCCACGTCACAGTGACGGTAAACGGGGTGGATCCCAATGTGACCCAAAATATCTATACCTTTGTGCGGGACGGCAACATCGTTTACCGAGGCGTCCAGGCGGCCGAACTTCTGCTGGCCCGCCAGATAAAGGCCATTACCAAGCTCAAGGAACATGACATCACTGTAAAAATCAACACCATCGCCATTCCGGGCATCAACGACCACCATATAAAAGAGGTAGCCCAAAAAATGAAGGAATTAAAGGCCGACCTCTTTAACTGCATAGCCATGTTCCCCACTGTGGATACACCATTTGCCGACATCCCTGAACCAAGCAAAAAACAAATGGCTGATTTGCGCAACACAGCGGAAAAATACCTGCCCCAGATGCGCCATTGCACCCGCTGCCGGGCCGATGCCGTCGGTCTGCTCGGGGAGGATAAAAGTGCGGAGATGCGCGGCTGCCTGTCTGCCTGTGCTTCCCTGCCGGCCATGCCTGTTCAGGAACGGCCCTATGTAGCGGTAGCAACCCTGGAGGGAATACTTGTCAATCAGCATCTTGGCGAGGCAACTCATCTGCAGATCTGGGAAAAAAAGGAGGACGGCTCCTTTAACATGGTGGAAGAACGCCCGGCAGCCATTCCCGGCGGTGGACCGCAGAGATGGCACACGTTAGGCCGGGCCCTGCGTGACTGCCAGGCTGTGCTGGTTAATGATCTCGGAAATTCCCCTAAAGAGATCCTCGGCAAACTCGGCGTCAAGGCGGTGACCATGAGCGGTTTTATTGAAGCTGGACTGGAAGCCGTATACAGCGGCAAGAGTTTGAATAAGCTGAAAGGCCGCCAGCAGAAATGCACCTCAAAAGGGGCCTGCATGGGCGGCGGCAATGGCTGCGGGTAAAAGCAATTGATAATTGAGAATTGAAAATTGATAATTCAAAACAAAAAACTCCGTGACCCCTGTGGTTTAACAATTTGAGGAGGAACTTATGAAAATCCCAGTCGTTTCAACTGACGGGATAAACGTCAATGACCATTTTGGCAAGGCGGAGCGCTTCCTGATTTACGAGATGGGAAAGGAAGGCATCTCGCAGCTTGAGCTTGACGAAGTAAAGGCGCCCTCTCTGTCAGAGGGCGATAAATCCCATACATTTAATAAAATCCGTTTTGACACCATAGCCAAAGCACTTGAGGGATGCACGCAGGTTTACTCAACCAAAATTGGCGACAAACCCCGCCAGGAACTGGAAAATCGGGGCATCATGCCGGTTATTTATGAAGGTGCCATTGATGCAATCACTACAGCCAATGCCTGAAACCATGAAAGATCCTTTTGAAAAACCGCTCGAATGGCAGAAATATTTTAACGAGGGCAGCCAGTTTCTCGACCTGGCTGCCAAAGGTGTCAAAAACCGGAAGAAATTTAACGGTGAGGCGCTCTACAACATCCTGGGTATGGCCATTGAAAAGCATTTCATGGCTCTGTTTCTTTATAAAAACTACATGCCGGAAGGCCACACCTTAAATAACTTGCTTTCTGCTGCAACAAATTTTATTTCTCTTGATATGGAACTGATCAAGGACCTCGCCTTTATGGATTCGTTTCAGGCAATATGCTCTGTTGACGACTTCATTATAAAAGAGCCCACTGACGAGGAGATAGAAAAAATGATTGATATTGCCGGCAAGGTAAAAAAATGTATTCAAGAGGAGATTCCCCTGTGAAAAAAACGCTCCTTTTTCTGGCAACCTTTCTCCTTTTTGTCGGCAGCAATGCCGGAGCGGCTGAAAGCCTTGTCGTTGCCGTGGCTGCAAATTTTGCTTTGCCCATGGAGGAAATCGGCAGGGAATTTAAAGAAGCGAAAGGCATCACCCTGCAAACGACAATCTCTTCAACAGGCAAACTCTTTGCCCAGATAAAAAACTGGGCGCCCTATGATCTTTTTCTGGCGGCAGACACAGCCCGCCCCGAGCTTCTTTTTGCAGAGGGTCTTGCCGGTGAACCAATCGTTTATGCCAAGGGCCAGGCAGTGCTCTGGTCAAAAAATATTGAACTCTGCACCCGAAAAAACTGGCAGGACGTGCTCCTTGATAACAAGCTGAAAAAAATCGGCATAGCCAACCCGAAAACCGCGCCCTATGGCAGTGTTGTCAAAAAAGCATTACAACAGGCAGGACTGTGGGACAAGGTGGCAGGGAAACTGGTCTATGCCGGCAACGTCGGACAATCGTTTCAATACGCGGCAATGGGCACCGTGGCTGTCAGCTTTACAGCCGCGTCCTTCACAGTATCTGATCAAGGACAAAAAGGCTGCTTCTGGCCCATCCCGGAAGCTGACACCGTGGTTCAGAAAGCCTGCATTATTTCACGGTCAGCAAAACAGGATATGGCAGGGGAATTTCTTACTTTTCTCCAGTCTCCCCAGGTGCAGAAAATCCTGAATAAATACGGATACCGCTAACTTTACATTTTTCACTTTGAATTTTTCACTGCAATTATGGATTTAACACCACTCTATCTCTCAGCAAAACTGTCTCTTATCAGCTCGGCCCTCTTGCTGGCCATGGCCCTGCCCCTCTGCTGCCTGCTGGTATTTGCCAGATTCCGCGGTAAATTCCTGCTGGACGCCCTGGTCAGCCTGCCGTTGGTTCTGCCGCCCACGGTGCTTGGCTTTTACCTGCTCATCATCATGGGTCCCCAGGGAATCGGCCCCTTCTGGGAAAAACTCACCGGCTGGCAGCTGGTTTTCACCTTCACCGGTATTGTTATTGCCGCCATGGTGCACAGCCTGCCCTTTGCCGTGCAGCCGCTGAAGGCCTCTTTTGAAAAGATCGACCACCGGCTGCTGGAGATGTCAGCCGTACTTGGCTGTTCACCAGTGGCTACATTCTTCAAGGTGATTATCCCCAATGCCCTGAATGGCATTGCTGCATCCATCATCCTCACCTTTGCCCATACCATGGGTGAATTCGGAGTCATTCTGATGATAGGCGGCTCGATCCCGGGCAGCACCAAAGTTGCTTCGGTTGCCATCTATGAATATGTTGAATCCATGCAGTACCGGGAGGCGGCCATTCTCTCCCTTTTTCTGGTGGGTATCAGCTATGCCATGCTGCTTCTTATCAACTATTTCAACCAGCGTACCAGCCATGGAACTTAAAGCTGAAATTAAGAAAAAATTAGCTGATTTTTCCATCAATGTTTCCTTTTCCTGCAACGATGGAAATCTTTTGGCCCTCACCGGTCCGTCCGGAGCCGGCAAAACCACCATCATCAGGTGCATTGCCGGACTTGAGCAGCCAGACAGTGGACATATTGCCCATAACGGTTCCTGCTGGTATGACAGTTCACGCAAAATCAACCTGGCCACCCGTCACAGGGAAGTGGGCTATGTGTTCCAGGAACACACCCTGTTCCCCCACCTGAACATTGAAAAAAATGTTGCTTTTGCCTGCCGGGACAAAGACAGGGTGACGGAACTGCTGCAGACATTCGGCATCAACAGCCTGCGCAAGAGAATGCCCAACCAGGTTTCAGGAGGAGAACGCCAGCGCGCCGCCCTGGCCCAGGCCCTGGCCGGCAGGCCAAAGGTGCTGCTGCTGGACGAGCCTTTTTCCGCCCTGGATATTGCAACGAGAAAAAAACTGCGGGAAGAGTTGAAGCAGATCAAAAAAGACTTGCATCTGCCGGTGATTCTTGTCACCCATGATCTGGAAGAGGCGGATTATCTGGCGGATGAACATCTTGTCATTGCCGGCGGCATAAAGCAAAAGTGCAGAACTGGACATATAGCCATGGAGTTTCAGCCCACCTGAACAGGTTGAGTCCAAATTTCCCGCCACTAATCATATGAAACGGCGCAACTCCCTTTCCACATGCGTGAACTCTTCCGTCAATTCCTCCAACAGGTATTGAGCCACATCCGGTCCAGCATTGTCTTGCCGTCCCAGTTCTTCCAACTGGTGACAGAGGGTAAACAGGTGTTGCGCTCCAATCTGCCCGTTTGATGATTTCATGGTGTGAGCTGCCTGCCATATTTTTTGTTGATCCAATGAATCAACCGCACACCGAATTTGTTCCAGATGTGCCGGAGCATGATCCAAATAGCTCTTGATGAGCCCCGGCAACAAATCATCCTGGCCGGAAAATTGCCTGAACTGATCAAGAACCTTCAGGTCAATGTGGCCTGAGCTGTTTGCTTCGTCGACCCCCCCATGCTCTGGAACCTCCTGTAGACGGCAGGAGATTTTGTCCGGTAGCCATTTATGCAGGACAGCCATGACCTGCCCGGTGTCATAGGGTTTCATCAGGTAGTCATCCATACCGGCAGCCAGACATTTTTCCTTGTCACCGCTCATGGCATTGGCAGTCATTGCAATAATTGGAAGATGCCCCCCTTGAAGAGCGAGTTGCAGTTTGCTTAAAAGATTTTCATCTACCATTCCACCTGCATTTTTATTCTGTTCAACAGCACGCATAATCCGGCTGGCGGTAAAACCATCCATCTCCGGCATCTGCACATCCATTAAAACCACATCAAACGTGTCAGTAGCCAAGGCATCAAGGGCCTGTAGACCGTTACCGGCCTCAACAACAGTATGTCCTTTTAACTCAAGAATTATTCTGGCCAGATCACGGTTGATCCGGTTGTCCTCAACCAGCAAAACACGTACTGGACATAGTTCCGACTGTTCGCTTGCCTCTGCCGGACTGCGGACTGAGGCTTCATCCCGGACCACCTGTTCAAATAACAGGGTGAAAGAAAAAATACTCCCTTGCCCCTCTGTACTTTGCACGGACATTTCTCCACCCATTAACAGGCACAATTGTCGGCAAATCGTCAAGCCCAGGCCGGTTCCACCATATTTGCGGGAGACAGAACTGTCTTCCTGGACAAATTTGTCAAATATGTTTTGCAGCTGTGCCGCAGGAATTCCCCTGCCGTTATCCTCCACAGTAAATAAAAGCAGCACTCCGGCATCACTTGTATTTTTCAGTCGAACAGTGATATGGACAGACCCTTTTTCAGTAAATTTAATCGCATTACTGAGCAGGTTGAAAAGCATCTGGCGCAACCTCAAGCTGTCACCGGAAACTACTGCCGGCACATCATCTGCA